>DATBAU010000212.1:0-12890 GCA_036271355.1 Rudaea sp. | reverse complement strand
GCGACGACGTCCGCGCCGAATTCGCGTATCGACTCGGCATCGTCGCGAAATGCCTCGAGACGTTTCGCGATCCAGCGCGGAATTTCCGCGCCGCACATGTCGGAGAAACGGCGCAGTTGCGAATACTGCGAAATCGGCATGATGCCGGGCACGATCGGAATGCCGATACCGTGCGCGCGCGCTTCGTCGACGAAGCGGAAATACGCGTCGGGATTGAAAAAGTATTGTGTGATCGCGCCGTCCGCACCGGCTTTCACTTTCGCGGCGAAGTTCTTCATGTCGGCGTGTGCATCGCCGGCCTGCGGATGCATTTCCGGATAGCACGCAACTTCGATATGGAAGAAGTCGCCGAACTCCTGCCGGATGAATGCAACGAGTTCGCTCGCGTAGCGGAAATCACCGTATGTCGCCATGCCCGACGGCAGATCGCCGCGCAGTGCGACGATGCGTTTGCAACCGATGTTTTGATATTGCGTCAGCAGTGCGTGGATTTCGTCGCGCGTGCCGCCGACGCACGACAGATGCGGCGCGGCATCGAGCCGGTGATGTTCGCGCAAACGCTGGACGGTTTCGGGCGTGTAGCTCAGCGTCGATCCGCCCGCGCCGAACGTGACGCTGACGTAATCGGGCTTCAGCGCCTTGAGTTTCGGCACCGACGCTTCGAGCGTGGCGCGCTGTTCATCGGTTTTTGGCGGGAAGAATTCGAAAGAAAGGGGGATCACTTTTTCGATCTCTTGCGATAGACGGTTCGCGGCTCGTTCACGGAATGCCGGAAAGGATTCTGCACGCGCAAGTCACCAAATTCCCGTCCGTGTTGCAGGTCTTCGCTATACAGCACCTGTGCTTCGGCGGCGAGTGCGGCGGCCACGATGGCCGAGTCCCACCACGACAAACGATCGTGTTGGTGGATGGCGGCGGCGTCCGCAATCAGCGTAGGCGTGAACACGACGGGTTCATATTCGGCCCATGACTGGATCACTTTCACGGCGCCCGCCGGCGTCAGATGGTCGCGCAACTTGCGGGTAGCAACGTGATAGAACTCCATCATCACCTGCGTACTCACGCAAAACGTATCGTCTGTCAGTGCGCGGTCAACCAGTTCAGCAGCGATAGGCTGCTTAATGGTTTCGCTTGCGTCGAACCGGTACACCAGGACGTTCGTGTCGAAGAAGTGCTTCACGGTCGTAAATCTCGTCGCGCGTCCATTTTTTCCCTCCGCTGCTGGGCTTGTCTTGCCGGTAGATTTCTTCCATGAGGCGAATCACCCGTTGCGCGCGCTCGTGATTTTCGGCTTTGACATAGTTTGTCAGGTAATCACGAACGACCGCATTGACCGACTTTTTCTCGCGCAGGGCCCTCTGGCGGGCCTTCAACAGCAACTCGTCGTCAATGGTAAGCGTCAAATTAGCCATAGCACTGATCCTGTGCAATCAACACAGGATCAGTGTAGCACGGGTCGATCAGTAACGGTAGTGTTCCGGCTTGTATGGACCATCCAGCGGCACGCCGAGGTACGCGGCCTGATCGTCGGTCAGCTTGGTCAGCTTCACGCCGATTTTTTCCAGATGAAGACGCGCGACTTCCTCGTCGAGTTTCTTCGGCAGGCGATAGACCGTCTTTTCGTATTTGTCCTTGTTCTTCCACAGATCGATCTGCGCGAGCGTCTGGTTGGAAAACGAATTCGACATCACGAAACTCGGATGACCCGTCGCGCAACCGAGGTTGACGAGGCGGCCTTCGGCGAGCAGGAAGATCGCCGTTCCGTTCGCAAAAGTATACTTATCCACTTGCGGCTTGATGTTGAGATGCTTGACGCCAGCCAGATCCTTGAGCGCGTCGACCTGGATTTCGTTGTCGAAATGGCCGATGTTGCAGACGATGGCCTGGTCTTTCATCTTCGTCATGTGATCGATCGTGATCACGTCTTTGTTGCCGGTCGTGGTGACGTAGATGTCGGCACGGCCGAGCGTGCTTTCGACGGTGTTGACCTCGAAACCTTCCATCGCCGCTTGCAATGCGTTGATCGGATCGATTTCCGTCACGACCACGCGCGCGCCGTACGCGCGCAGGCTGTGCGCGGAACCTTTGCCGACGTCGCCGTAACCGCACACGCACGCCACTTTGCCGGCGAGCATCACGTCCATCGCGCGTTTGAGACCATCGGCCAGCGATTCGCGGCAGCCGTACAAGTTATCGAACTTCGATTTCGTCACGGAATCGTTGACGTTGATCGCCGGCACGAGCAATTTGCCCGCTTCCATCATCTGATAGAGACGATGCACGCCGGTCGTCGTTTCTTCCGATACGCCGCGCCATTTCTTCACGACGTTCGTCCAAAAACCCGGACGTTCTTTCGCGACGCGCTTGAGCAGGTTCTTGATCACCTGCTCTTCGTGCGAGCCTGAGGCGGAATCGACCCACTTGTCGCCCTGTTCGAGTTCGTAGCCTTTGTGGATGAGCAGCGTCACGTCACCGCCATCGTCGACGACGAGTTCCGGACCTTCGTTGCCCGCGTGCGTCACCGCGTCGAGCGTGCAGTCCCAATATTCTTCGAGTGTTTCGCCTTTCCACGCGAACACCGGCGTACCGGTTTTTGCGATCGCGGCGGCGGCATGATCCTGTGTCGAGAAAATGTTGCACGAGGCCCAGCGCACCGAAGCGCCGAGATCGTTCAACGTTTCGATCAGCACGGCGGTCTGGATCGTCATGTGCAGCGATCCGGTCACGCGAACGCCTTCGAGCGGTTTTTCGGCGGCGTATTTTTTGCGGATCGACATCAGGCCCGGCATCTCGTGCTCGGCGATTTCGATTTCCTTGCGGCCCCAGTCGGCGAGCGACAGATCGGCGACTTTGAAGTCATCCTTCGTGGACGGTTTTGCGACAGCGTTCATTGCATGGCTCCAGAATGAGCGGGCGCGGTTTCGGTTGATAGAACCCGAAAGCCCGCCGAGCCTGATTTCGCGTCGCGAAAATGCAGCGCCCCTCGGCGGGAGAGGGGCGGCTATTATAATCCATCTCTTCGTCGCGATGAAGGGATGGATTGTTACGGAATCGTGGTTAGGGGATTTCGAACCGGGCGATTTCGTCCAGCGCTTTTTTCGCGTCGCGCAGGCTGCGAGGCACCGAGGCGTCGTTCCGCGATCGGGCCCGGCCCGGATCACGCGAGCGGTAGAACCAAATGGTCCCGCAAAACCCGACCACGCCCAACGCCACGGTGATCTCGATGAAAATCGGCGCGGTCACGAACAGATCGGCGCCGAGATTGGCCTTCACTTCCAACACGAAGAGGGCGATCCACAGGAACCACCATGGCAGACCGGCGAACAGGTTCGCGATGACGTGAGCGCGATGCAGCGCGCCGACGCGCTTCTGGATTTCCAGCACGGGCGCCGCGTAGTCGATGCGGCTGATCCTGCCGAGCGCCACGCCGCCGATCACTACGATCATCACACCGTAGATCAGCATGAACACGCTGCAGGCGAGCAGATGCGGTACGGTCAGATAACGCATCGTGCACAGGATTCCGAAATAGATCAGCGCATCGCCGAAAAGAATCTGCACGATCTTGCCCCAGTACAACCGGCGCAAACCCGAACTCACCTTGTCGAGTTTTCGTTCGCGGAACACGTGCACGTTCAGCGCGGACTGCTGCTGCAGATGACGGTCGAGCATCTGCCACGCGGATTTCAATTCGTCGAGTTCCATCGTTTTCATGCCTCGCTCATATCGTTGCGCAGGCGTTCTTTCAAACGCCCGATCTTCGTGGCCACATTGGTTTCGGTGATGCCCAGAATCTCCGCGATCTCACGCTGACTGCGTTCGTCGAGATACAGAATCAGCAGCGCGCGGTTGAGCGGATCGAGCGCATCGATGCAGCGGTAGAGCGCGCGCACGCGTTCGTCGTTTTCAGGATCGGAATCGACGGCGAGGTCGTGCAGTTGTTCGTCGAGCGCGAGCGCGTGTTTTTGCCGATGCGCGTTGCCGCGCACGAACGAGATCGCGACGTTCAACGCGATGCGATACATCCACGTCGAGAACGGGCGCGTTTCGTCGTAGCCCGGAAACGCGCGCCAGCATCGCGTGACGATGTCCTGCGCGAGATCGGCGCGATCGGCCGGCTCGCGCGCATACGTGCTCGCGACCTTCAGGACGATCTTGCGATGACGCTCGACGAGCGCGTGGAATTCGGCTTTCGCTGCGTCGGTCGATCTCGTCATGTGCGCGTGTGCCGTCATTTGCCCGGTCCGGAATGATGCTTTCGGACTAGGTGATTCGCGCGACGCTCCGAAAAATCACACCGAAGCCCCGCGCGTGTGCGCGAGGCTTCGTTTCGCAGGTTACCGCTTGCCGAATTTGTAGCTGACTTCGAGGAAATACGCGCGGCCGACCGGATTGAACCATGCGGTCGAGTAGTACGGATACGACGTCCACGTCGAATCGCGGCCCGGCTTCGAGTCTTTCAGGTTGTCGATGACCAGACTTGCTTGCCAGTGGTCGTTGAAGCGATAGTCGAGCGAACCGTTGTAGAGGAACGTCGGACCGAGGCGCTTGGTACCGTCGTAGTTCGGCAGGCCGCCGATGCGCGTGCCGAAAACCGTCGCGGTGAGCTTGTCGATGTTCCATGCGACGGAATAATTCGCCTTCGTGCGCGGGATGACGTAGTAGAAAAGATCGGTCAGCTCGTTGTCGACCGGATCGTCCGGCGCGAGCTGGATTTCGTGACGCATGACATAGGTGAAGCCGGCATTGAAATCGAAACTGCCGACGCGGCCGGTTTCCCAACGGTAGTGCGCGGCAAGATCGATACCCGAAGTACGCTCGGCGGCGACGTTGATCGGCACCACCAGCACCGATGTGATGCCGTCGGGATTGTTGAGGTCGGTCGACGGATTGCGCACCACCTGACTCAAAACTTGTTGGCAGCGCGACGAGTTGATGTCGACCGACGCGCCGTCGATGGTCTGGCCGAGCCTGCAGTCGGCTTCCTCGCGCAGGATGGTGTCGCTGTCCTGATATTCGACTTCGTTGCTGAGGCGGATGTTGTAGTAGTCCATGGTCACGTCGAAGTTGTGCCACGGCGAAAACACGAAACCGTACGTGAGCGATTTGCTGGTTTCGTTTTTGAGCGCCGTGCTGCCGTGGCTGCGGCCGTTGAAATCGACGTCGCCGTTGGTGCAGTTGTCGAAATAATCCGGACCCGAACTCGCTTCGTCGCGGCGGCAGAGGTAATAGTCGGTGCCGTCCGAACTCGATCCGCTCAGGCCGGAATACAAATACGTGAGATCGGGTGCTCGGAAACCGGTCGAATACGACCCGCGCGCGAGCAGGCTGTCGACCGGACGGAATTCGAGACCGAGCGCGTAGGTAAACTTGCCCGCGGAGTTGTCGCCGTATTCGTAGCGGTCGTAACGTCCCGCACCCGTGAGCGTGAGCTTCGACAAAAGCGGCGCGCTGAATTCCGCACCTGCGCCGGTGTGATCGCGCGAACCGACCGCACCCGTGTTGTGCAGTCCGAAGTAGCTACCGTCGAGCGACAGCGGATCGGGTTTCAATCCGAAATACTGATTGCCGTATTCGGCGACGGCGGCGAAACCGACCGGGCCTGCCGGCAGGCTGAACACATCGGTGTTGTTGACGGTCAGCGACCAGTTTTCCGCGCGGCTGAAATCGTTGTCGATCGAATCCTGCGTGATCGAACGGAACTGCGCGACGGTCAGCGGTGTATACAAGCGGCTGATCGGCGCATCGTAAATCGTGTATCCGCTGTCCGGATCGGTGCCCAGCGGTGGACCGAGATACAACGCCTGCGCCTTGGACGAAACGAGCGCGGGCTCTTTGCTTTCGAGCGAATTCTGCGAATGGCCGAATAGCGCTTCATAAGCCCAGTCCGAATCGCCGAACGTTCCCTTGATGCCGGTGTTGAGCGAGAACGCGTTGTCGATGTTGCGGATCTCGCCGGCATCGAAACCGCCGTTTTCCTCGATCGTGAAATAGCGGCGCTGCCACTGCTCGACTTCACCGGTCGCCTGATTGAAGAACGGCACCGGTGCCGAATCGCCGTTGAGCGGATAACTGTTTTCCCACTGCAGTGGCGTGTTGTAGCTTTCCTGATGCGACGTCGTCATCTGCAGATCCGCGAACAGGCTCGCGTGATCGGTCAGCTTGTACGTCGCGGTGCCGTAGAAGTTCGCCATCTTGCGGCCGTTCTCGAGCGTGCCGTAGCCGACGTCCTTGTAGCTGCCGCAGAAATATCCCGGTCCGCCATCGGCCGCATAACCCGGACGCGAGGTGTAAATCACCGAGCCTTTGTCGAGCTTCGACAACGCATCGCATGTCGCTTTTCCCGGGTCGAGATAATCGCCGTACACGTCCGTGCGCACGAAAACCGGACTTGCCACGACATCCGGATCCGGACTGTCCTGCCGCGAATCGGTGAAGCTGCGTTGGTAAGCCCACAATGGCTGCGTGTTTTCCAGTTCGAGACTGAACACCGAATCGAAGCGGTCGTGTGACCAGCCGCTCGTGATCGTCAAACGCTGCGATGCGCCGCCGCCGTGCTGGGTGTCGCCGACGCGCAGATCGATCGTCGTTTCGTCGACTTTTTTCTTGAGGATGAAATTGATGACGCCGGAAATCGCATCCGAACCGTACACCGCCGATGCGCTGCCGGTGAGGATTTCGACGCGATCGACCATCGCGATCGGAATCGCCGAAACATCGGTGAAATTGCTGTTGCCGCCGTATGCTTGCGGATAGTCGGCGATGCGCCGTCCGTTGACGAGCACGAGCGTGTGGTTCGGACCGAGTCCGCGCAGATCGACCGCCTGCGCGCCGGGCGAAAATCCGTCGGTGTTCTGGTTGTTGTCCAGTGCACCGAGTGTCTGCGTGAGCGACGCCATCAATTCCGGAACGCCCGCGAAACCGTTGCGCTGGATATCGTCGGCCGTAATCACGACGATCGGCGACGGTCCTTCGATCTGCGCGCGTGGAATGTGCGAGCCGGTTACCTCGATCGTCTCCAGATTTTGCGGCGACTGGTCGCCGGCGGCTTCCTGTGCACGTGCCGCAACGCACGTACCCGCGAAAACCGCGGCCGTGGCGGCCGCGATGAGCGTCTTACGCATGCGATTCTCCCCAGAATAATGATGTCGTGACGACGCTGCTCCCCTGAAGCGCGGCGTATTTTTTATCTCCCTATTTTTGTATCTCGCCTCGGTTGCCGTCGCATCGCGCGTGCGCTACAACGGTCACCTGTCTTTTGATAGCACGCGCAACCCCGGCCGGCAAGTGCGGACGGCCCGATTCGAGACTTGACGAAAGGTGACTATGAAAATCCTGATTGCTGCAGCCGTCTTCGCAGGCTTCATCGCGCAACCCGCGCACGCCGAAGCCGCGCACGATTATCGCGATAAGAATTTCGATTATTTCGTCAGCGGCGATCCGTCGAAACCGCGCGCGGAACACACGCAATACGGCGTGGCGCTGATGGGCGGCGGCGGGAGTCTCGATGCGGCGTTCAAGTTCATCGCCGATCGCGCCGGGCGCGGACACATCGTGATCCTGCGCGCCGTCCACGACGACAGTTTCGATCCGGACGACGGCAGCTACGGCAAGAAATTCATGGCCGAGTGGGGACCGGTCGCGTCCGCCGAAACGATCACGTTCCACAACCGCGACGCGTCATCCGATCCGCGCGTGCTCAAGGCGCTGCACGACGCCGACGGCATTTTCCTCGCCGGCGGCGATCAGGCCAATTACGTGCGCTACTGGAAAGGCACCGGCGTGCAAGCCGCGCTCGATGCGCACGTGAAAGCGAACCGTCCGATCGGCGGCAGCAGCGCGGGTCTGGCGATTCTTGGTCACTACAGTTACACCGCGTTCGACGGCGGCAGCATGGAATCGAAAGTCGCGCTCGCCAATCCGTTCGATAGCGGCGTCACGCTCGAAGACGATTTCCTGCACATCCGCAATCTCGAATCGCTGATCACCGACACGCACTTTGCGCGGCGTGCGCGCCTTGGTCGGCTGATCACCTTCGTCGCGCGTCTGCAGAGCGAAAAAAACAAGAACGTGTTTGGCATCGGCGTCGACGAAAAAACCGCATTGCTCGTCGATGCGGATGGAACCGCACGGCTCGCCGCCGGTTCAGCGGGCAGCGCGTGGATGATCGTTCCGAGCGCGCGCGCGACGCTGAAACCCGCGCAGCCGTTGACGATGCACGGGATCGCACTCACGCGCATCGACGCGGGCAGCGTCGTCGACATTCCTCATCACACGGTGAAAAATCCCGGCGCCACCGCGACGCTCACGCTCGACGGCGGACGTTTGTCCGAACCGTCGATCGCCTCGAAAATCCTTCAGCGCGACGCCACGCCGAAGGACGAAAGCTGACTCACGGCGTGACGCAGCCGCCGATCTTGGTCAGGTTGATCGAGCCGCTGAGATTCGCGAAACTTTTCGCGGCCGTCGAGTTGTTGAAGCTGTAGCTCATCGTCGCGGACGTGCACGACAACATCGACAACGTGACCGTGCCGACCTGCGCGTAGAACGTCGACGGCAGACTGTCGAGACTGCCGCCCACGCTTTGAATGATAGGCACTGTCACCGTGCCGTTGAGCGCGGTCGACATATCGCCTTGCAGCGTGAACCAGTGTTCGTGCAGCGAATCGTTCGCCGGCGGCGCGTCGAACGTGAACCACGCGCCAAACACGAGACCCGACGAACCGTTACCCGCCGGGATGATCGTCAACTCGATGCCCTGACCGCCGGTGTCCGGATCGAACCACGAGCCGCTCTGATCCGCATCGAATCCGTGCAGCGACGCGTTCGCATTTTGCGGCGGCGTGGTTTGTCCGTTCGCTTCGACGCACGGCGTTGTCGACGGCGATAGACGCGTCAGCGGAATGTAGCCGCCGATGCCGTCGAACTCGTCGGCGTCGAACTGGTATTGCAGGCGCGCGTTCGAACAATCGGTCGCGGTGAGCACCGCCGAACCGATCACGACACCCGCGACGCCGCCCGAGTTGAACACGCCCGGATTGCTGCGCGCGATTTGCAGCGTCGCGCTGGTCGCGCCCGGCGTCGGCGAACCCTGGAACGTCACCCACGCGAGTCCCGACGTGTCGCTGACGGGATCGACGCTGTACGTGAACCACGGAATGAACATCACGTTCGCGGCGGCGATGTAGTCGATCGTGAAACCTTGTCCGCCTTCCGCGCTCGCGAACCACGCGCCGTCGAGGCCGATCTGGTCGACGCGCGTTTGCGCAGGCGCGGCGGTCGAGACGACGAGATCCGGCGTGGTGGCGAGCTGCACGCCTTGCGGACTGATGTGTTGAACGTCGATGCCGCCGGGCGTGGCGCTGTACATCAGCACAGAGCCGTCGGCGAGGACGGTCGGCGGAATGCCGAAACCACCCGAATCGATTACCGAGATGATCTGTCCGGAAACCGAACTGACGCGCAACACCGATGCGCCGAGGCGCGAAAGTACGACGTCACCTTGAACGGTGACACCGATCGACGTGTCTTCGCCGTCCACGACGCTGGTTTCGTAACCGTCGTTTTGTAGCGTTTCGATCTGGCCCGTCGCGCTCACGTGATACAGCATGCTGGACGTATCGAGCGCCACCGTGCTGCCGTCGGGGAACGCGGCGAATTGCGTCGCCATTCCAGCGAAGGTCGAAAAACCGTACAGCGACGAACCGAACGTCGTCGACCAGCGCGTGGTGCCGCTGCTCGTCAGGCTGAATGCGATATGCGTGCTGGAATTATTGCCGACCGCGTAGAGATTGCCGTCCGTGCCGACGGTGAGGAATTGCGGACGCGTTGCCGCATCGGGCGCCGTCCAAATCGACGTCTTCGTGCCGGACGTCGTGTAGCGAAGTATTTGCGCGGGCGAGAGCAGATCCGTGTCGGCGGGCGTCGCGAAATACAGATTGCCGCTGACCGGATCGACGGCCGCCGCGTACGTTTCGTCGGACGACGAACTGGCTTGTCCGAAATCCGTGAGCGTTCCGGCGCTGCTGATGCGATAGATATGACCGTTCGCGGGAAACCAGACGCCGCCGCTGTTGTCGATACCAAGCAACACCGTGCCCTGCGTCTGGAAGTTGTCGTTCGTGAAATACGATGCATTCAGACCGCTCAGCGACCACACCGGAGCGCCCGTCGCGTCGACTCGATGCAGCGAATAGCCCGCAGCGATGCCGTCGAAGCCAGTGGTCGATTGCCCGATGACGATCGCACCACCGTCGTGCAGCGGAACGATGCGATAAAAGTTCGCGTCGTTGAATCCTTGCGAGGGGCCGTACGGTTTGGCGAACACCAGCGCATCGGCGTTGTCGTATTTCAATAAGGCGAGATCACCGTTCGCATCGGGTCCGAAAGAATAGGCGCCGATCCAATAGCCGGAGCGGGCCGCGCCGACCACGCCGGTTGTGAATTCTTCTTCGGCAGCGGCAGCGGCGACGCTGAAAAAAATCGTCGTCAGTAATGCAAGGCGCAGAAATTTTCCGATCATCGCTAACACTCCGTCACGTAATGCATTCGCGCGCGATGGCGAAATTGTACATGAGCGCTCGTACGGTACCGCTCGTAGGTTTCACAGGTCTACTGATCCGTTCGCAGCAGCGAACCGAAGGTCAGATAGAGGGCATTGTGCCCGCCTTGCGCATAACCGTAGCCGAGAAACATCGGCCCGAGGAACGTGTCGATGCCGAGAAACAAACTGCCCGCCGCGATCGGACTGCTGCCGATGGCTCGGCGCGTATCCCACACGCCGCCGGCTTCGAGACTTCCGCCGAAATACACGGGCACGCTGAATAACGATTGCGCGTCGGTGAGCCGTCGATAGTAGATACCGCGCGCGAGTGCGGTTTGTGTCGCGAACAACTGGTTTTCCGTGTAGCCGGAAAGATTCGTCAATCCGCCGAGCGGACTGAACGCAGCGAGTTGTTCCTCGCGTCCGTTGCCGGTCGAACTGCTGATGCTGCCGCCGAACAAAAACGTGTTCGGTCCGTACGACAACGCGGTGTCCCAGCGTCCACGCGCAATCTGCGCTGTGCTCGTCGAGCCGAGTTGCGACAACAGCAATTCTTGCGACACATCCACGCGCGTGCCGCGCGTCGGAAATCCCGATGCGTTGAGATCGTCGTACACGGCGCGCAGCACGATGCCGCCGAACGTCGACGCCACATCCGGAAAATCCGGCTGGCCAATGCGAAGTCGCGCCGTATCGCGTCCGTATTCGAGCGCGCCGGAAAGTTGCCAGCTCGTCGACGGCGTCCATCCCGTTTCGAGCGCGACGTCGGCGCGGCTGCGGCGGTATTCGGCGAAATCGATCTTCTCGCCTTCGTTGATCGGAAAGTTGTACGCCTTGTATTGAAGATACGGCGCGACGTAAAACTCGCCGCGATTGCCGAAAGGCTGCAGGTATTCGCTGTACAACTCGGTGATTTGTCCGAGCTGCACACGATTGCGGCTTTCGCCGCCGTAATCGTTCAGCCCGGTGAAATTCGCTTCGGTGATGAGCTGATAGCTGTTGCGTCCGTCGAAGTTGTCGGACAGGCGCAAACCGAAACGCAAAAAATTCGGTCCCCAACTCTTGTCGACTGGAATAACGACAAGACCTTCTTCGTCGCCGCGTTTTTCGACGTCGTAACTGATGCGCTCGTAGCTGCCTTCGCCGTATGCCTTGCCGATTTTCTCGTCGAGTTTTTCCGCATCGAACGGTTTGCCGGTGAGGCCGGTGAGATTCTGTTCGACGTAACCCGCCGTGCGGCTGCGCGTGCGCAGCACGTCGAGGAATTGCACCAGCGGCGGATCGAACGCCACCGGATGATGCACGCTCGCGAAGTGCGAATAATCCGCATCGCTCACCGCGTCGCGGCGCAGTTTGTCGATGTCGGCGAGCGCGGTGCGTTCGCCGATCCCCACCGCTTCCATCGATCGCGGAAATTCAGTGCTGGTCAAATCGCCGAGATCGGGACGAAGCAGAATGTCGTCCGCGCCGAGTCGGGCGATCTGTTCGTCGCTCTGACGTTTCATCATCGCGGTCAGCATCTGGTTCGCGATCGAAAACGGTGAATCGAGTTTGTCTTCCGGCGACAACGGTTCGCTAACGTCGACCACGATCAATCGCTGCGCGCCGAGCGAACGGGCGACATCGATCGGCACGTTGTCGGTGATGCCGCCATCGACGAGCAGATGGCCGCGATAGCGGATCGGCGCGAACGCGGCCGGCACCGACATGCTCGCGCGGATTGCCATGGCGAGATCGCCGTCCTCGAACACGACGGCTTCGCCGCTGCCGATGTCGGTCGCGACCGAACGGAATTGGATCGGCAGATCGTCGAAATGTTCGGTATGCAGCGTCGACAGCAACAATCGGCGCAGCAGCAATTGCAGTTTCTGTCCCTGGATCACGCCGCGTGGGAGCGCGATCTTGCCATCGCGCAAACCGAGTTCGATACCGCCGAGAAAACGCAATTCGTCTTCCTTGCGCCGCATCGGCAGATCGCGGCGCGCGGGATCGTCGGAAAACATATCTTTCCAATCGATGCTGCGCAGAATGCCTTCGATTTCGCCGGCGCTGTAACCCGCCGCGTACATGCCGCCGACAATCGCACCCATCGACGTGCCTGTGATGCAATCGATCGGGATGTGATTCTGCTCGATCACTTTCAGCACGCCGATGTGCGCGGCTCCGCGCGCGCCGCCGCCGCCGAGGACGAGGCAGGTTTTCGGACGATGGATCGGAACTTCCGATGCGTGCGAAATCATCGGAGTGAGCAAAAGCAAAAGCGCAACCATTGCCGCAACGCGAAGCATGACGTCATCCCCACGATGGATGCGCGGAGACTAGCCGATTCGCGCGGACGTTACGACGT
>DATBAU010000211.1:0-12518 GCA_036271355.1 Rudaea sp. | reverse complement strand
CGCATCACCGCTGAAATTTCGATTCCGACGATCGGCATCGGCGCCGGCGTGGATTGCGACGGCCAAGTGCTCGTGATCTACGACATGCTCGGCATCACGCCGGGTAAACGTCCGCGTTTCAGCAAAGATTTTCTCGAAGGTACCGGTTCCGTCGGCGATGCGATTCGCAATTACGCGGCAGCCGTTCGCGACAAGAAATTTCCCGCCGCCGAACATTCGTTCTGATGGACTCGGTCACTCGCGCCGATGCGTTGCGCGCGCGCATAAGCGCGTGGCGCTCGCGCGGCGAGCGCATCGGTTTCGTGCCGACTATGGGCAATCTTCATGCGGGGCACTTTTCGCTGATCGACATCGCGCGGCAGCATGCCGATCGTGTCGTCGCCAGCGTATTCGTCAATCCGACGCAGTTCGGACCGAATGAAGATTTCGCGAGCTATCCACGCACGCTGGCCGATGATCAACATGGACTCGACGTAGCGAAATGCGATTTGCTGTTCGCGCCATCGGTCGAAGAAATTTATCCATTCGGTGCCGCATCGAGCGTCCGCGTAGATGTTCCCGTGATCAGCGAAACGCTCGACGGCGCTGCGCGTCCCGGCCATTTCACCGGCGTCGCGACGGTCGTCGCGAAACTTTTCAGTCTCGTGCAGCCCGATTTCGCCGTGTTCGGGCAGAAGGATTATCAGCAACTGCTGGTGATCCGACGCATGGTCGCGGACTTGCGCATGCCGATCGAGATCGTCGGCGCGCCGACACTGCGCGAAGAGAACGGACTCGCGATGAGTTCGCGCAATCAATATTTGACGGATGAGGAACGCGAACGCGCCGCCACCATCTTTCGGATGTTGAACGCGATGCGAGACAGCGCAATCAAGCGAATTGCGACTTCGGAAATCGAACGTGCCGCGACAGATGAGCTCGTTGCCGCCGGACTGAAACCCGATTACGCGGTCATCCGTCGCGCGGACAATCTTGGCGATCCTGCGGGCGCGGATCGGGACTTTGTAGCGTTGATTGCAGCCCGGTTGGGCCGCGCCAGGCTTATCGACAATCTGCCGTTCGAAGTGTGAAACCAGTAGCATTTTACGAACGCGTGTGGTAAAGTCGCTACGTCCTTCGGTATTTTTGCAACACCATGTTGTTGCACCGTGGGAGCAGGGCGCATCGTTTTGGTAATCGTCACTCCGAATTACACCCTCGCTTCGCAGCGAGGGTTTTTTTTGCCCGCAATTCCCGCTTGAATTCGGGCATTTCCGCCATCAATTCCGCTTTGTAGTTGATGACGCACTGCAAAAAAAAGGATAATTCCGACCGCGCCGCGATCAACCCGGCGTTTTGTTGTGAAAATGCGACAACGGAGCGATAACCCGATGAACCTCACCCTGCTCAAGGCGAAAATCCACCGCGCGCACGTCACGCACGCCGAGTTGCACTACGAAGGTTCGTGCGCCGTCGACGGCCGACTACTCGATATTTCCGGCATCCGCGAGTATGAGCAGATCCACATCTGGAACGTGACCAACGGCGAACGCCTGGTCACGTACGCGATCCGCGCCGACGAAAATTCTGGAATCATCTCGATCAACGGTTCGGCCGCGCGCCGTGCCGCGCCGGGCGACATCATCATCATCGCGTCCTACGCGCAACTCAGCGAAGCGGAAGCGGCGACGTTCAAGCCGACCCTCGTTTACGTCGACGACAAAAACCGCTTGAGCCACGTCAAGAATTCGATTCCGAAACAGGCCGCGTAACGCGCGACGGCTCGTGCTGTCGCTCCAACGCCCAGACCACGTGTTCGCGAACGACTTCGGACGGATCGTCACGCCGCGCGTTTAGCGCTTGCACGAGATTTTCGTCGTGCGGCGCATTGCCCAATGCGACCGCGATATTGCGCGACCAACTTTCATAACCGATGCGACGAATCGCCGAACCTTCCGTGCGCGCGAGGAATTGCGTTTCGTCCCACGCGAACAGTTGCGTCAGCGATGACGCGTCTAGTCCGTTGCGCTTTTCGAAATCCGGCTCGACCGATTTTCTCGAAAATTTGTTCCATGGGCAGACAAGCTGGCAATCGTCGCAACCGTAAATACGATTCCCGATCAGCGGCCGCAGTTCGACCGGAATGCTGCCGCGCAATTCGATGGTGAGATACGCGATGCAACGTCGCGCATCGAGCTGACGCGGGCCGACGATCGCCTGCGTCGGACAAACGTCGATACATCTCGCGCAGGTGCCGCAGTGATCGGTCGCCGAATCGTCGGCGCGTAGCGGCAAATCGGTGTACAACTCGCCGAGAAAAAACAGCGAACCGGCATCTTTGTTGATCAGGCACGTATGCTTGCCGATCCAACCCAAACCCGCATTGCGCGCGAGGGCTTTTTCCAGCACCGGTGCCGAGTCGACGAACGCGCGATAGCCGAACGGACCGATTTCCGACGCGATGCGATCGGCCAGTTTCTGCAACCGGCCGCGCATTACCTTGTGATAGTCGCGCCCGAGCGCGTAGCGCGAAACGTAGCCGAGTGTCGGATCCTCGAGCACTTCCCACGGATCGCGCGCATCCGGCGGATCGTAATCCATGCGCACGGAAACGACGCGCACCGTTCCGGCCTGCAATTCATCCGGCCTGCTGCGCTTGGTGCCGTGACGTTGCATGTAATCCATCTCGCCATGACGTCCGGCGGCGAGCCAGTTGACGAGATGCGTTTCGTCCTCGCCGAGTTCGGTGGCGCTGATGCCGACTTGCTGAAAGCCGAGTTCCAGACCCCACCGTTTCACGTCGGCGGCGAGCTGGCCGAAGTCGATGGTGCCGAGGTCGATCATCGCCTAAGTATAATCGGCGGGATGGCCGCTTCCCTTTACACCGCCGCGCAAGTGCGCGAAATCGATCGCACCGCGATATCGAGTCTCGGCATCGCCGGCTTCGTGCTGATGCAACGCGCGGCGGCGGCGGGTTGGCGCGTGCTCAAGAAACACTGGCCGAATGCGCGGCGCATCGTCGTACTGTGCGGTCCTGGCAACAACGGCGGCGATGGATATCTGTTGGCGCGCACAGCGAAAGATGCGGGACTTGACGCGCGCGTCATCGCCGTCGGCACGCCGACCGAATCGTCCCCGGATGCATTACGTGCGCACGGCGAATGGGTCGCGAGCGGCGGCAAAATAGCGACATCGACCGATCCGATTCCCGACGCGGACGTCTATATCGATGCGATGTTCGGCACCGGCCTCAAACGTCCGCTCGACGGTTTTGCGCGCGTGCTGATCGATCACGTAAACAGGTTTCCGACGCGCGTGCTCGCGCTCGACGTTCCGTCCGGCATCGATTCGGACACCGGCAACATCTTGCGGTCGGCGGTGCGTGCGACGGCGACGGTCAGCTTCGTCGCGCACAAACGCGGATTGTTCACGAGCGACGCGCTCGACTATCGCGGCGCACTCGTTCTCGATTCGCTCGGACTCCCCTCGGATTTATACGAGCGCTTCGATGCCGACGCCGACCTGCTCGACATGGCGCACATGTCACGCTGGTTGCCGCCGCGTGCGCGTAATTCGCATAAAGGCAAATACGGTCATGTGCTGACCATCGGCGGCGACAACGGCATGGCCGGCGCGGTGCGGATGGCGGGCGAAGCGGCTATGCGCGTCGGCGCGGGATTGACGAGCATCGCGACGCGACCGGAGAACATCACCGCCATCAACGCGGCGCGTCCAGAGTTGATGGCGCACGGCTGCGCGGACGCGGCATCGTTGTCGGCACTGGTCAAACGCGCGACGGTTATCGCGATCGGACCGGGCCTCGGACAGAGCGCCTGGAGCCGCACGATGCTCGGCGCCGGTATCGTCGCCGACAAACCGACGGTTATCGACGCCGATGCGTTGAACATGCTGTCGCAGAAATTCTTTCCGTTGCCGCACACGGCCGTGCTGACACCGCATCCCGGCGAGGCGGCGCGTTTGCTCGCGACCGATGTGCCAACGATCGAAAGCGATCGCTTCAAGTCCGCGCGTTCGATCGCGGACCGTTATCGCGCCGTCGTGGTGCTGAAAGGCGCGGGCACTGTGATCGCGCATCCCGCCGGACCGCTCGCGGTGTGTCCGTGGGGCAATCCGGGAATGTCCACCGGCGGCATGGGCGATGTGCTCACGGGCATCATCGCCGGACTTCTCGCGCAAGGTTTGAATGCGTGGCGCGCGGCACGGCTGGGCGTCGCGTTGCATGCGCAAGCGGCCGACGTGGTTGCACGCAACGGCGAAGCCGGCATGATCGCGACCGACCTTTTTCCACATGTATACATGTTGCGAAACGCGCGCGCGGCCGATGAGTGAGCGCACGTTCGTCGCCGAGCGCATCGACGAGCCGGCGCTCGCCGCGATCGCCAGAAAGCTTGCCGGCCTCGTGAGCGAAGGCGGCGTCATGCATCTCGTCGGCCCGCTCGGCGCGGGCAAGACGACGTTCGCCCGCGCGTTGCTGACGGAACTCGGCGTCGGCTCGCGCGTGAAAAGCCCGACCTACAGCCTGATCGAGTCGTACACTGCCGGTGGCCTTGGCGTGCAGCATCTCGATCTATATCGCATTGCCGACGCGGAGGAAGTCGAATGGCTCGGCCTGCGCGATTTCGCCGAGCCGCAACTCTGGCTGATCGAATGGCCGGAACGTGCGCGCGGCGCGATTCCCACGCCCGATCTCGTCGTTTCACTCGCGCATTCGGGCATCGTCCGGGATGCTCGACTCGATGCCGAGACGCCGCGCGGTTTCGCCTGGCTCGAGGAGCTCTGCAGCGCCGGCGAGTCAGCGGCTTAGGGGGTATTCCTCCCTCTCGATTCATGTTCATCGCATAAACTTGCGATTTATATGAAGAAATGGTTGAATCGCGCCTAATTTCCGACACCCACGCGCGAATGAGGGGAACCGTCGCTTCAACTGGTGCGCTGTTCGCGAGTCGTTGTCTCGCAGCGGCCGCGTGCCTGTTTGCGTATCCGGCACTCGCGACCGATGTGAAATCCATGCACGTCACCGATTCGTCCGAGGCGACGCGCGTCACGTTCGATTTGAGCGGCCCAGCCGACTACAAACTGTTCCATATCGCCAATCCCGACCGTGTCGTGATCGATCTGCACGCGTGCGCATTCCTGCCGGGTTTCACGTCGACCGCCGGTGACGGCGGGTTGCTGAAAGCGGTGCGCACCGGCCAGCGCGACAAAGGCGACTCGCGCGTGGTGCTCGATCTCGAATCCGGTGTCAATCCGAAGAGTTTCCTGATGTCGCCGGGGAAGGGCAAAGGCGAGGGCGACTATCGTCTCGTTGTGGATTTGTATAAAAAGGGAAAAAGCGGCAATCAGGTCGTCAAGAGTGTCAAGTCGATCGAGATCAAGCCGCGCAACGTCGTAGTTGCGATCGATCCGGGACATGGCGGCGTCGATCCCGGCGCGACCGGCAGCAGCGGCACGCACGAGAAAGAAATCACGCTTGCGGTCGCGCGTGAACTGAAGCGCCTGATCGACAAGCAGGACGGAATGAGCGCGGTGCTCACGCGCGACGGCGACTACTTCATCCCGCTGCAGGAACGTTTTCAGAAAGCACGCGCGGCGAAGGCCGATCTGTTCGTCTCGATTCACGCCGACGCCTACAACAGCGGCGACGCGCGCGGGTCGTCGGTGTGGATGCTTTCCTCGCGCGGTGCGACGAGCGAAGCGGCACGCTGGCTGGCCGATCGCGAAAACCGCGCCGATCTCGTCGGCGGCGTGTCGCTCGGCAGCAAAGACAACACACTCGCGGCGGTGCTGCTCGATCTTTCGCAAGGCGCCACGCTCGAGGCGAGCGGTGTCGTGGCCGACCAGGTGTTGAAGTCGCTTTCCAGGATCGGACCGACGCATCGCGGTTACGTCGAGAAAGCGAATTTCGTCGTGCTGCGCTCGCCGGATGTCCCGTCGATTCTGGTGGAAACCGCGTTCATCACGAATCCGTCCGAAGAACGCAAGCTCACCAATCCCGCGCAGCGCGAAAAACTTGCCGGCGCGATCCTCGACGGCGTGCGCAACTACTTCCGCAATGCGCCGCCGCCGGGAAGCTGGTTCGCGGTGAACGCGCGCAAGGACAAGCCGAAACTCGCGTCACGCCCATCGCGCGCGGACGACGAAATCGAATCCGACGACGACAGCCGCGTGGCGCGCGCACCGAATTCCTGACGTCAACGGGATTCGCTATGATGCGCGTCGAAACGTCATGTCGCGCATCCGTCCGCTTTCTCCCGAACTCATCAACCAGATCGCCGCCGGCGAAGTGGTCGAACGGCCGTCGTCCGTCGTCAAGGAATTGGTCGAGAACAGTCTCGATGCCGGTGCTAACCGGATCGAAGTCGATATCGAGGATGGCGGCGCGCGTTTGATCCGTGTCCGTGACGACGGCATCGGCATCGCCGCCGATGAATTGCCGCTCGCGATCGCCGCGCATGCGACGAGCAAGATCACGTCGATGGACGATCTCGAACGCGTGCGCACGCTCGGCTTTCGCGGCGAGGCACTCGCATCGATCGCATCGATTTCGCGCTTCGCGCTCACGTCGCGTCAAGCCGACGCAAACGAAGCCTGGCGCATCAGCAGCGAAAACGGCGCAATCGATGATCCGCGCCCAGCGCAGCATCCGCGCGGAAGCACGGTCGAGGTGCGCGACATATTCCACAATGTTCCGGCGCGGCGAAAATTCCTGCGCGCCGAGCGGACCGAGTTCGGACACATTGACGACTTGATCAAAGCCATCGCGCTCGCGCAGCCGCGCGTCGAATTTCGGCTCACGAACAACACAAAACCGTCGCGCCTTTTGCGGCCGGCGACGAACGATCAGGAACTCGCTGCGCGTGTCGCCGAAATTCTCGGCGCCGAATTTCCACAGCAAAGTTTGCGCATCGATCACGCGGCGGCCGGATTGCGATTGACGGGATGGGTCGGATTGCCGACCGCGTCTCGGGCGCAAGCAGATCAGCAATATTTCTACGTCAACGGTCGGCTTGTGCGCGATCGCATCGTCACTCACGCAGTCCGTCAGGCGTATGCGGATGTGCTGTTCCATGGACGTCATCCGGCGTATGCATTGTTCCTCGACATCGCGCCGGAAACGGTCGACGTCAACGTGCATCCAGC
Source organism: Rudaea sp. (assembly GCA_036271355.1). Classification (GTDB taxonomy): domain Bacteria; phylum Pseudomonadota; class Gammaproteobacteria; order Xanthomonadales; family Rhodanobacteraceae; genus Rudaea. The sequence goes on along the minus strand of DATBAU010000211.1, from coordinate 5,378 downwards.
CAAATCGGAGGTGCGTTTTCGCGAAAGCCGGCTCGTGCACGATTTTCTGTATCGCACATTGAACGAAGCGCTTTCGCAAACACGCGCGGGACAGCAGCCGGTGACGGTCGCCGTGACGCAAATGCCAGCGAATGGCGCCTGGCATCGGCAAGATGGTTTACGTCTCGGCGTACGCGAACCGATCGTGAATTCCTACGCCGCGTTGTTTTCGAGCGAGCCGCAAGCGTCGATATCGACATCGGTGATGCCACGCGTCGATACGGCAATCGATGCGGTGGCGCATCCCGACGTTCCGCTGCTCGGCTACGCGATCGCGCAACTCGCCGGCGTTTACGTGCTCGCGGAAAACGCGAACGGCCTCGTGCTCGTCGACATGCACGCCGCGCACGAACGGATAACGTACGAAAAACTGAAGGCTGCACAAACGCACGACGGTATTCGCGCGCAATTGCTGCTCGTGCCGTTGCCGCTTGCGGTCAGCGAACACGAGGCGGTCGTCGCCGAAGAACATGCCGATACGCTGTCCGAACTCGGCTTCGACATCATGCGCAGCGGTCGCGATAGCGTGATTGTCAAACGCTATCCGGGTTTGCTCGAAGGCGCCGACGTCGCCGCACTGGTGCGCGATGTTCTCGCCGATTTGCGTCTGCACGGCAGTTCGCGTCGTCTGGAGGAAGCGCACAACGAAGTTCTGTCGACGATGGCGTGTCACGGCTCGGTGCGCGCGCATCGCCGCTTGACCTTGCCGGAAATGAACGCACTTCTGCGGGATATGGAAGCGACCGAACGTTCCGGGCAATGCAATCACGGTCGCCCGACGTGGGTCCAGTTACCGATGGCCGAGCTCGACCGTTTGTTCATGCGCGGCCGATGACGATTACTTGAACGGAGTATCGCGATGCAACTGGTTGGATGGCTTTTCGGCGTGGCGCTGGTCAGTAGTGTCGGCGTGACGACATCGGGCGTGCACAGCGACGACGTGTATCGTCAGCAACTCGAAACATCGCGCAAGGCACGTGTCGATCGATTGACCGCGCCGATGGGCTGGCTGTCGCTGGTCGGTCTGGATTGGTTGAAGGACGGCAAGAACACCGTCGGCAGCGCGAAGGACAACACCATCGTGATCGCGAAACTGCCCCCGCACTTTTGCGTCATCACGCTGAGCGGCGGAAAAGCGATGCTTCAGATGGCGCCGGGCAGCGATGCGGCGGGCATCGACACGAAGAACGGTCCGCTTGAAATGCTCGACGATTCGCACGAGAAACCCACTACCGTGTCGAGCAGGACGGTCAGTTTCTATCTTGTCGAACGCAACGGACAGCACGGACTTCGCGTGAAGGATTCCGACGCGCCGACGCGCACGAATTTCCTCGGCATCGACTATTTCGACATCGATCCGAGTTGGCGCGTGGAAGCGAAATGGGAAGCGTACGATCCGCCGCGCGAAATCGATGAGCCGAACATCCTCGGCAAAGTCGACAAGGTGATCGTGCCGGGCGCTGCCCTATTCACGCGCGATGGGAAAACATATCGCGTGGAACCGGTTATCGAAACGCCGGGCGACAAGAATCTGTTCCTCGTCTTCGCCGACAAGACCAGTGGACATGAAACCTACGGCGCCGCTCGTTTCCTGTATACCGATCCGCCGAAAGACGGCAAGTTGATTCTCGATTTCAACACCGCGTACAACCCGCCGTGCGCATTTACGCCGTACGCGACGTGTCCGCTGCCCACCGCGCAGAACCGCATCGGGGCACGCGTGACGGCCGGCGAGAAAAAGTATCGCGGCGGGCACGAAGAGGCACCGGCCGTCTCGGCGAAATAGGCACTTTTTTGTCGAGCAAGCGGTCGAAGTTGGATTCCGACCGCCGTTCAGCTTGCAGAGGGCTTTCGGGCCGGGATTTACTGGCCCGATAACGGCGCGTCGGGTAAGATGACCCGCTTTTCGTGGCAACCCATATTCGTCGTCCGTCAGTTCGTCTCCGTCGATTCGTCTTTCCCTCGGCGTGCGTCCGGCGGCAGCGACTCCACGACCCTATTCCCGTTTCGGAGGTTTTGCATGATTTTGTCTCGCTCCATTCTTGCGGTGGCGCTGCTTTCCACTGGCGTCGCCTTCGCGCAGGGCGGCGGCGGTACGGCCGCCGGCGCGCAACAGGGCCAGCAGCAAGCGCCGCAGCAGCCACCCGCGCCGCTCACGCCTGCCGACAAGCCGAATCTGTCGTACGCCATCGGTTACCAGATCGGCAACGACTTCCAGGAGCGCAAGCTCGACATCGACATCAACACCGTCATCAAGGCGATGCAGGACGGCTACGCCAAGCGCAATCCGACGGTGACTGAAGAACAGATGCGCGATCTGCTCAGCCGCATGCAGTACCAGCTGTACTCGAAGGCCAAAGGTGAATTCGACAAGCTCGCCGCCGAGAACAAGGCCAAGAGCGCGAAATTCATGGCCGACAACAAGAACAAAAAAGGCATCGTTTCGCTGCCGTCGGGTCTGCAGTACCGCATCATCGAAGACGGCACGGGCACGCGTCATCCGACCGCGCAGACCGAAGTCGACGTGCATTATCGCGGATCGCTTTCGAACGGTCTGGAATTCGACAGTTCGTTCGCGCGCGGCGAACCGGCGCACTTCAAGGTCGGCGACGTGATCAAGGGCTGGCAGGAAATCCTTCCGCTGATGCGCGAAGGCGATCATTGGCAGGTCTTCATTCCGCCCGAACTCGCCTACGGCGAACGCGGTCAGCCGCCGCGCATCGGACCGAACGAAGCGCTCGTGTTCGAGCTGAAGCTCGTCAAGGTCAAGTAAGAAATCGGAACGCGTGAAACACGACGCCGCGCATGTCGCGGCGTTTTGTTTTAGGCGAGCTTCGCTTCGTTGAAACCGACGCCCATCGACTGCAGTTCTTCCAGCGCGCGTTCCATGTCCACTTTTATACGATTGAGCAGGCGGCGCGCCGGTTCGTTGCCCGATGTGAGGCTGCTGATGTCGCCGCCGTTCGAGTTGATCAGCGCAGCGTCTTCATCCGGAACGAACTGCGCGAGATAAACATAGCCGCGCGCGAGACTTTCCTTGATCGCGGTCTGTTCCGCATCCAGATTCTCGAGCAGCATCAGGATCGCGCCGCGGATCTGTTGTTTGGAATGCGGCAACAGCGATTCCGGCAAACCGTGCAGGCCCGGCTGAACCTGGGCGAGCACCTTGCCATAATCGGTCAGCACTTTGGTGGCCAATGCCAGCATGCGATGAAATGAATTTTCCCCGACGACGCATTTGACTGTACCAAGAATATCCGGCAAATCCCAATGTCCATTCCGGCATCGAAAGCGCTACTCACGCCGTGCATCGGCATCTGCCGTCTCGGCGTCGACGGATTGTGCGAAGGCTGTCTGCGCACGTCCGACGAAATCGCGCGATGGATGTACATGAGCGAAGACGAACGCACGCGATTGATGTTCGACGAGTTGCCCCGACGCGGCGCAAAGGGAAACGACGCGTGACGCGCGAGGATCTGCATCGACGTCTCCATCTCGCCGTCCGTTCGCTGAGCGATCCGCCGCAACCGCCGGGATGGAATCATCGCGAGCTGCACGACATCCTGCCCGAGGCACCGCTGCGCACCGCGGCTGTTCTCGTCGGCATCGTCGAACGCAGCGATGGCCCGGCTGTGCTGTTCACGCAGCGCACGGAACATCTCACCAATCATGCCGGGCAAATCAGTTTTCCCGGCGGCAGCGCGGAACTCGACGACGTCGATGCGATCGCCACCGCGCTGCGAGAGACGCGCGAGGAAGTCGGCATCGGCGCCGAATCGATCACGCCGTTTGGATTTCTCGATGGCCTCGACACCGTGAGCGGTTTCAACGTCACCCCGGTCGTCGCCGATATCGATCCGACATACGTCGCCACGCTCGATCCGCGCGAAGTCGCAAATGCATTCGAAGTACCGCTCGCCTTTTTCGTCGATCCGGCGAACCTGCGTTTCCGCCGAATGGAGTATCGCGGTCGTCAGCGCGACATCGTTGAATTCCATTTCGGCGACCGGAATATCTGGGGTGCGACGGCGGCGATGTTGTTGAGTCTCGTGCGCCGCATGGAGGCCGTGAAATGAAAACATTGATTTCCGCTGCTGAATTGCACGCGCTCGATCGCAACGATGTGCTGATCGCCGATTGCCGTTCCAATCTCGCCGACGTCGATGGCGGTGCGCGCGACTACGCGAAAGCGCACATACCGAACGCGGTCTACGCCGATCTGAATCGCGATCTGTCGGATTTGTCGAAGTTGGGTGTCGGTCGGCATCCGTTGCCGAATGCGGATGCGTTCTCGCGTGTGCTGAGCCGCTGGGGTTGGGCGCCGCAGACGTTCGTCGTCGCCTACGATGATGCCGGCGGCGCGCTCGCTGCGTCGCGACTGTGGTGGATGCTGCGTTTGGTCGGCGGCAACGGCGCCGTGCTCGATGGCGGCATCAAGGCGTGGACGTCGGCGGGTTTCGAGTTAACGGATGCGGTTACGGCGCGAACGCCATCGAACGTCGATGTCGCGTTCGACGCATCGCAAATCGTGATGACCGACGAACTGCAACGCTTGCGCAACGATTCGCGCACACTGCTCCTGGATGCGCGCGCCGCGCCGCGTTATCGGGGCGAAACCGAACCGATCGATCGCGTGGCCGGTCACGTGCCGCGTGCGCGGAATCGTCCGTTCTCGGAAAATCTCGGCGAGGGTGGAACCATTAAGTCCGCTGCCGATTTACGCAGCGCATTCACCGCGGCGATCGGCGGACACGCATCGCGCGATGTTGTGCACATGTGCGGTTCGGGTGTCACGGCTTGCCACAATCTGCTCGCGATGGAACATGCCGGACTCGCCGGCTCGCGTATCTACGCCCCGTCCTGGAGCGGATGGATTGCGGATGACGGGCGCGACATCGCCGTTGGGGCGGACTCAACTATTTCTTGAGTCTCGCGACGAGCGCTTTCAGCGTCGTTTGCGTTTCGCTGCCGAACCACGAATCGGCGAAATCGTCGAGTTCGAGGTTTTCCGGATATTCGAATATCTTCGCCAGATCGCGCCGCGCGATTTGGCGCGTGCCGAGCATCGCGAGCTGCGGCGATTTGTACAAATCGCGCAGCCATTCGATCGCGCGATCGACGACATCGCCGACGTTCGCGATTTCGTCGATCAATCCAACCGCCAACGCATCTTCCGGTTGCAGCATCGCGCCAGCGACCAATAAACGCTCCGCGCGATACGCGCCGACCAATCGTTGCAGTCCGAGCTGGATCACCGTCGGGACCGTGAGGCCGACCTGCACTTCGTTGAGGCCGATGCGAAACGGTTTCGTCGCATCCGCGCTGCGCGCCATCACGCG
>DATBAU010000210.1:0-7482 GCA_036271355.1 Rudaea sp. | reverse complement strand
AGTCCGCGCACACGCGCATCGACATCGCTCAATGCGCTGATCATCAGCACTGGGGTTTCGACGCCGGCGCGACGCAATTCGGTGACGAGCGCAAGGCCGTCGAGTCCGGGCAGCATGCGGTCGAGCGTGATCGCGTCGTAGCCGCCGTGCAGCGCCTTGTCCAGGCCTTCGTTGCCGTCGGCGGCGCAATCGACTTCGTTGCCGTACGCCTGCAGCTCGGTCACGATCTCGCTGGCGGTGACCGGATCGTCCTCGATGGTAAGGATTCGTGCCATGCCGCGTCATGGTATAGCAGAAATCGACATCACAGCCTGAACTCGCGCATGCCCGCGCTGTCTGTTGAGCGCTGTCTTTGGTCGGTGGAGTTGCGGCGCGGCACGTGGTGCAATCGCATCGTTCTGCGGCCGGTCTTTTGGCCATCCTCGATGGGAAGTCTGCGACAATGCGCGCATGAAACTTAGTTTATTTTCGACGCTGCTCGCCCTCTTCGCCGGCAACGCGCTCGCTGCCGACGCCGACAACCTGTTGCCGGTGGAACAGGCGTTCAAGGTGGAAACCAAGGCCGTCGATCGCGGGGCGGTGCAGTTCGACTTCAAGATCGCCGACGACTATTACCTGTATCGCGAACGCGTGAAGGTGAAGAGCAACGACGCGGCCGTTTCGCTCGGCGCGCTCGACATGCCGCCGGGCGAAAAAAAGCACGACGAATTCCTGGGCGACGTCGTGGTGTATCACCACGGATTCACGGCGACGCAGCATCTGACTGCGCCGGCGGATGCATCGAAAGTTTCGCTGGAACTGCGCTATCAGGGTTGTCATCAGGTCGAACCGAAGATTTGCTTTCCGCCGCAAAAGGTGAACCTGAGTATAGATTTACCAAAAGTTGCCAATGCGGCATCGGGCGACGCGCCGCCGATTTCGCTCGGCGCCGGTTCGCCGAATTCGTTGCTCGGCAGCGGACCGCTGCCGCAGGAACAGGCGTTCAAATTCGAAGTGATCGCGACGGGTCCCGCCGATGTGCTGGCGCGCTTCACGATGCCGAAGAATTACTACCTGTATCGCGACAAGACGCATTTCACGACGGACACCGCCGGCGTCACGCTCGGCGAGCCGAAATGGCCGCAAGGCAAACAGCACACCGACGCGAATTTCGGTGCGACGACGGTTTACTTCGATCAGATCGAAATCCCGATTCCGCTGTCGCGCACGCAGACCGATGCGCAAAACGTGGCGATCACGACGACGTTTCAGGGTTGTCTGGAAAACAGCGTCTGCTATCCGGAAATGATGCGCACGGTGTCGGTGCCGTTACCCGCCGGCAAAGCAGATGCAGCCGTTTCGAGCGCGGCGGCGTCGAACGAATCGACTGACAGTCAGTTCAAGCGTGCGTTGAACGGGTCCATCTGGCTCGTGTTCGGCGTGTTCTTCCTCGCCGGACTCGGGCTCGCGTTCACGCCGTGCGTATTTCCGATGATTCCGATTTTGTCCGGCATCATCGCCGGCGCGGGCGAGAATCTTTCGACACGGCGTGCGATCGTTTTATCGGTCGTGTACATCTTCGCGAACGCGGTGATCTTCACGATCGCGGGCGTCATCGCCGGACTTGCCGGCAAGAATCTGCAGGCTGCATTCCAGACCGCGTGGGTATTGTGGTGTTTCGCCGGACTGTTCGTTCTGATGGCGCTATCGATGTTCGGCTTTTATGAGTTGCAATTGCCGTCGTCGTGGCAATCGAAGATCGCGAACGTCAGCAACCAGCAATCGGGCGGATCGCTGTCGGGCGTCGCGATCATGGGCGCGCTGTCGGCGCTGATCGTCGGACCGTGCGTGACGCCGCCGCTCGCCGTCGCCGTGTTGTACATCGCGCAGAAACACGATGCGGTGCTCGGCGGCTTCGCATTGTTCACGCTCGCGCTCGGCATGGGCGCGCCGCTCGTCGTGTTCGGTGCCAGCGCGGGCAAATTGCTGCCGCGCGCCGGCGCGTGGATGGACGCGGTGAAAGCCGTCTTCGGCGTGACGTTTCTCGCGCTCGCGATCTGGATGTTGTCGCGCGTGCTCGATGCGACGTGGATCATGCTGATGGCGGGTTTGCTCGCCGTCGCCAGCGCCGTGTATCTCGGCGCGCTGGAACGGATTCCGGAAGGCGCATCGGGATGGCGCACGTTGTGGAAGGCGCTCGGCGTCGTGCTCCTGATCGGTGGCGCGGCGGAACTGATCGGCGCGGCGGCTGGATCGAACGATCTGTTGCAACCGTTGCGCGGTATGGGATCAACGGTGAGTGTCGCGGCGAGCAATGCGTCGCTCGTCTTCAAGCGCGTGAAATCGTCCGAGGATGTCGATCGCGAACTCGCCGCCGCGAAATCCGCCGGCAAACCGGCGATGCTGGATTTCTACGCCGACTGGTGCGTGAGCTGCAAGGAAATGGAGAAGTTCACCTTCACCAAATCCGACGTGCAATCGGCGTTGTCGAACTTCGTGCTGCTGCAAGCCGACGTCACCGCCAACGACGACACCGATCAGGCGCTGATGAAGAAATACGGCATCGTCGCGCCGCCGGACACGTTGTTCTTCGCCGCGAACGGCGACGAAAAACACGCGCTTCAACTCACGGGTCCGGAAGACGCGGACAAATTCGTCAAACGCATCGAGTCGGTGACGCAGTAAAATGCGCGGATGTTCAATCGCGCGAATCTGCTGATCGTCGCCGTCGCCGTCGTGGGTGCGGCGCTCGGACTTCTGGTCGGACAACATTTCGACAAACCCGCGGACGTGCCGTTGCCGCCGGGCGCGACTATCCTTAAGCTGGGCGACGCGCGGCCCGATCTTTCCTTCGCCGATATGTCCGGCAACATGCGCCGCCTCAGCGAGTGGAATGGAAAAATCGTCCTGCTGAATTTCTGGGCTACGTGGTGCGGACCGTGTCGCGAGGAAATGCCGCTGCTGGATCGAACGCGCGGGAGGTACGGCGTCGAAATCGTCGGCGTCGCGCTCGACGATGCGGATGCGGTCAAGAATTTCCTGAAGGACAATCCGGTCGCGTATCCCATCCTGCTCGGAGACGACGCGGCTAATCCGGAATTGCTGTTCGGCGACCGCCGCGATGTGCTTCCGTACAGTGTTCTCATCGGTAAAGATGGCACGCTGCTGGCGCAGCGCGAAGGCAGTTTCACGCCGGAGTTGCTGAGTTCGTGGTTATCGAAAAACCTTCCGAAAGCGGCTAACGTCGGCGATCTCCGCTGATCCTGACGAGATCGTGCTGGACAAACGTCGAAGGCGGGCGCAGACTTCGCCCCCTTGAATCGGGCCCGGCGCCCGGAACGTTGGTCGCATGGCAACCATTCTGGTACTGCACGGCCCGAATCTCAACTTGCTCGGCACGCGCGAGCCGCATATCTATGGCCATGCGACGCTGGCCGACATCGAAAAGATGCTCGGCGACCAGGCAAAACCCGCCGGGCACAAGGTTGACAGCTTCCAGTCCAACGCCGAGCACGAACTGATCGATCGCATTCATCGCGCGAAATCGGAAAAGATCGACATCATCCTGATCAATCCCGGCGCATTCACGCACACCAGCATCGCGCTGCGCGATGCATTCCTGTCGGTGCAGATTCCGTTCGTCGAAGTGCATCTGTCGAACGTGCTCGCGCGCGAGGAATTCCGCCGGCATTCGTATTTGTCGGACATCGCCATCGGACTCATCACCGGTTTTGGCCCGACCAGTTACCGGCTCGCGATGGACGTCGCGATCGAACGTCTCGGCAAGAACACGAAGAAAAAGAAACGCTGACCGGCGCAGACCGGACAAGGACATTTATGGACCTGCGAAAAATAAAAAAACTGATCGACATCCTTGAGGAATCCAATCTCGCCGAACTCGAGATCAAGGAAGGCGAAGAATCCGTTCGTCTGAGCCGCATGCCGAAAAGCGGTTATGCGCAGATGGCGCCCGCGACGCACGTTCATGTCGAACCGGCGCGCGCCGCCGCTCCGGCCGCCACCGCCGCGCCATCGGCGCCGGTCGAAAGCGCACTGCCACCGGGCCATGTGGTGCGTTCGCCGATGGTCGGAACGTATTACGCGTCGTCCAAACCCGACGCGCCGCCGTTCGTGAAAGTCGGCCAGACGGTGAAGGTCGGCGACACGCTCGGCATCATCGAGGCGATGAAGATGTTCAATCAGATCGAATCCGACAAAGCCGGAACGATCATTGCCGTGCTCGGCGAAAACGGCCAGCCGGTCGAATTCGACGAACCGCTGTTTGTGATCGAATAAATGCCGATGCTCGACAAAGTCGTCATCGCTAATCGCGGCGAAATCGCGCTGCGCGTTTTGCGCGCATGTCATACGCTCGGCATCAAAACCGTCGCCGTGCATTCGACGGTCGACCGCAATCTGAAGCACGTCGGCATGGCGGATGAATCCGTCTGCATTGGCCCTGCGCCAGCGGCGGAAAGTTACTTGAATGTGCCCGCGATCATTTCGGCAGCCGAAGTCACCGACGCGCAAGCGATCCATCCCGGCTACGGATTCCTTTCCGAAAATGCGGATTTCGCCGAGCGTGTCGAGCAATCCGGTTTCATTTTCATCGGCCCGACCGCCGACGTGATTCGCCTGATGGGCGACAAGGTTCAAGCGATCAAGGCGATGAAATCCGCCGGCGTTCCATGTGTGCCGGGTTCTGGCGGACCGCTCGGCGACCAACCGGTCGAGAACGGACGCATTGCGCGCGACATCGGCTATCCGGTAATCATCAAAGCGGCTGGCGGCGGTGGCGGACGCGGCATGCGCGTGGTGCACACCGAAGCGCATTTGAGCAACGCGATTTCGATGACGAAATCCGAAGCGAAGGCCGCATTCAACAACGATCAGGTGTACATGGAAAAGTTTCTGGAGAATCCACGCCACGTGGAAATCCAGGTGCTCGCCGACGGACAAGGCAACGCGATCCATCTCGGCGAACGCGATTGCTCGATGCAACGCAGGCACCAAAAAGTGGTCGAGGAAGCGCCAGCGCCGGGTATCAGCGAAGAACAGCGCCAGCAGATCGGAAAGGTGTGCGTCGATGCGTGCAATCGCATCGGCTATCGCGGCGCGGGCACGTTCGAATTCCTGTTCGAGAACGGCCGCTTCTATTTCATCGAGATGAACACGCGCATCCAGGTCGAACATCCGGTGACGGAACTGATCACCGGCGTCGATCTCGTGCGCGAACAACTGTTGATCGCGTCGGGTGAAAAACTTTCGATCAAACAATCCGACATCAAGCTCACCGGCCACTCCATCGAATGCCGCATCAACGCGGAAGATCCCGACACGTTTATGCCATCGCCCGGAACGATCAAGCGCTTCCTTGCCGCTGGCGGCCCCGGCGTGCGCATGGACACGCACATCTACGACGGCTATCGCATTCCGCCGAATTACGATTCGATGATCGGAAAACTCATCGTGCACGGCCGCGATCGCGAAACCGCCATCGCACGCATGCGCATCGCGCTGGGCGAGCTCGTCGTCGATGGCATCAAGACGAACATTCCGCTGCAGCAACGCATTCTCGCCGATAGCGGTTTCCATTCCGGCGGCCAGAACATCCATTACCTCGAAAAACGCATCGCCGAACAGCGCGAGAAGAATCTCGCCATCGGCTAGCGCTATGGCGTGGATCGAACTAACCGTTACCACCGACGCGGCGAATCAGCAGCGTGTCGAATCGGCGCTCGAGGATGTCGGCGCGTTGTCGGTGACGCTCTCGGATGCCGACGTCGACACGCCGGACGAACGGGCGATCTTCGAACCCGGCGTCGACGAAACGCCGATCTGGAATGGCGTCGTGCTGCAGGCGTTATTCGATGCGGAAACCGATCGCGCCGGATTGATCCACGCGCTGACCGAACTGATTCCGGAATTTTCGCCTGAGCACTTCGCCTTCCGCGACGTTGCCGATCAGGACTGGACACGCGCCTGGATGGATGCGTTCAAGCCGATGCAATTCGGTCGTAGGCTGTGGATTTATCCGTGGAATATCGAACCACCGCCGGATCCCGATAACGTCGTCGTGCGTCTCGATCCCGGCCTAGCGTTCGGCACCGGCACGCATCCGACGACGTCGCTATGTCTGCAGTGGCTCGACTCGCTCGATGTGCGCGAAAAAATTGCCATCGATTTCGGCTGCGGCTCCGGCGTGCTCGCCATCGCCGCGCTGAAACTCGGCGCGTCGCGCGTCGTCGGCGTCGACAACGACGAGCAAGCCACTACCGCCAGCCGCGATAACGCCGAACGCAACGGCGTTTCGGAAAAACTGGATTTGTATACTCCGGAACGCTTCGAGCCGTTCGAATCCGACGTGCTTGTCGCCAATATCCTCGCCGGACCGTTGAACGATCTCGCACCGCATTTCGCGCATTGCGTGAAACCGCTCGGACAGTTCGCCATCTCCGGCATCCTCGACGGACAGCATCACGAACTGCTGGCGCGTTACGCCGAATGGTTCGACGCGCTGGACTCCACGATTTTTGACGGATGGGTGCGCATCAGCGGCATACGCCGCGGCTGACGCCACCTTTCGCTACAATCGCCGCATGTACGCGCAATGCCCGGAATGCCTGACGATCTACAAACTCGGCGCAGCCGAACTCGCCGAAGGTCACGGCAGCGTTCGCTGCGGTCATTGCGCCGCCGTGTTCGACGCGCTGCGCACGCTCACCGATCAATTGCCGCCCGAGCCGATCACGGAACTCGAGGACAACGTCGGCGGCTCCGCGCCGCCGCAATTGTCGGTGCCGGCGTTGCGACCGGTGGCGTCGACGCAGCAAGGTTTGTTGTTCGATCCGGACGAACGCGCCGGCGTGCGGCCTGCACGTTCATCGCGCGCCGCGTCGACGTCGCAACGCTCCTCGCTGCCGGCGTTCGCACGCACGCGTCATCTCGTACCCATCCGTCGCAACTGGCCGTGGACCATCGGCGCGTTCGCGCTCCTGCTCACGCTCGGCGCGCAGATCGGCTACGCCGAACGCAGCGCGATCCTCGACGATCCGACCGCGCGCCCGTTGCTCGAACGCGTCTGCGAAAGCGTCGGTTGCCGATTGCCGTTGCGCCGCGATCCGTCGACGCTCGAATTGCTCTCACGCGAAATCCGTCCGCATCCGTCCGTGTCCGGCGCGCTGATCATTTCAGCCACGCTGCGCAATGACGCGAAATTCGCGCAGGCATTCCCCGCGGTCGAGATTACGCTGTCGGATCTGGACGAAAACCGCATCGCCATGCGCCGCTTCGCACCGCAGGAATACCTCGGCGATACGCGCGCGATTTCGACCGGTCTCGCTCCCGGCGCGACGGCGGCGCTGGTATTCGAGGTCGCCGATCCCGGCAAAAACGCGGTCGCGTTCGAATTCAAGTTTTTCTAGACCTGCGACACTTATCAACGACCCGGGTTGGCTGTAGAATCGCCTCCCCGTCGCGATAGGAATCCGTTGCGTCCGGTTC
>DATBAU010000209.1:0-21691 GCA_036271355.1 Rudaea sp. | reverse complement strand
CACGCCTTTCACCTGCGCCAGTTCCTCGATGCCCGCCGACGCCACGCCCGCGATGCCGCCGAAGTGTTTGAGCAACGCCGCGCGACGCTTCGCACCGACGCCCGCGATTTCTTCGATGCGGCTTTTCTCGCGCGCTTTTTCGCGACGATTTCGATGACCGGTGATGGCGAAGCGATGCGCTTCGTCGCGCACGCTCTGGATCAGATGCAACGCTAGCGAATCCGGACCCGGCCAGATCGTTTTGCCGTTGTCACCGCGGATCAGCGTTTCGTGTCCTGCGCGTCGTTCCGCGCCTTTCGCAACGCCGACAACGAGAACGCCGGTCACCGCGAGATCGGCGAGCACTTTCAATGCCTGCGAAACTTGTCCCTTGCCGCCGTCGATAAGAAGGATGTCCGGCAGCACGCCCTCGCCCGCCTGGATGCGGCGATAGCGGCGTTCGAGCGCCTGATGCATCGCGCCGTAGTCGTCGCCCGGTTCGATGCCGGTGATATTGAAGCGACGGTACTGCGATTTTTCCGCGCCTTCCGCGCCCCACACTACGCACGAGGCGACCGTCGCCTCACCCATCGTGTGACTGATGTCGAAACATTCGAGGCGGTGCGGCGTTTCGTCGAGTTCGAGCAGATCGCGCAGCGATTCGAAACGCTCGCGCATCGTCTGGTTGCTGGCGAGTCGCGCTGCGAGTGCGGCTTGCGCGTTTTTCAGTGCAAGTTCGATGAACCGCGCGCGTTCGCTGCGGACGTTCGATTTGATCTCGACCGCATGCTCGGCTTGCGTCATCAGCATCGTGACGAGCAACTCGCATTCGTCGGGCTGTTCGCTGACGATGATTTCGCGCGGCACGGGCTTGTCGAGATAATACTGCGCGATGAACGACGAGAGCACGACGGCCGCCGTCGCCTCAGTCGGCAGGCGCGGAAAGAAGTCGCGCGAACCCAAACTCACGCCGTTCCGGAAATACAGCACCGACACGCACGCCAGTCCGGAGTCGATGTGGCAAGCAAGCACGTCGAGATCGGTCGTCGCGCCTTGCACATAACTTTGCGCGTGCAGACGTTTGAGCGTTGCGATCTGATCGCGCATCGCGCCTGCTTTTTCGAAATTGAGCGCGTGGCTCGCGCGGTCCATTTCCGATCCGAGTTCGTCGATCACCGCGCTGCTGCGACCCTGCAGGAACATCGCCGCGTGCCGCACGCTGTCTTGGTAATCCGGCGGACTGATGAGATTGACGCACGGCGCGCTGCAGCGTTTGATTTGATATTGCAAACACGGCCGCGAGCGATTGCGGAAATAACTGTCCTCGCATTGGCGCACGAGAAAAATTTTCTGCATCAGGTCGAGACTGTGGCGCACGGCATAGGCGCTCGGATACGGACCGAAATATTCGCCCTTGCCGGATTTCGCACCGCGATGAAACGCCATGCGCGGATAATCTTCGCCACCGGATAGATAAACGTACGGAAAACTTTTGTCATCGCGCAGCAGAATGTTGTAGCGCGGCTTCAGACTCTTGATCAGCTGCGATTCGAGCAGCAGCGCTTCCGCTTCCGTGCGCGTCAGCGTGACTTCGATGTTCGCGATCTGCGACACCATCGCCGCAATGCGCGGCTCCATGCGCGGCTTCAGAAAATAACTGCCGACGCGCTTCTTCAGACTGCCAGCCTTGCCGACGTACAGCAATTCGCCATGCGCATTGAGCATGCGATAGACACCCGGCGATGTCGTCAGCGTACGGACGAATTCCTTGCCGTCGAAAGCGGTCGGATGAGTCGAACGATCGGGCACGCGCGCTTTATTCGTCTATGCTCATTCGCCGATGGTCAGGCGCCGGATCTGCCCGCTTTTCAGGTCGACACGGACGATCTCGTGCGCATTCGTGTTCGCGATCCACAACGCGTTGTTGGCGAGCGACAAATCGTTCGGCTCGCTCAACTTGTACGGCAAGTTCAGCGGACGCACTTCGCCGGTGCGCATGTTGAGCGCCTTGATTTTGCCGTTGTAGCTGTCGGCCACGAAGATGAGTCCACGCGGATCGGCGCAGACGTCCAGCGGATGTTGCAATCGGGCGGTGTCGCGCTTGCCCGGCACATCGCCGAATTCGTACAAACCCGCGCCGGCCAACGTCGATACGTTGTTGTCGAGCAGCCGCAACACGCGCAGCGACGACGAAGCAGAATCACAAATCACGAGTTGCTGACCGATCAGGCTGATGCCGCTCGGCTGCGCGAAGCTTGCGGTCAGGCTGTCGCCGTCGGTGAGGCCGAGCTGTCCATTGCCCGCGAGCACGCTCAGCCGGTTTTTGATCAGGTCGAGTTGCCACACCTGATTCTGCCCGGCCAGGACAAAGTATACTTTTTCTCCCGTCCCTGCGACCGCCGTCGGCGCGGACATCGCCACGCGCGACGGTTCGACATCGTCGTTCGGCAATTCATAACCGATCGTTCCGGTGCCTGCCGCCGTTTCGACTTCACCACTCAGCAATCGGATGCGCCGCAACGCGTGATTGCCGGTATCGGCGACGTACAACCAATCCTTGACGATAGCCAACCCTTGCGGATCGGTAAAACCGGCATCCTTGTTCGCACCGTCCCAATACCCGGGATTTCCCGAACCGAACTGGCGAAGGATGCGACCTTCGTGATTGCACTCGAGCACGCGGTTATGGCCACTATCGGAAATCCACAGACTCGAATCGGTCGCGAGTACTTTGCGCGGAAACAGCAACGGCATTCGCGCTTCCGGCCGGCCGACCGCACCCGGCGTTTCGTAGACGCGCTGATCTTTCGATGCGGCCTCGTCGAGCAGTTGCCCGATCATCGCATCGGTTTCCTGACGGCGCCCTTCGCCCGGCAGCAATGCGGCAAGCTGTCCTTCGGCGTCGATCACTGCCATCGTCGGCCACGCTTGCACGCCGTACGCTTGCCACAATTCGAAGTTGCAGTCGTTCACTACTGCGTGACGCACGTGACCGCGGTTCACGGCTTTGAGCACCGCCGCACCTTGCCGTTGATAGTCGTATTTCGGCGCGTGCACGCCGACGACGCTCAAGCCATCGTGATATTTGTTTTCGAGATAACGCAGATCGGGCAGCGAATTGATGCAGTTGACGCAGTCGAACGTCCAGAAATGCATCAGCACGACGCGTCCGCGCAGCGCATCCAGCGTGGGCGGCTGATCGGTGTTGATCCATTCCAGCGACGCCGGCCAGGCCGGCGCGCGAACACGTGAGTTCATGCGGTGCGCTTAGCTCACAATCCAGGACAGCATTATGCGGTAATCCGATGTCTTTCGATCAATTTTTCGACGCCGATCCGGCCCAGTTCGATGACGCGGCGGAAGTCGCCGTCGTCTCCGTAATAAGGGTCCGGCACTTCCAGCGGCGACGCAATACCGGCGTGACGCAGAAACAGGTCGATCTTGCCGCGGAAACGCTCCGGACACCGCGAAAGGATGGTGGCGAGATTGCGGTTGTCCATCGCCAGCACGGCGTCGAACTGCTCGAAATCCTCTGCCGAAATCTGCCGCGCGCGATGCGGCGATCCATCGTAACCGGCACGTTGCGCGCTCGCGAGCGATCGAGAATCCGCTTGCTCGCCTGTGTGGTAGTCGGCCGTTCCAGCCGAATCGACATAAACATCGATACGCGCACGTGAGAATTCAAGCCGCGCGATCGCCTCGACCACCGGCGAACGGCAAATGTTTCCCAAGCATACGAAAAGTATACTTTTGATCATTTGCCGAATAGCGCCTGCACACGCGCCAGATCGGCCGGCGTATCCACGCCCGGCGGAAACGCTTCCGGCGCGACACGCACGGCGATCGCATGTCCATTCTCGAGCGCGCGAAGTTGTTCCAGCGACTCGGCGCGTTCGAGCGGCGTCGGTTCGAGCGCGGTGAACGTCTGCAGAAAACCGGCGCGATACGCGTAGATGCCGATGTGGCGAAGAAACGGAATCGCGCTAGGCAACACGTCTTTCGTTTTCGCGAACGCATCGCGCGGCCATGGAACCGGTGCGCGACTGAAATACAACGCGCGACCGTTTCGATCAACGACGACCTTTACGCAATTCGGGTCTAGAAATTCGTCGATCGATTCAAACGGTGTCGCCAGCGTCGCCATCGGCGCGCCGCTATCGATCAAAACGTCGGCGACGGCACGGATGCCGGATACCGGCGCGAGCGGTTCGTCGCCCTGCAGATTCACGACGACCGTTTCTTCACTCCAGCCACATAAACGAACGCATTCGGCGAGGCGGTCGCTGCCGGAGGCGTGATCGGTGCGCGTCATCGCGACGCGAACGCCGGACTTATCGAGCGCCTCGGCGATGCGCGCGTCGTCGGTCGCGACGACGACTTCGCGCGCGCCCGCCGCCAGTGCGCGACGCGCGACGTGCAACACCATCGGTTCGCCGCCGATAGGCAGCAACGGTTTGCCGGGCAACCGCTGCGATGCGTAGCGCGCAGGAATCGCAACGACGAAATTCCGCTCAGCCATGCGGATTTTTCCACGCGCTAACTATCGTCATCTGTCGAAGGAAATTGAAAGCTGACGCAATAGCGCGCGGTCGTGTTGGTGGTGAGGTTTTCATCATTTTGGGAGAGATCACGGTCATGCGCTCGCATTGGTCAAAATCGATAGTGCTCGCTGCAGTGCTGCTTGCCGGCACTCAGGTTTGTGCAGCGAAGAACTGGGTCGTCAACGTCGGCGGAAGCCAAGCCTACGGCGATCCTTACGGCGGTAGCTATTCAACTCCGATCCTGCAGTTTTCCCCGGGCAACCTTACCATCACCGCTGGCGACACGGTGACGTTCAACAACCTCGGCGGCGCCATGCACAACGTGCATGCCGACGACAACTCGTTCCGTTGCGCAGACGGTTGCGACGACGACGGCGGCAACGGCGCGGTATCGGCCAACAACTGGTCGTTCACGCGCACGTTCAGCACAGCGGGCGTCGTCCACTATCACTGCGACCAGCACGTCAGCATGGGCATGACCGGCAGCATCACGGTCAACGCGGCGGTCGTCAGCGGTACGCCGATTTCGGCGTCGACCAGCGGCTCCTGGTACAACCCGCAGCAATCCGGACACGGGTTCCTGTTGCAAGTCGTGCCGCCGACCACGATCCTCGCGTACTGGTTCGTATTCACGCCGGACGGCACTGCACAATCGTGGATTCTCGGCGCGGGGACGTTCGATCCGGCCAGCAACACCGTCACCATCGAAGCGGCGCAGGATACGGGTGCGAAATTCCCGCCGAACTTCACGTCGAACGACATCACGCAAACCGATTGGGGTTCGCTCACCTTCACCTTTAGCGATTGCAATAACGGAACACTTAGCTGGGTGTCGAAATTGCCCGCCTATGGCAGCGGCACGATGCCGATCACGAAACTCGCCGAAGTCGATGGACTGCACTGCGGGAACTGATGAAGTCTACGCCGCGGCGCTTGGGCGTCCGGCGTAGTTGCGTTCGATGTAGTCGTCGATCAGACGCACGAAATCCTGCGCGATGTGTTCGCCGCGCAGGGTTGTGGACTTCACACCATCGATGAACACCGGCGCGGACGGCGCCTCGCCGGTGCCGGGCAACGAAATGCCGATGTTGGCGTGTTTCGATTCGCCCGGCCCGTTCACCACGCAACCCATGACGGCCAGCGTGAGGTTTTCGACGCCGTCGTACTTCACGCGCCACTCGGGCATTTTCGCGCGGACGTGTTCCTGAACCGTCTTCGCGAGTTCCTGGAAGAACACCGACGTCGTTCGACCACATCCCGGACACGCGGTCACGAGCGGCGTGAATGCGCGCAGACCCATCGTCTGCAGCAACTCCTGCGCGACGATCACTTCACGCGTCCTCGATTCGTTCGGTTCGGGCGTAAGCGAGATGCGGATCGTGTCGCCGATGCCTTCCTGAAGTAGCACCGCGAGCGCGGCCGTCGACGCGACAATGCCCTTGCTGCCCATGCCGGCTTCGGTCAAACCCAGATGCAATGCGTAGTCGCAACGCTGCGCAAGGTCGCGATAAACGGCGATCAATTCTTGTACGCCTGAAACCTTACAAGACAATAAGATACGATCCGAACTTAATCCCAATTCTGTTGCGCGCGCTGCGGAATCCAGCGCCGATCGGATGAGCGATTCGCGCGCCACGCGCGCGGCATCCCACGATTCGGCGCGCGTCGCGTTTTCGTCCATCAATGCGGCGACCATCGATTGATCGAGCGAACCCCAGTTCGCACCGATGCGAACCGGCTTGCGATAGCGTAAGGCGAAATCGATGATCGTCGAGAACTGCATATCGCGCTTCTTTCCGAATCCGACGTTGCCCGGATTGATGCGGTATTTCGCCAACGCTTCCGCGCACGCCGGTTCGGCGGTGAGCAACTGATGTCCGTTGTAATGAAAGTCGCCGATGAGCGGAACGTTCACGCCCATCATGTCCAGCCGTTCGCGGATGTGCGGCACGGCCTTCGCGGCCTCGGGGGTGTTCACGGTGATGCGCACGAGTTCGGAGCCCGCGCGCGCGAGTTCGGCGGTTTGCTTCGCGGTGCCGGCGATGTCGGCGGTATCGGTATTCGTCATCGACTGCACGACGACCGGCGCATCGCCACCGACACGCACGCCGCCGACATCCACGGCGATCGAACGCCGCCGAGGCGCGGCCGAAACTGGAACGTGGGGAGAAATCATCGCACTGCCTGCCAACGCGCCGCCTGAAGCTCAGGCCGCGATCGGCGTGATTTTATATCTGTGCGGACGCCGAATCGAGTTCGCTGTGATGCGGATCGTCGTTCGCCGCGCGCGGCGGCTGATCGGACGACGCATCGCGCGCCGCGGCGTTGACGATGTCCAGACGCAAATAACCGCCACTCACGTCGAGCGCATCGACCACGCGCACCGTTTCCACCGTCGGTTCTGCTTGCCACGCGAACGGATCGCCGGGTCGCGTGAGTTCGATGTTGTCGGCATGCCGATCGAAAAGTTGCGGCGCCATGATCGAGATCGTTTCGGCGTGTTCCTGACCGTTCAGATCTTCCAGCACGATGCCGCGCATCGCAGCTTTCGCGTCGCCGCTGTCGTCGAATGCGCGCAGCGCGGCCGGTGTCGCGCGTCGCGCGAGCAGTTGAATGCCCGCGTCGAGCGCGCCGTTGTTTTCCAGACGCATCCAGCGGATGGCGCCGATCATCCAGTCCTGCGATTCACCGTCCTCGGCCGGCGACGCGAGTCCAACCAGCTCGCCGACGCGAACGCGCATGCCTTCGATTTTTTCCCACATCAATCGATACCCGCTCAGGCTTTGATCGAGCACCTTCGCTGTCAAATGCTTGACGCGCACCGGCGCACCGCCGCCGCCCACCGCCCACGATGCGGCGCGATCGCGCTCGTGCAGCGTGATGGCGACGCCGCGCGTCTTGCGCAGGAATGCATCGAAATCGGTGTCGCCCGCGAGCACGTAATGCAGATCGTGCAAGCCGATCACTGTGTCCAGCGAATGCCCCGCGGCGATGCGTTGCTGACCGCGCTCGGCGCCATTGCGCCACGAGCGCAGCAACCGTTCGACGAAAGCGATCTCCGCATGCACGACAGGGCCGCCGCGCGTACGGAATTGCGTCTTGGCGACGCCGGGTGGCAAACCCGCAAGCTGCCCTTCGAGCGATCGGACCAATCCGTTGACCTCGAGCGCCCACAAGCCTTCGCCCGGGGTTTCGCGTTCTTCCGGAAGATAACCGGGACTCGCGTCGTCGTCCGTGCGCACGGCGATCGCGCCGTCGGGTGCGCGGCCTTCGCGCAGTTCGCACAGCGCGCTCCAGATGCGCGTGAGTTCGTAGATTTCGCTGTTCTCGCGTTGCGTGAAGCGATAGGGATTCGTCAACGCGACGAGCAGCGCGTGGATATACGCCTGCCGCACGTTGCTTGGCGGTTGTTGCTGCGTCGGATCGATGACGGCGCGATCGTCCACGCTCACGGCGACGGCGAAACGGAAAAGATCATGCAGGTTCTGCCACACGCCCGGCGGCGGCGCCTGATAGCGCAGATACGCTTGAAACAGCAAGGCGCCGCGATGCTGGATCGCGCGCGTCACCGCCTGCGACACATATTTCGCGCGCAGGAACGGCACGGCGCCGGCCGGCGCGCACAAATCGTACGCGGCAGCCGAATAGCCAATGGCGAGTTCCTGCTCGAAATCCTGCGCCAACTGACCGTTGGCGTGTTTGGTCGGCGGCAACGGAAAACTGTCGCCGATCACTTGTTTGCTCAGATTCGCAACGACCGTCGCAACTTGCGGACGCAGAAGCTCCAACGCTTCAAGACGCTGCACGGCCTCGATGCGCAACTGATTCATCTCGCGCAATGCAGAAATCAGCAGACGCGATACCGCCGTGGGATTGGCGAGAGGCAATTGTGAAATCCATAGCCGCAGCGACTTCGCATCCGTCGCGAACGACGTCTTCGCCGGCATGTGCCGTTCGGGAAATCCGTTCACCAGCCGCTGAAACAACGCGCTCATCGGCTACCCCAGGAACGCAGATTGTGCTCGCGCATCTCACTATACTCCGCGCCCGCTCGCGCGCAGCGCTGTCGAAACGAGTCGGCGCAGAAGACGCTCGCCGATATTTTTCGGGACATCGAGACCCAGCCGTCGCAGGAGCGGCGTCATTTCGGGTGTCGGACGACCTTTCCATAATGTAGAAAGCAAGAACGCGGCCAAAGCAGGCTTCGTCGCGGTCACTGTCTGCAGTCGTTGCAACGCGGGCAACAACGCCTGTTCGTCAGGCGTGAAGTCGCTTCCGAATGGAAATTGGGGTAGTGATGAACGGATCGGCCTGAGGGCATCTTGAAGGCGCTCCGGTGTGTTTTCCCTCCATCGATCGGGTATCGAAAAGTCTCGGCGCAGCTTGCCGTTCGACTTCGCGCGCACGGCCAACGCGTCGATAAACCGCGCATCGCACAGCGCGAGCATGGCGATCGTGCAATCTTCATCGGACTTGCCGCGAAGATCGGCGCTGCCGTATTCGGTCACATAAATGTCGCGCAGGTGCCGCGGAATGGTCGTGTAGCCGTAATTCCACAAGATGTTGGAATGCGCGCGGCCTTTGCTCGTGCGCGTGCTGCGCAGAAGCAGGATCGAGCGTCCGCCTTCGAGCGCGTGCGCCATCGCGACAAAGTTGTATTGCCCGCCGACGCCGCTGACGACCTGTCCCGATTCGAGTCCGTCTGACACCGCCGCGCCGAGCGCCGTCGCCATCATGCAGGTGTTGAAGAAGCGCGCGTCGCGGCGTTGCAGACAATCGAGCGCTTCGCGTCCGCCGTAGACCTGATTGATGTCCGACACGCGCGTCATCGACAAACCGTAGAAAGCATCGCCTTTGAGATCGCGCAGCCACGCGTAGAAATCTTTCGATCCGAGGAAGAATGCACCACGCAAATAACGTCCTTCGCGCAACGTCTTTCCGTTGAGCGCCATGTTCCACGCCGCGATGGCGGCGTCGCTTCGCAAGTCGAGCGGAAGCGTCGCTCCGTCGGAAAGATGCAACGCGTCGTCGCACAATTCCGCATCGCTCGGGATCACTCCGAAGCGTTTCAGTCGCGTCAGTTCGCGTGCGCCGACGACATCGGGCAATGCGTCGTTGGCGCGCAAGCGGCTCGCGGCATCGTTCGGCAAAATGTCAGTGATGTCGCCGTGCGCGATCGCGCTTTCGATGGCGAAATCGTCGTAGACGCGCCGCTTGAGAATGCCGGCTTGCGCCAACTGCATGAAACCGTCCATCACCATTTCGCTCGCGCCGTAAAGGCCGCGCGAAAACGATTGCGTGCCGCCGATTTTCGCAATGAGGTGTTCGTCCACATTCAATGCGCGCAATGCGGTGGTGTATCGATCGTTGTCTCGGTGCCGCACCAGCAGGCACTGCACGAGTGCGTCGGACAGTGCGCCGATGCCGATCTGCAATGTACCGCCGTCGCGAACGAGTGCGCTTGCGTGCAAACCGAGTGCATATTCGCCGATCGAAACCGGATCGCGCACGAGCGCGAACAGCGTCGGCCGCGAGGTGGGATCGTCGAGCACGATGTCGAAGAAACTCACATCGACGATCGCTTCGTTCCCAACGAACGGCAAATCCGGATGCACGACACCAACGACGGTTGGCCGTGGTTTTCCCGCGGCGGCGAGGCGATCGAGAAGCTCGCCCGTCACATCGGGATTGCACGCGAGACTGAAAATGCGTCGTCCGTTTTCTTCGCGCACCGCGACGAGTTGCAGGATCAGATTGATGTCCGAATCGACCACGTCGCGCGCGACGTGCGTGTAATTCATGCTGATGTAGTCGCGCTGCGATTGCCCGACGCCCAGCATCGCGCCGGATTGCAGGTAGAACTCATGCACGCGCACGTTGGGCGGCAGCCGGTTTTCCTGCTGTGCGGCGACGTATGCCAGATCGGGATAATCCGCGCCGAGATGGCGCTGCATGAACGGACCGATGAAACGCTTTTCGAGATCGCTGCTCGTGCGCGGACGAGCGAGCGAAAGCGCGGTGTAGATCGTCAGTTGTTTTTGCGGATCGGCGACGATGCGTTCGTACAACGCATTGAACAATATATTAGGTTTGCCGAGGCCGAGCGGCATCGCCACGCGGATCGCCAGTCCGCACCGCTCGAGGATGCGCTCGACGCATGCATGTGTTGTCGAAATCGTTTCAGGCATGCGGACTCGATCCCCGGATAACGTCGCATGATCGCAAATCCGGCGCATAAAAAAAGGGCCGCACGTGGCGGCCCTTGTCTAAGAGAAGTCGATCTTCGTCAGTTGCCGCAGGTTCCGTCGAAGCCATCGGAGAAGATATCGTCACTGATGCCCGCGAAGGATATGCTGTCGATCCACCAGCCCGAGTGCGTGGTGTGGCTGCGCGCCCCACCCTCGGTTCCCAAGCGCCAGCGGAACGCCACATTCTTGCCGCTGGCCGACGCCGGCAACGTCGCGGTGACTGTCGTGAATCCACCCGAATCGCCGCTCCACACCGGCCGGTTGAACGGCGCCGTTGCCGCGATGGGGTTCGCCTCGTTCGGATCGAGTGAGGCTGTGTACGCGCTGGCCACAGAGCCGCCGGCGGTCACGATATCCGCGAATGCCGCGCTGTCGATCGAAACTTCCAGCACCGCACCGTTGAAGGCACGATTGACGAGCGGACGCGCATCCGGTGCCCACAGTACGTAGCTTTGCCGGTACGTGATCGTCGCGGTGGTGCCTGTGGTGACCGTCTGTGCGGGCGACGTGAGCGTGACATCGGCATAGTCGTCGATATCGTCAACCCACGCGGAGTTGGCACCGGTGTCGGCGTATCCAACGGCACGCGTGACCCAGCCATTGGTTGTGGCCGCGCCGGTCGCGACGCTGGATGTCCAACCACTCGGCAGCGCGGGCGGCGTGACCGAATCGAAATTCTGATTCGGACAGAATGTCGCCGCCTGCGCACCGACACTAGCGAGCGCCAGCAATACGCACCCGGCGAGTGCTTTGGTTACCTTCGTGTTTCGCATTTCATGGACCCCAGCAAAAGATTGTTCATCGCGCCCCGGTCGGGAGCGGCCGATCGCTACTTTGTCGAATGGCGTCCTCATTGGATCACCTGCCCGACCGCCGTCTGCGCGTCGATGAAGCCGTAACCATCGAGTGGCGAATAGCCTTGTCCAACGCGGTTCTTGAGCACGCCTCTAAACGTTCCGTTGGACGTAGTTCCGCTGAAGCTCATGCCATTTGGCTGTACAGCACCGCTCGGCAGAATCACACCACCGCCCATCATGTCGCCGGACCATCCGATGAAGCGCGAGCCGCCCTCAGGACCTGTTCCGTTATCGACTTCGGCCGAATGTGCCGTGACGCGCGCGATCGAATAGTTCAGCGTCTTTCCGTCCGAGAACGCACCCGAGGTGAAAGCCAGATTCATCGTCCAGGTCTCACCCACAGCCGCCGGCGCTGGCGCTTGGTTCGTGAATGTCGCGGTGACGCTTCCTGCGGGTATACCCGATGTCGGGCTCACCGTGAACGGGAACACCGGCGGCGAGAACGTGACGCCGGGGAAACTGTTTTCGAAGTAGCTCACCGTCGGAGGCGTCGTCGCGGGCGTGATGTCGCTGACGCCATTGTTGCCGCCCGATACGTTGCCCGCAGTCGCCGAAGTTCCATCGGGATTGAACGACAACGTCGACAAGCTGCCCGAACCCGAGTACGAGATGGCCGAGGAATTCAGATCGAGTACGCCGGTTCCGGAATTCGAGCTGAGATCGCTACGCACGGTGATGCGCACCGTCTCGCCCGCACTCGTTCGCGCAACGCCGCTGACGTAGTTCGGATCCAAATCGTGCGGGAACGTGCTGCGCTCGAGGACCGACGTCATCTGCGCCGGCGTGACGCTATGCCGACCACCATGCGCCTGAAGCACGAGTGCCGCGACCGCCGCCGCATGCGGAGCCGCTGCACTGGTTCCGTAGAAGTTCGGATCGTCGTCGGTGTCGATCACATCCGGAGACGCGAAGAAGCTCATGTTCTTCGAGACGTTCGCGCCATCCGCCGCGGCAATACGCGGCTGCTGGCGGATTTCAGGCAAGCTGAGCGAGTTGCCCATCGCGTCGAAATAGATTTCGGTCGGGCCCGGCGAGGTGAAATCTTCCGGCAAGCTCTGGCGCCAAACCGCATAAGCAGCCGTGCCGTTGGTGCCGCTGGCCATCGCGTGTCCGCCCGTCGTCGGCGTGTTGTAGGTGAAGTATTCGGCGGGACCGTAACCACCCAGTCCATTCGCCGGCAGCAGATAGCGGATGCGATCCGCAACGCGCGAACCGGCGGCTGGCGTAGCGGCGAGAGCGAACACGAACTGAACTTGAGTCTGGCCACTGGCCGGATTCGTGAAGCCAAGTTCGAGCGGTTCGTTCGAGGCAATGTTGTTCGTCTTCAGCGAACTGTTTGGCAGATAGTTGCCGTTCTTGTCGAAGACGAGCAGGTTCCAGTCCGACGTGACGGCCGTTGGGTTGTATGTCGCATCATTGACAGTGAAGTTGAAGGTACCGGTCGTGGTACTGAAATGATCGAACACGATCGAGTACTGACCGGACACAGGTGCGACGAAACCGACGGTTTCATCCTGTTCGACGTCTTGCGAGACCAGCAACGTGCCGTCGGGTTTGAAGATGCTGACGACCGCGTCGTAATCACCCGACGTATGTACTTCGCGAACTTGATACGCCTGCCCCGCCACGAAAGGCGGCAGTGGCGGCGTGCTAGAACCGTCGAACGTCAACGGCGTTCCCGTGAAGTCGCCGGTGTTGACGTAAATTTGCGCACCGGTGTGGAAGCCTAAACCCTGATCGTACGGATCGTTCCATTGCAGGATCGTTCGCACCCTGGTCTTCGCCGCAACGTTCACGAGCTGCGCCACGTCGAGCAGGCCTGGATTCGGATTGAAGTTATGAAATCCGCCGGCGTAAAGCGCGGTTGGGACGTTCGTTAGATTGATGTTTGTTCCCGCCAGCGCGGTGTTACCGGCCGCTGCCGTCAAGCCAGTGCCGTTCTGAACGAGACGAATCTGCGATTCATATCCATCCGTGCCGACATCGTTCGCCGCCGACGAGAAATACGACACACCCGCCGCCGTTACATCGTCGACTGCGTTGCCGACCACGCCATCCTGGAAAAACGGTTCATCGAAATAACCGACGTCGTCGCAGATCACATCGGCAGCGAAACCCATCTGGATATCGGGCGTCTTCGAATAATTCGGCAGCGCCGCGAGCGCCCGAATGTTGTTCGCAAAACCCACTTCGCCCAGATTCGCCGTCGCGAACGCGAGGCGCGCTTTGGGCGCCATCTTGTAACCGATCTGCACCATCGCGCGACCTTCGTCGTCGGTCGTCGTGGCGTCGAGATAATCTTCAAGAACTACGACCGGTTGCGTGTTGACGGGATTGGCGGGATCGCCAGGCAGATCGAAGTTGGCCACGTCGACGGACGCCGGATTTCCGGTTATGGCGTCGTAGCTGTTCGACATGAAGCCGATGCTGATGCCGTCGCCTTCATAATCGAACGCAGCGGACGGGTTGTAGAAACGATTGATCTGATCAACGCGATGTTGCGTCACACCGGCATCGAATGCCGTACCGAGTTTATTGAACGTGTCGCCGGCGATCGCATTTCCTTGCGATCCGCCGCCAGCCGCGCGCGCGGCGATCGCTTGCGCGGTCGACGGCACAGGTCCGTGGCGTGGCTGCAGTTCGAGAATCACCGAACGAACGCCGCTGGACGTTGCAAGCGCAGCCACTTCGTCGAGCGAAATCCACGCGTTCATGACGCCGACGCCGTGATAACTGTCGTCGACCGCCGTCACTTCTAGCGACGAAAGATTCGACGATAGAGTAGTCGCCAACGACTGGATACCGGCGGCCTGCTTGCCTGTGGCCGGCGGACTCGGGTTGATGCGCACGAGCACGCGGCCTTGCGCATCGACGATCGCGACGTCGTACATCGCGTTGCCTTGCTCGTCGGCGCTGGCGTCGCGATAGGCGGCGGACTTTGCCTTGACGACCTGATCAAGTCCGTTGCCGAGATTCGGCGGAAGCGCCGTCGACGATGCCATGACGTAACCGCTGAAGAAAATTGCCGCGAGACTTGCCTGCACGGCTTGCACGAGCGGGCGCTTGCGAGTGCGCCCGTAGAAACGATTCGACACTGCCATACTTGTATCCCCAGATAAGAAACACGATGCTGCCCTTCGTCGTCGCGAGATCGTTAAAACGACGAGGGTGCAGCCCGATCATAGTTGCCTCGCGCGCGGGCGACAACGTGCGTTTCGTCATGCGCTCGCGCGACGTTGGCCATCGCCTGGGTTGCGCGGTTATCATCGTCGGTGTCGGGGAGTCGATACATGGCGGAGCGTTTCAAGATAGCTATCGTTGGTTCGGGTCCGGGTGGCCTGTCCGCGGCGGCGCGCGCAGCCGAGCGCGGCGTGTCGCACGTGTTGCTCGAAGCCGAAGATCATCTCTCGAACACGATCTACCGGTATCAGAAAGGCAAGTTCGTCATGGACGAACCCGGCATCCTGCCACTGCGCGCGCCGGTACCGTTCAAGGCCGGATCGCGCGAGTCGATTCTCGATGCGTGGAACGAAGGCGCCACGCGCCTGAAGATCAATACCAAACACAAGCACGAAGTCAGCGGCATCAAGCAGAACGGCAGCGGCTTCACGCTCACCTGCACGAACGGACAAACCGTCGAAGCGGAATTCGTGGTGATGGGCATCGGCTTGCAGGGCAACATCCGCAAGCTCGGTTGTCCGGGCGAAGATCTTCCGTTCGTGCAATATCAACTCGACGATCCGGACGAATACGAAGGCGAAGTGATCGCCGTCGTCGGCGCGGGCGATGCGGCGATCGAGAACGCCGTCGCGCTGTCGAAACAGAACAACGTAATCATCATCAATCGCAAGGACGAATTCGCGCGCGCGAAAAAAGGCAACGAAGCCGCGATCATGAAGGCGATCGAGGACGGCACGATCGAGTGCTATTACAACTCAGGTCCCGAACGGGTCGACGCGTTATCAGTTGGCCGTAAAAAAGGCCGAATGATCTTGAACACGGCCAACGGCAAAGCGCAAATTCTTCTTGATCGAATCATCGCGCGATTGGGCGCCACCGCGCCGCGCGGATTCGTGGAGGGTTGCGGCGTCGTTTTCCCGAACAAAGATCCTGCGTCGGTGCCGGCGATCAGTTCGCAGTACGAATCGAACGTGAAAGGTCTCTATATCGTCGGTGCGCTCGGCGGCTACCCGCTGATCAAACAGGCGATGAATCAGGGCTACGAAGTCGTCGAATATATCCTCGGCGAAAAAGTCGAACCCGCCGACGAACCGCTGCTGAAGGCAAAGTTCTCGCCGATGCCGGGGTTCCGCAATGTCGACGAAGCGCTGCAGCGCGTGCAGAAGAACGTGAAGCTGCTGTCGCACATCACGCCACTGCAGTTGCGCGAGTTCATGCTCGATTCGGACATCCGTTCGCCAGCCGCCGGCGATGTCATCTTCAAGCGGAACGACTACACGAATACTTTCTTCTCCATCGTCGATGGCGAAGTGCAGATCGTGCTCGACGAGAAAGATCCGAAAGCGCGCGTCACGCTTCGACGCGGCGAATTCTTCGGCGAGATGAGCCTCATTTCCGGACGGCGCCGTTCCGCGACCGTCGTTGCCGGCGCTGGCTGCGTGCTGATCGAAACGCCGCGGCGTTCGATGAATCGCCTCATCAATTCGGTGGAAGCGGTCAAACGCGAAATCGACGAAGTGTTCATTCTTCGTGCGGTGCAATCGCGCTTCGCTCCCGAGACGACAGCGGCGCAACTCGCCGAAGTCGTAGCGACCGCAAAGCTCGAACGTTTCAAAGCCGGCGATGTGCTGTTCAGCGAAGGCGAACCCGGCGATTGTCTGCACCTTGTCCGTACGGGATCGCTGACCATCTCGCGCCAGCTCGGCGGAAAGGATGTCGTCCTTAGTTATGTCGCCGCGGGAAACTACGTCGGCGAGATGGCATTGATGGGCGAATCGCAACGCTCGGCGACGGCGCGCGCAGCCATCGCGACCGAAACCGTGCGACTCGACAGTTCGAGTTTCAAGCAACTGGTCAATCGATTGCCGATCCTGCGCCTGCGTCTGCAATCCGAATACCGGCAGCGCGCGGCGGCGAATCTCTCCATGCAGGCAATGCCGTCGGGCGGCGACATCATCAGCTTCCTGATCGCGCAAGGCGCGGGCGAAGCAACCGATATTCTGCTCATCGACGAATCGCTGTGCGTGCGTTGCGACAACTGCGAAAAAGCGTGCGCCGAAACGCACGGTGGTACGTCGCGTCTGGATCGCGAAGCCGGACCGACATTCGCCAGCGTGCACGTTCCCACGTCGTGCCGGCATTGCGAACATCCGCATTGCATGAAGGACTGCCCGCCCGATGCGATCCATCGCGCTCCGAATGGCGAAGTGTTCATCGCCGACAACTGCATCGGCTGCGGCAACTGCGAACGCAATTGCCCGTACGGCGTGATCCATATGGCGGCCAAACCGCCGAAGAAACCCGGCCTGCTGCAATGGCTGATGTTCGGACGCGGCAGCGGTCCGGGCGAAGTGCCGTACGAGAAAAAGAAAAGCGCGGACGGCGCGCCGAAAGCGAAGAAAGCCGTCAAGTGCGACATGTGCAAAGGCATCGCCGGCGGACCGGCCTGCGTGCGTTCGTGTCCGACCGGCGCGGCGATCCGCATCAGTCCGGAAGAATTTCCCGCTTACGCGCAATCGCGGCGTTGAGGTGAATCGCAGCGATGCATGATTCCATCCTCACATACGCGAAATCGCGCTATCTGTGGATTTCGCTGATCCTGCTCGGCGGCTCAACCGCGGCGTATCTGTGGCACGATCCGGGCGGTCCGCCGAACGGCGGCACATGGCTCGGTTACACGCTCGGCACGATCAGCGCGCTGCTCATCGTGTGGCTGATGTTTTTCGGCATCCGCAAGCGCAACTATCTCAACAACACGGGCACGTTGCGCGGCTGGTTGTCTGCACACATCTTTCTCGGCACGACGCTGATCGTGCTCGTGCTGCTGCACGCGGGTTTTCAGGTCGGCTGGAACATCCACACCTTTGCCTACGTGCTGATGCTGATCGTGATCTTTTCCGGTTTCTTCGGCCTGTTCGCGTATCTGCGTTATCCGGCGATGATGACGCGCAACCGCGACAGCGCCTCGCGCGACGCGATGCTCGACGAAGTCGCCGAAATCGATCAGAACGCGCTGGCGCTCGCCGACGGCATCGATCCGAAGATCCACGCCATCGTGCTGCGCTCGATCGAAAACACGAGGCTCGGCGGCGGCGTGTGGACGCAGCTTCGCGCCCATGACGGATCGGATCTCGCGATCGCATCGTTGCAGAAAGCGCTCGCCAACCGCGACAAGAAAAAGGAAACGCCGACCGCCGAAATGCCGACGATGTTCGCGATGGTCGACTTCCTCGCCGAACGCGCCACCGACAAGCAAGGCGAAGCGATGCGCAAGCTCATCGACCTCGTCTCGCGCAAGAAAGCGTTGGCGACCAAAGTCGCGCGCGACATCCAGTTCCAGGCCATGATGGAAATCTGGCTGTACTTCCATGTGCCCGTGTCGTTCGCGCTGCTCGCGGCGCTGATCGCACACATCGTTTCCTCGTTCTTCTATTGGTGATGGCGAATCCCACGACACTGCCCGCAGCGGAGACGCGTCGATGCGTTGGCTGATCCGTCGCGTTCTGAAAAAAGGAAAGGGCAGCGTTTCCTACGAGGAAGACGTCCACTACGGCGACGTGCTGACGATCGGCCGCGCGGCCGACCAGGCGATTTTCCTGCCCGATCTGCGCGTCGCGCTGAATCACGCGCGCGCGACGCTGCTCGCGAACGGTCAGTACAAAGTGGAATCGCTGATCATCGCGGGCATTCGCGTCAATGGCGACATTACCTACGTCACCACCGTAGCGCCCGGCGCGACGGTCGAAATTGGCACCACGCGATTGATGCTTTTGCCCGCGCCGCAGGATTTCGACGGCGGCGTGGAAATCAGCACGCTGGACAAAACCGAACAGCAGGTCGAAAAGGAACGTCGCTCGAAACCCACGCGTCTTGGTCAGACCCGCTTGAGCAAACGCGGACCGGCGTGGATTTTGTTTCTGTTGATTCTTGTTTTCGGATTGGCGCTGCCGATGCTGGGACATTTCGTTCCCGGCATCGGCGAAATGCTCAAACACACGCCGCTGCCGAGCAGCGCAAGTTGGAATCCCGGCACGATCGACGCCGCGCATCAGTTCTTCGCTTCCGATTGCGAAAAGTGCCATCAGAAAGCATTCCTCACCGTGCGCGACAGCGCGTGCCTGTCGTGTCACGCGAATACCCCCGCGCACGCCGATCCGGTCAAGTTCAATCTGCCGCAACTCGGCAACGCCGAGTGCCGCACGTGTCATCAGGATCACAACGGCGCGCGCGGATTGGTGCGTACCGATCAGCGCCTATGTTCGGATTGTCACGTCAATCTCAAAGCGCGCACGCAGAACGCGAGCACGCTGACCGACGTCGGCGATTTCGGCACGTCGCATCCGGAGTTCAAGATCGATCTGCCCGGCTGGGACGCGGCCGGAAAATTCGCGCCGCAACGCGTGACCTTCGCGCCGGACCTCAAGGAAAATTCAGGTCTCAAGTTCAATCATTTGAAGCATCTCAAGCCCGACGGGCTTGAAACACCGAAAGGCCGACGCACGCTCGATTGCGTGAGTTGCCACGTGCCGGATGCCGGCGGCGCGAAGATGCGTCCGGTGAATTTCGAAGCGATGTGTCACGACTGCCACACGCTCGGTTTCGACACGCTCACGCCGGACCGCCAGGTGCCGCACGGCAAAGTCACCGAAGTGATTTACACGCTCAACGAGTACTACGCGCGCGTCGCGCTCGAAGGCGGATATGCGGATGCGAAGTCGCCGGCGATCGTGCAGGAACGTCGCCGGCCCGGATCGCCGCCGTTGTCGCAACAGCAACAGCAGGAAGCGCTGGCGTGGGCGCGACAGCAAGCGCGTTCGGTGACCGAAAGTCTGTTCACCGGTCGCGCGTGCACGACGTGCCATAAAGTTACTCCGCCTCGACAGGCCGATGACACGTGGCAGATCGCACCGGTGCGCGTGTCAGGCGTTTGGTATGGCGATGCTAAGTTCACACACGCGAAACACGTGACGGTGAAGTGTGAGGATTGTCATGCGGCGCGCAAGTCGGAGCAGTCGGCGGATTTGCTGATTCCAGGGATTGGCAATTGTCGCGCGTGTCATGGGGGTGCTTATGCGAAGGACAAAGTTCCTACGACTTGCATTTCGTGTCATGACTATCATCAGTCGGGGACGTTGAAGATGGGGAAGTTGTAGCGCCCCGTCCTCTTAGATCGGTTCTTGTGTTTTTAGAAGCAAAAGCTTCCGCCGCAAGCGGCGGGTAACTTTTTGCTCAACGGCAAAAAGTCACCAAAAAACGTTTTTTGATTGTTCGCTTAGGGTGTTGTCCGCAGACAGCACGTCCGTGCTGCTGGCTGCGGACCGCGCGCATCCCTGCGCGCGATCACCGTCGCTTCAACGTGCAGGTGACCGGTATCGAGCTTCTTGTAAAAGATCACTGCACGCCGTGCTCTCGCGGAGAGGTATGAAGCAGCAAGAGAAAAGATTTTGCTCTTAACCTCACCGCCCTTGGCTTCGTGCAGTCATGAGTTTCAAGAAGCTTGATACCGGTCACGCGCACGCTTGGTACGACGGTGGTCGCGCGCAGGGATGCGCGCGTCCGCAGCCAGCAGCACGGACGTGCTGTCTGCGGACAACGCCCATTGCGAGAAAAAGAAACGTTTTTTGGTGACTTTTTGCCGTTTAGCAAAAAGTTACCCGCTCGTCCGAGCGGAAGCTTTTGCTCGAAAAAAAAAGACAACAAAAAAGCTAGCGATTAACCGCCTGCATCCCCGCCGGCGCATACCGATCACCAACAACTTCGCCCACCGGTACAGCCGCCTCGAGCGCTTCGACATCCAACGCCGACAACCGAACATCGACAGACTTGGCATTCTCGTCGAGATACTTCCGCCGCTTCGTACCCGGAATCGGCACGATGTCCTCCCCTTTCGCGAGCACCCACGCCAGCGCGAGCTGCCCGGCCGTCGCGCCTTTCGATTTTGCGATTTCATTCACACGTTCGACGAGCACAAAATTCCTGTCGAACGCCTCCGGCTTGAAACGCGGATAACGTTCCGCCCGGCTATCGTTTTTCGGAAAATCCGATACACGCTTGTACGCGCCCGTGAGAAATCCGCGCCCGAGTGGACTGTACGGCACAAATCCGATACCGAGTTCGCGCACGGTCGGCAGAATCTTTTCTTCGACGCTGCGTTCCCACAACGAATATTCCGATTGCAGCGCAGTGATCGGATGAATTTTGTGTGCGCGACGAATCGTGTCGGCGGCCGCTTCGGATAATCCGAGATATTTCACCTTGCCCGCGTTCACCAGATCCGACATCGCACCGACTGTATCTTCGATCGGCACGTTCGGATCGACGCGATGCTGGTAATAAAGATCGATGTAGTCGGTGCCGAGACGTTTCAGCGATGCATCGCACGCCTGCGTCACGTACTCGGGTCGGCCGCTGATTTTCCAGACGCCCGGATTGTCCTTGCTGCGCTGGTTGGCGAACTTGGTCGCGAGGAATACCGCGTTGCGGCGACCCTTGAGCGTCTTGCCGATCAGCTCTTCGTTATCGCCGATTCCGTAAGTATCGGCCGTGTCCCAGAATGTGATGCCGAGGTCGAGCGCGCGGAGCAGCGTGGCGGTGGATTCCTGATCGTCGCGATCGCCGTAGAATTCGCTCATCCCCATGCAACCGAGTCCCAATCGCGACACGATCGCACCCTGACTTCCCAGTTTCACCGTCTGCATGGTTGTTCGATTCCTTTCTGCGTCGCCCGCTGCAACCTGAAACCCCTGTCCGCATGGTACCTTACGCAAGTTGGCTGGGTTATGATCTTTATTTAAGAAACACCGCTGAAATCAGCGCCGGTTTGGGCATAATCACGGCAGCTTCACGCCGCACTCGGGGAGGAGTCGCGATGGGGAATCGGTTTCGC
>DATBAU010000208.1:0-2502 GCA_036271355.1 Rudaea sp. | reverse complement strand
CCCGATTGCATCACCATTTCCGCGCTGTTGTATTCCACGGCCGGCGGCGCGGGGCGCGCATCGAACGTGCTGCCCGCGATCATCAGTTCGATGCCGAGATAAACGTTGGCGTGGTCGTCGCGCGAGAAACCGGAGATATCGAGAATGCGAAACGTCTCCTCGATGCTCGCGCGCTCGTTGCTGCCGATCCCGGCGGCGAACTGCGGCACTTCGCGCTGACGCAGATCGTGCGCCGCGCCGAACAACGCGAGCAGGAACCAGTCGAGGATGTCGAGCGATTCCATGCCGACGGCGTCGAGCATGCGCTCAAGACGCGCGCCTAAAATTTCGAAGATATGGTTTTCGTTGTGATAGTGGTGAAAGTCCTTGCCCCAGCTACCGTGCCGATAGGCGAGGCGGCAGAAGGCGATGCGGATCGCGTCTTCGGCCGCATCGAGCGTCGCCGGCTGGATACCGCTGGTGATCGGCGCGAAACGCGCGCGGCGCTGCTCGAGCAACGCCTGCAACTCCGGACGGCGCTCGTTGACGAGCCGCCGCGCGGTCGCCGCGTCGGGAACGAGGCGTTCGCAATCGTCCGCAGGAAACTCGATGGGATAGTTGAAGATCACGTCGGGTGCCATCCTCCGGCCCGAAGTATAGCCAAACGGGCCGCCCGCACGCGCGATCTCAGATGAATGGCAGGTCGTCCATCAGACCCTTTTCGGAAAAGGAAAGGACCTTGCCGAAACCGATGATGAAATGATCCAGCACTTTCACATCGATCATGCGCAGCGCCTGTTTCAGCCGCTGGGTGAGTTCGCGGTCGTCCGGGCTGGCCTCGGCAATA
The DNA here is from genome assembly GCA_036271355.1 of Rudaea sp. Lineage (GTDB taxonomy): Bacteria > Pseudomonadota > Gammaproteobacteria > Xanthomonadales > Rhodanobacteraceae > Rudaea. Next base: position 1,676 of record DATBAU010000208.1, on the reverse strand, counting down.
CCCGACGGATGGTTGTGCGCGAAAATCACGCACGCCGCGTTGTTCGCCAAGCAACGGCGCACCACTTCGCGGATCGAGACTTCCGCGCCGGAGATCGAACCGCGCGCCAGTTCCTCGAACGCGATGACGCGGTGCCGGATGTCGAGGAACAAACACGCGAACACTTCATACGGATAACCGGCGAGCCGCGATTTCAGATATTCGCCGCACGCGTTGGGATTGAGCGATCGCGAACGCTTCACCTTGTCGCCGAGATAGCGCCTGCCCAATTCCAGTGCGGCGTGCAGCCGCGCCGCCGTCGCCAGTCCCAAACCGGCGTGCGCGGCCAGCGCCGACAATTCCTGATCCAGCAACGAGCGCAGGCTTCCTCGTTGCGACAGCAGTTCGCGGCCGACGTCGACGGCATTCGCGCCGCGACGTCCGCTGCCGATGAAGAGCGCGAGCAGTTCGGCGTCGGATAGCGCACCCGCGCCGCGTTCGGCGAGTTTTTCACGCGGTCGCTCGCTCAATGGCCAGTCACGAATCGTCATGCCGCCATGATCGGCGATCACGTCCGCGCAGGCCGCGGGCAAACGCGCAAATTCCGGTAAGCTATCGACGCATCATTGCGTAGCCGACTTCCTACATGACCGCGACGCCACTGGCCAATCTGCACGTCCTGCTCGGCGTCTCCGGCGGCATCGCCGCGTATAAGGCCTGCGAATTCACGCGCCGCTTGCGCGACGCCGGTGCGGAGGTGCGTGTCGTATTGACGCAAAATGCGGCACGGTTCGTTACGCCGCTGACGTTCCAGGCGCTGTCGGGAAATCCGGTGCGACACGGTTTGTGGGATGAAGCTGCCGAGGCCGCGATGGGTCACATCGAACTGGCACGCTGGGCCGATCGCATCGTGATCGCGCCGGCGAGCGCCGACATCATCGCGCGGCTCGCGCACGGCATGGCCGACGATCTGTTGTCGACGCTGTGCCTCGCCAGCGACGCGCCGATCGCCATCGCGCCGGCGATGAATCAACTCATGTGGGCGAAGACGGCGACACAGGACAATGTCGCGACGTTGCGCAAGCGCGGCGTCGACGTGCTCGGTCCGGCATCCGGCGGTCAGGCGTGCGGTGAATTCGGCGCGGGACGTTTGCTCGAAGCGAATCAACTGGTCGATGCGCTGACGACCTTGCACGGTCCGCGTGCGTTGAGCGGCACCCGCGTTCTTGTCAGTGCGGGGCCGACGTTCGAAGACATCGATCCGGTGCGCTTCATCGGCAACCGCAGTTCCGGCCGCATGGGTTTTGCCATTGCGCAGGCCGCCGCGGAAATGGGCGCGCAGGTGCAATTGATTGCAGGGCCGGTGCATTTGGAAACGCCGCCCGGCGTTGCGCGCGAGGATGTGCGCAGCGCGCGCGACATGCGCGCAGCGGCGCAGCGGCACGCGTCGACGACCGACATCTTCATTTCGGCGGCGGCGGTCGGCGACTATCGACTCAAGACCGTCGCCGATCACAAGCTGAAGAAAAGCGACGGTCCACTGAAACTCGATTTGATCGAAAACCCCGACATCCTCGCCGAACTCGGCGCCGTAAAGAAAAGACCCTTTCTTGTCGGTTTCGCCGCCGAGACGAAGGATGTGGCGAAATACGCGCGCTCCAAACTGGCCGCGAAAAAGATCGACGTCATCGCGGCCA
>DATBAU010000207.1:0-24302 GCA_036271355.1 Rudaea sp. | reverse complement strand
GGAGGTTTTATGTTTCGCACTATCGCGCGTTCCGTGCTCGTGGCCTTCCCGGCCGCCGCACTTTCGGTTTGCGCGCTGGCTCAGACGGCCAACTCGGGGCATCCGTCTTTCTACCAGCTCATGCTGCAGAAGATGGACACCGACGGCGACGGCCGCATCTCGCTCGACGAATACGTCGCCGCCGCATCGGCGCGCTTCAAGAGCATCGATACGCAAAATAAAGGTTCCGTCGACGCCGCCGACATCGCCGCGTCGCCGACCACGCTTCAGCGCGATCAAAAGATCGCCGACGCGATCGTCAAGCACGTCGACAAGAGCGGCAAAGGCTACATTTCGCAGGACGACGTCGTCGCCGCCGCGCAAGCCCGCTTCGCACGCATGGACAAGAAGGGCGACGGCAAACTGACGCCGGACGAACTCAGCAGACCGGGCATGCACGCGCACGCGGGGCGTGTCAGCGCCGATGCGACCGCGTTGAACACGCAGCAGCAGGACAAGCGCGCCGCGTTCAAGCAGAAATATTTCGACCGCATCGACACCAACCACGACGGCGTGATCACGCAGGACGAATACATCGCCGCCGCGACCGCGCACTTCAACAAGGTCGACGTCAACGGCACCGGCGAAATCACCGCGCAGCAGATCGCCTCGTCGCCGCGCATGGTCAAACGCGAACAGCATTTCGCCGCCCGCGAAGTGAAACACATGGACACCAACGGCGACGGCGTCGTCTCGCAGGACGAATACATAGCCGCCGCGAAAGCACGCTTCACCAAGCTCGACAAAAACGGCGACGGCTTCATCGACGCCGCCGAAATGCCCGCGCACCGCTGGGCTCACGCCAAACAATCCGCCAACGGCGGCTAACGCGCACAACACTTCCCCCACATGGGCCGCGCGAGCGGCCCTTTTTTTCGTCTGCTCTAAAAAAAGCCAGCGTGCGAAAGCGATGATCGCGCGCCGGGAGCGCGCGTCCGCGGCCAGCACAGGGATGTGCTGTCCGTGGACACAGCGCACGTGAACAACAAAAGACGTTTTTTGGTGACTTTTTGCCGTCCAGCAAAAAGTTACCCGCTGCTCGCAGCGGAAGCTTTTGCTTTGCAAAAACGACAAAGGCACCGGATCCTCGCTTTGACGGCAGTGACGAGCCATCGAAGCTTTTCGTGAAAACTCCCCATCGCGGTAGAATCCGCGTCCCTCCCCGCCCCGCGCGGAAACCTTCGAAAACGGACTCTCGTCAATGAAAATCCTGGTGGGCTACAAACGCGTCGTCGACTACAACGTCCGCGTGCAGGTGAAACCCGACGGCAGCGGCGTCGTGACCGACGGCGTAAAGCTTTCGGCCAACCCATTCGACGACATCGCGCTCGAAGAAGCGCTGCGTCTGCGCGAAAAAGGCATCGCGACGGAAGTCATCGTCGCCACCATCGCTCCGGCCGATGCGCAAGCGCATTTACGCAACGGACTCGCCATGGGCGCGAATCGCGCCATCCACGTCGTCACGCCGAATGCGGTGCAGCCACTCACCGCGGCGCGCACGTTCCTCAAACTGATCGAAAAAGAACAACCGCACATCGTCATCCTCGGCAAACAGGCCATCGACGACGACTGCAACCAGACCGGCCAGATGCTCGCCGCGCTGTGGAACCGTCCGCAAGCGACATTCGCATCGAAAGTCGAGATCGCCGACAACAAAGCGAAGGTCACACGCGAAGTCGATGCCGGTCTGGAAACGATCGAAATCGATCTTCCCGCCGTCATCACCACCGACCTGCGCCTGAACGAACCGCGCTTCATCAAATTGCCCGACATCATGAAAGCCAAATCCAAACCGCTCGAGACGATCGATTTCGCCTCGCTCGGCGTCGAATCCGGCGATCATTTGAAGACGACGACGTACGCGCCGCCCGCCAAGCGTACGAAGGGCGTGATGGTGAAAGACGCCGCCGAACTCATCGCCGCGCTGAAAACGAAAGGACTCCTCTGATGGCCGCCAAGGTTCTCATCGTCGCCGAACATCTCAACGGCAAACTCAACGCATCGACCGCGCGCTGCGTGACGTGCGCGAAAGACATCAAACCGGAATCGATCGACGTGCTCGTGCTCGCCGACGATCCGTCGGCTATCGCTGCCGACGCCGCGAAAATCGACGGCGTGAACAAAGTTCTGGCCGTGAGCAACGCCGCCAACGCGCACGCGCTCGCGGCGATGTACGCACCGCAGATCGTCGACGTCGCGAAAAAGGGTTACACGCACGTGCTCGCACCATCGACGACATTCGGCAAAGACGTCGCGCCGCGCGTCGCCGCGCTGCTCGGCGTCGCGCAGGTGTCGGACATCATGAAAGTAGAAAACGCGCACACGTTCCAGCGCCCGATTTATGCGGGCAACGCGATCATCACCGTCGAAGCACCCGCCGATCAGACACTGGTCGGCACCGTGCGCACGGCGTCGTACGCCGCCGCCGGCAGCGGTGGAAATGCGACGGTCGAAACGGCGAACGTGTCGGTCGAATTGCCGACTCACACGCGCTTCATCGAACTGTCCGGCGCGAAGAGCGATCGTCCCGATCTGCAAGGCGCAGCGCGCGTAGTTTCGGGAGGACGCGGCGTCGGCTCCGCGGAAAATTTCGCGATCATCTTCAAACTCGCCGACAAAATCGGCGCGGCGGTCGGCGCGTCGCGCGCGGCGGTCGATGCGGGGTACGTGCCGAGCGATCTGCAGGTCGGCCAGACCGGCAAGATCATCGCGCCGGAACTCTATATGGCGATCGGCATTTCGGGCGCGATCCAGCATCTCACCGGAATCAAGGACGCCGGCACGATCGTCGCGATCAACAAAGACGGCGAAGCGCCGATCTTCGAAGTGGCCGACATCGGACTCGTCGGCGATCTGTTCAAGATCATTCCGGAACTCGAAGCGGCGCTCGGCTGATCCAGTCCGAGGTGAGCTGGCGCGCGACGCGTTCGGCGCGCGGCGAGTTGGCCGCACACGCGCTGGCTTATACTTAGTGCCCGATTCGCGTGACCGACGGCGCGCCAAAAGGAAACAGGAGAACACCATGGCCAAGCCCGTTTGGGAACCGGGTCAGGAGCGCATCGAACGCGCCAACATCAACCGATTCATCCGATTCGTCCGCGAGCAGACCGGCAACGAAGACATTCGCCGCTACGGTCCGCTGTACGAATTTTCGGTTCGTCATCCGGAAAAATTCTGGCAATTCGTGTGGGAATTCTGCGGCATTCGCGCGACCGGCGATTTCGACGACGTGCTCGTCGACGGCGACAAGATGCCGGGTGCGCGCTGGTTTCCGAACGTCCGCTTGAACTTCGCGCAGAACCTGCTGCGCTTCAAGGACGATCGCGTCGCGCTCGTCGCGCGCAACGAATGGAATCACAAACGCGAATTCACGTACGCCGAGTTGCACGACGAAGTCGGCAAGCTCGCGCACGCCTTGCGCGAATCCGGCGTCGGCATCGGCGATCGCGTTGCGGGATTTTTGCCGAACATTCCGGAAACCGTGATCGCCATGCTCGCCACTGCATCGCTCGGCGCGGTGTGGTCCTCGTGCTCGCCCGATTTCGGTACCCAAGGCGTCGTCGATCGCTTTGGCCAGATCGCGCCGAAAGTTTTGTTCACTGCCGATGCTTACGGCTACGGCGGCAAAAAATTCGATTGCCTGGCCAAGATCCGCGATGTCCTGAAACAGATTCCCGCCGTCGCCAAGGTCGTCGTCATTCCTCACAGCGGCGACGCGTTCGACATGAAAGGCATCAAGAACGCCATGTCGTGGCCGGATTTCCTCGGCAAGGAAGAACACGCGCTCGAATTCGTGCCGACCGCGTTCGATCATCCGCTCTACATCATGTATTCCTCCGGCACGACCGGCGTGCCGAAATGCATCGTCCACGGCGCCGGCGGCACGTTGATCCAGCACCTGAAGGAACTGGTGCTGCACACCGATCTCAAACGCGAAGACAAAATCGTCTACTACACCACGTGTGGCTGGATGATGTGGAACTGGCTTGTGTCGAGCCTCGCCGTCGGCGCAACGGTGGTGCTGTACGATGGCTCGCCGTTTCATCCGGACGGCAACGTGTTGTGGGATCTAGTCGATGAAGTCGGCGTCACCATTCTCGGTACGAGCGCGAAGTGGATCGCGGCGATCGAAAAGGCGGGCATCAAACCGCGTCAGTCGCACAAACTGACGACGTTGAAAACGATTCTCTCGACCGGCTCGCCGCTCGCCGACGAAAGTTTCGACTTCGTCTATCGCGACGTGAAAGACCGCGTCATGTTGTCGTCGATTTCCGGCGGTACCGACATCGTTTCGTGTTTCGCGCTCGGCTGTCCGCTGCTCCCGGTGTATCGCGGCGAACTGCAATGCCGTGGTCTCGGACTGAAAGTCGAAATCTTCGACGAAAACGGTAAAACTTTGCGCGAAGAAAAAGGCGAACTGGTCTGCACCGCGCCGTTCCCGAGCATGCCCGTCGGTTTCTGGAACGATCCGGACGGCCAGAAATATCACAATGCGTATTTCTCGAAATTCCCCAACATCTGGGCGCACGGTGATCACGCGTTGCTGACCGAGCACGACGGCATCGTCATCTATGGACGCTCCGACGCCGTGCTCAATCCCGGCGGCGTGCGTATCGGCACGGCGGAAATCTATCGGCAGGTCGAACAATTGCCCGAAGTTCTCGAATCGATTGCGGTAGGCCAGGATTGGGATAACGACGTGCGCGTGATCCTGTTCGTGCGTCTGCGCGACGGCGTGACGCTCGACGAAACGCTGCGCGGTCGCATCAAAAAGCAGGTGCGCGACAACACCACGCCGCGGCACGTTCCTGCAAAGATCCTGCAGGTGTCCGACATTCCACGCACGATTTCCGGCAAGATCGTGGAGTTGGCCGTGCGCGAAACCATTCACGGACGGCCGGTGAAGAATACGGATGCGCTGGCGAATCCCGCTGCGCTCGACCAGTTCCGCGACCGGACCGAATTGACCGATGCTTGATCGCGCGCCCGAGGCGAACATCGATATCACCGTCACGATTCCGCTCTACAACGAAGCGGAAAACATTCCCATTCTTTATCAGCGCGTGAGCGAAGCGATGGACGCGCTCGGCCGTTCGTGGGAACTCGTGCTCGTGAACGATGGCAGCAAGGATCGTTCGGCGGAAATTCTCGACGCGCTCGCCGCGAAAGACGATCGCGTTACTGTCGTCCATTTCCGCCGCAACTACGGACAGACCGCCGCCTTCATGGCCGGTCTCGATCTCGCACGCGGAGATATCATCGTTCCGATGGATGGCGACCTGCAAAACGATCCGGCCGATATCGGAAAATTGCTCGGCAAACTCGACGAGGGCTACGACGTCGTCTCCGGCTGGCGCAAAGACCGCAAAGACAATCCGATGAAGCGCAATCTGCCGAGCCGGATCGCGAACAGCATCATTTCGCGCGTCTCCGGCGTGCCGCTACACGACTACGGTTGTTCGCTGAAGGCCTACCGGCGCGATGTGCTCGAAGGCGTGCGGCTGTACGGCGAAATGCATCGCTTCGTGCCGATTTACGCGTCGTGGAATGGCGCACGCGTGGCGGAGATGGAAGTCACGCACCATCCGCGCCTGCACGGCGCGTCGAACTATGGTCTGGAGCGCGTGTTCAAGGTCGTGCTCGATCTGCTCGTCGTGAAATTCCTTTTCCGCTATTCGAGCAAGCCGATCTACATCTTCGGCGGCTTCGGAATGCTGTCGGCATTCTTCGGCATCATTGCTGGCATCTGGGCGCTGACGCTCAAAATTTTCTTCGGGACGTCCCTGATCCAAACGCCGCTTCCGTTGCTCGCGGTATTCCTCTGCGCGGTCGGCATTCTCAGCGTGTTATTGGGTCTGCTCGCGGAAATGCTCAACCGCACGTATCACGAATCGCAAGGCAAAGCGGTATATCGCATCGGCCGTATCGTGCGCAGCGATCGGCGCTGACCGATGTGCGGCATCGCTGGATTTTTCGGAGCGGGCGACGCGGACACACTTCAGCGCATGGCATCACGCATCGCACATCGCGGGCCCGACGAAGCCAGCACGATGATCGAGGCGAACTCGCGCGCCCACCTCGCCTTCCGTCGACTTGCCATTCTCGATATCGCCGGCGGCAAGCAACCGATGACAACTGCCGATGGCGCGCTGACCGTGATCTTCAACGGCCAGATCTACAATCATCGCCAACTCCGCGCGGAACTGATCGGTCTCGGCGCGCGCTTCACGACCGACCATTCCGACACCGAAGTCCTGCTGCACGGCTGGCGCGAGTGGGGCAAGGACTTGCCCAACCGCCTCAACGGCATGTGGGCTTTTGCGCTGTACGATCGCACACAACGTCAGGTGTTTTTCTCGCGCGACCGTTTCGGAAAGAAGCCGTTGTTCTATTTCGCGGGCCGCGATGTGTTCGCATTCGCCTCCGAATTGACCGCGCTGCGTGAACATCCGGCAGTGAGCGGTACGCTGTCCGAACGCGCGTTACGAAAATATTTCGCCTACGGCTACGTGCCGGCGCCGCTGACGTTTTTGGAGAATGTATACAAATTGCCGGCGGGCCACTCACTTACGCTCGATGCGACAACGCTCGATCACCGCATCGACCGCTACTGGGAATATCGCGCCGAACTGGCGCATGTCGATGCTTCACGGGAAAACGCGCTGGTTGAGGAATTCGGCGCGCTGCTCGATGCAGCGGTCGCGCGTCGCCTAGTCGCCGACGTTCCGGTCGGTTGCTTTCTTTCTGGCGGCATCGACTCGTCCATCGTCACCGCGCTGGCCATGCGGCATGCCGGACAGTCGCGCATCAAGGCGTTCTCGATCGGTTTCGAGGAAGCGAGTTTCGACGAGACGCGCTATGCGCGACGGGTCGCGCAGCACGTCGGCGCCGATCATCAAGTCGAAACGCTCTCGGTGCAGCGCGCACTCGACATCCTGCCGGATATCGCCGCGCGCCTCGACGAACCGATCGCGGACGCTTCGATCTTGCCGACTTACCTGCTTTGTCAGCATGCGCGGCGTCAGGTCACCGTCGCGCTCGGCGGCGACGGCGCCGACGAATTGCTCGCCGGCTATGATCCGTTCCGCGCGTTGCGCTATGCGCGCTGGTACGAGAAGCTTGTGCCGAAGGCAATCCATCGCGGCATCTCGCTCGCCGCGACGCGTCTTCCGGTTTCGCATCGCTACATGAGTTTCGATTTTCGCGTGAAACGGATGCTGCGCGGTCTCGAACATCCCGCGCACCTGCGGTTGCCGGTCTGGATGGCGCCGCTCGCGCCGAGCGAACTCGATCAGTTGTTCCGCGCGCCGATGGACCTCGACGACGTCTACAGCGAAGCGATCGACGCGTGGGACGGTTGCGCGTCGGCCGATCCGATCGAGCGCACGATCGCTTTTTATATCCGTCTGTATCTTCAGGACGATATCCTGGTGAAGGTCGATCGCGCGAGCATGTTGCATTCGCTCGAAGTTCGCGCACCGTTTCTCGACATCGAGCTGGTGAATTTCCTGCGCAAGCTTCCCGCTTCGATGAAATTGCGCGGCGGCACGACGAAATACCTGCTGCGTCGCGCAGCGCGATCGATCCTGCCAGACGAGATCATCGATCGTGGCAAGCAAGGGTTCGCCGTCCCGGTCGGCCAATGGCTGCGCGACGGACGGGTGCCTGCGTCCACGCCATCGCTGAATCCGGATTTCTGGAATGGATTGACGCGCGAGCATCGCGCGCAGTCGGCCGATCATCGATTGTCGCTGTGGGCCGCGTGGATTTTCGGTGCTTCGCATCTCGGCAATTTGCCGATCGCACCGGGCGTTACGGGCTGACCACGCCCTCGTAGTCGTCGCGGAACAGCGTATCGACACGATTCAACACTTGATCGATATCGCTACTGCCGCGAAAACGAATCTGATTGTCCGCGCCGAGCCAATACACGCCATCGGCCGTGTCGAGCGGCGAGTCCACCATGCTTTCGGCGGACTGCAAGGCGATTTTTTCCGTAGACCACAAGTTCTCCCTGTTCTGCGCAAACCAAAGATCGCCGCCGTCTGCACGCACGTACAAACCGTATCCGTCGGCATTTTCCGTCGGTATGCCCGGCGTTCCGACGAATGGACGCACCGCGCTCGTGATCTGCAACCAGTCGGTGCTCGCGTTCTCGTTGTTCCATAGCTGCGCCTCTTCGCCGACCAGAAACGATTCGCTGGCGCTGCCTATCGTGCCAGCGGCGAGATAGGCGCGCGTCGTACCGTTGGTTCTCGACGGCGCCAGCCAACCACCGCCGCTGTCGCTCGACTGATACACGGCGTTTGGCTCCTCGACGCAGCCGGTTTCCGGATCGTCGATCATTCCGGTGCGATACGTGAGATTCAATTCGCCGCTGACCGATGACAGTCCCGGAATTCCCACGGTGTTCGCGCCGCCGTCGGGTCGATCCAGCGTGACGCCGGAACCCGTCACGTGCCATCGATAGAAACTGAAGTCGCTGGCCTGCGCCACGATGTCGAGTTCGCCTGCGCTGTTGGATTGCATCACCGGGTCGGAGGCGATCTTGCCGGCCGGCAGGACGATCGATCCGTCCGCGCTCGACGTCGGCAGCGCTTGCGCGCTCCAGCCCGCTCCGTCGGTGTAGATCAGTTCCGGCGCATTCAACGTGCTGCGCGCCGCGACTTGCAGCGTATGCACCGCGTTTTCGACAACGGACGGCGTGCCCACCGTACGGAACCCTAGATCCGACCAGCCGGATGTCGCGTCGTTTTGCCAGAGGTGTCCGTTGTTGCCGCGCATGAATGCGTTCGCGCTCGACGCGGCGCCGACAGTCGGCCGCAGGCCGCCGAGTTGACCGGCAATCACGTTGTAGAAAGCGTTGCGCGAAATCTGGTGAACAATGGACGTTTCGTCGATCTCCTGACGGAACGTTCCCGACGCCAACGATTGCAACGCAGCGCGCACGCTCGCCTCGTAGGTGCGCTGATCGCTGTCGTAGTCCGCCGAATCGGCTTCCTGTTCCTGACCGAAACAGCAGTTGTCGTTGCGGTTGAGGATTTGCGTTTGCTGACGTCCGGCGCCGTAACTGCCGAGCACATACAGATCCGGATAACCCGCGATTTCGTACAGCGCCGGAAATGTTTGTTCCGCGTCGCCGTAGTCGTTGCACTCCTCGCCGGATGCGGCGTCGGGCGACGCGTCGGATAAGAAATCCAGCATTGGCTCCTGCGTCGGGATGCCCCGCAAATACAGCGGGATCGAACCCGCGACGGGAAAGCTCAGGCTCACGCGCGTGTCGACGGCCGCGTACAACGTCGTCGTCCAGCCGCCGCCGGACAGTCCCATCATGCTGATGTCGCTGTAGACGTCCTGGCGAATCAGGTAGTTCACCGATCGCAACGTCGTGTCGAGGAAATACTGAATCGGACTGCCGACCGCAGGCAGATAGCCGGCTTCGAACAGCAAGTCGTGATTGGTCAGACATTGATCCGGCACGTACAGCGGCATCAGGACGAACAGCACGTCGTAGCCGTTTTCGACCAGCGCGTTGACGGTCATTTGCAGTCCGAGCGCATCGGCGCCGCTTTCGGTGAACGAGTCACAAGGCATGTGGCCGTCTTCGACGATGGCCAGGCGTCCGTTGCGTGTGCTGGGCCTGAAATGCCACGCCCAGCCGTCGATCGCAACGCCGTTCGGTCCTGGGCCCATCGCGACGTTGAACTGATCGACATGATCGAGATTGGCGCCGCCGCAGTCGAAGGGACTGGCGACATTCGAGGTGATCGTCGGATCGGCCGTGACCGGCAATGTCGGCCTTCCCCAGATGAATTGGATGAGGTTGCCACGAACCGTGTCGATGTCCTGCGCGGTGTGGATGTGGATGACGTGGTCATCCAATACGTCCGCCTGACACGTCTGCGCCGCGGCGCTGTGCGCGAACGCGAGCAAGATCAGCGATAGCGAGGATCGGCAAATCAGTGCGATTGACGTTGCGTTTCTTCTCATGGATTTCGCAATGGTAACCGGCGCGATGCGCCGCTCAGGCAGACGCAGGTCCGGCGACGACGAGATACGACACGCCGAACGGCGGATGCAGAAGCGGCGCGGTCGACACATCGAGGCGAAAAATCCATTTCAACACGCGATTGATGAGCGGAGAGTTCATCTCGTTTTCGTTGCGCACCTGCGCGTGCGATTTCCGAACGATTGTCCGCACGAGCAGGATAGGCAGGAACAGCAGATAGTTGAAATAGAATTTTCGGGAGACGACAAGTCCCGCCGCGTTCGTACGCTGCAACACCTGCGACGCGCGATAGCGACGTTTGTGCTGCCCGATCTCGTCCTGCACACCCCACAGCGATTGAAACGCCGGCACGGTGATGATCACGCGGCCGTCGGACTTGAGCACGCGACGGATTTCGCGCAACGCCCCACTATCGTCGTCGACGTGTTCGATGATGTCGGTGGCGAGCACCAGATCGAAACTGCCGTCGGGAAACGGCAACGCGCAGACGTCGCCTTGCGTGACTTTTCCGTAACCTTTTTCCGCGCACCAGCGCACCGCTTCTGCGCTCGCGTCGAGGCCTTCGCCGCGCGAATAGCCCAGATCGCGCAACATGCGCAGATTCGTTCCCGTGCTCGTGCCGATGTCGAGGATGCGCGCGTCGGCGGAAAGTCCGAAACCCGCGATCAGCCGACTGAACAGCCGACGCCGTTCGGTGAACCACCAATGCGTGGCCTCGACCTCGGCTTCGATGGCATAAGTGTCCCGATCCATTCTCTTTGTCGGCCTGCCAGCCACGTTCGCGGAATGCTAATCTTAGCGGCATCTTCCGCGGGAAACATCGGGTTGCCATGAATGAGTGGATCGCACGCGTGCTAGGCAATGTCGAGTTGCACAAAGCGCTCCACCGTCCCGCTTGCGCGCGCTGACCGACGTGTCGCACACCTACGATTCGAAATTCATGGACTACACCGCGCAGTCGTCGCGCCATTCGGCGCAGGCGATCGTGGCGTACGTGCAATCCGTGCTGAACGCAGACAGCGTGCTCGACATCGGCTGCGCGCGCGGCACGTGGCTCGACGAATGGCGCAACGCGCGCGCGACGACGATCTTCGGCGTCGACGGCGATTACGTGCAGCCATCCCAATTGCTCATCCCTTCCGAGGATTTTCGCGCGGCGGATCTGTCGCAAGCGCTTTCCCTCGGCCGGCGTTTCGATCTCGTGCAATCGCTCGAAGTCGCCGAACACGTGTCCGCCGATGCGGCCGACACGTTCGTGAAAAACCTCGTCGATCACGCCAGCGGCGCGGTTCTGTTCTCCGCTGCTCCGCCGGGTCAGGGCGGCGAATTCCATGTCAACGAACAGCCCTACGCATATTGGCGCGCGAAATTCCTGAGCCACGGTTACGCGCCGTATGATTTTGTGCGTCCGCGAATCGCGAGCGATCCGGCCATCTCGTTCTGGTATCGCTACAACGTGTTGCTGTACCTCACCCCGCAACGTGCGGCGACGCTTTCCGATGACGTACGCGTAACGCGCATCGACGACGCGCACGCCATACCCGATCTATCGCCCACGGCGTTTCGCGTACGCAAAGCGGCGATCCGTATGCTTCCGCTCGATGCCCAACTCGCGCTCGCGCGGATGAAAGCGCGCCTCGGCGTGCATCTCATGCGCTATCGATCGCATGCCTCACGGCGACATTCCGAGTGACGCGATCGGAAATGGTCCCGTCGCAACCCATCGCGACACCGCGCGAAAAGCGGCGCAGCCTTTCTCTCTATCTCATCGTCTGCAGCGGGATGCTGTTGCTGCTGTACCTCTATTTCATCGCGAAATCCAAAGCGTTTGCGTTCGTCGATATCGGATCGGATACGTACTACTGCTTCTATCCGCTGCAGGTGGCGATCAGTCATCAATTGCATAACCTGCACAGCGTCACGTGGTCGTTCGAACTGGGTCTCGGCGGATTTCTCGGCACGTTGTTCGATCCGTTCTGGCTCGTTTTCGGATGGCTGCCCGAATCGTGGCAGTTGGGTCTGCGCGCACCGATGTATGCGCTGCACCTATTGATCGCCGGCGCGTTCTTCCACGCGTACCTGCGGCAGATTCGCTTCAGCGCGGCGCAGTCGATCGTCGGTGGACTCGGCTACGCGTTTTGCTCCTACGCGACGGTCAATGCGCAATGGGAAGTTCTGCACGGCACGGAATATCTGCAGCTCGCGATGTACCTTTTCCTGCTCGAGCGCTTCCTGCAGGGCGGAAGTCGATGGTGCGCGGTCGGTGCCGGTATCGTGATCGGACTCGGACATCCGCTCGGGCTGTATATGTTCGCGTTGTTCAGCGTCGTGTATGTGCTGGCGCGGCAGGCGGTGCAGCCTTATTCGTCGTGGCGCTCGCTGTTCGGTCGCGCCGGCCTGTTCGCCGTGTGGTATTGCGTGGGACTGGCGATCACCGCGCCACTGCTCGGCCCGGCGCTCTATTACTTCGTTGAAAGCCCGCGCGTCAGTGGCGGCTATTCGCAGATGCAGCACGTCTTCGACGCGCTGTTTTCACTGCAGGATCAAGCCGTGCTCAAGGGCGAAATCGGCGCGCTACTCGGCAAGGATCTCATGGGCGGCGGCACGCACTACATCGGCTGGGGCAACTATTTCGAAAGTCCCGGCTTTTACGTGGGATTGCTGCCGCTGATCTGCCTGCCGCAACTGTTCGGACCGCGCGCGACGCGCAACGAGCGCAAGCTCGCCGTCATCGGATTGATCGGCGTCGCGCTGTACATGATCTGGCCGGCGCTACGTTTCGCCGTCTATGGATTCGGCCACTTCGCGTTCCGCTTTTCCACATTGTGGATTTCTATACTATTGCTCGTCATGGGTCTGGCCGGCTGGCGTCGCGCCGAAAAATCCGGCGTCTGGCGGACGGGGCTCATCGTCGGCTCGGGCGCGGTGTTGTCGATCGCCATGATCACCGTGTTTTTCCTTCCGCAAATCGTGAACGTGCAGCAGGTGTTGCGCGTGGTGGCCTTCGCCGCGTTGTATACCGCGATCCTTGCACTCTTCCCGCACCACTTGCGCACGAGCGGCGCGAAGGTGCTGGTCGCGATCGCCGCCTGCGAATTCCTGCTGTTCGCCGTGCCGCCGTTCATGGAGCGCGATGCCGTGGGCGCGGACGGTTCGAGCACGTCGGGCAACTTCAACGACGGCGCGCCGCAGGCGCTGGCGCTGGCCCGCGCGGACGACAAGAGCGGCGCGTTCTACCGCATCGAGCGGACATTCGATTCGGTGTTCCTCGACGACGCATTGGTGCAGCATTATCGCGGCACGCAGTCGTACTACTTCCACGCCACGCCGATCACGCGGTTCGTCGACGCCATGCAGTTGCCGCGCGTCACGCCATCGCCGAACTATATTTCCACGATGGCCAGCCGCCGCGATGTGCTCGATCTGCTCGACGTCAAATACGTGCTCGCCACCGATCGCAGTCTCGACAAAACGCGCGACATGACATTCGTCGGGCGCAGCGGCAACATCGACGTTTACCGTAACGAAACCGCGCACGCGTTCGGCAAGTTCATGGATCGCATTTCGAGCGAAGACGTCGCCAACGCCATGCCGACGGTCGAGCGCGATCGGTATTTGCTGTCGAACGCGATCGCGTTGAATGTTGCGACGGTCCAGGCGCGGATCGACGCGTTGAATCGCGAAACACCCGCGCAGCCTACAATTACGCCGATGGCGAAAATAAACGCGGCGCGCGACGATCGCCTCGAAGGCGACATCGCCACGCCTAACGCCAAACTCTTGCTCCTCGCCATGCCTTACGACCGCGGCTGGCACGCGACGCTCGACGACAAACCGGCGGACGTGTTCGAAGTGGACTACGGTCTGACCGGCATCGCGGTTCCGGCTGGACGACATCGGATCGACATGCGCTTCGCGCCACTCGGCCGTAACGCGGGATGGATTGCCTGCGCGGCGGCGATCGCCTTTCTCGCCGTGTTCCAGTTCTTCGCGCGTCGCAAGCGACGCGATCAGTCACCCGCGCCGAACGCTGGCAACGCAACGAACACGAACGACAGCGTCGAGATCACCAACGCGGTTGCCAGCAACAAACGGAATCCGGCGCGAGGCAACCGGCCTTCCGCGTACGCGACCATCATCGCCAGCATCGCGAACAACGGAAACAGATAACGACCTTGCGGCTGGAACGCGTCGATCCAGCTATGCAACGCCGAACTTTCGACGACGAGAAACGACGTCCCCGCCGCGACGAGCAGCAAGCGCACATAGCGTCGAGGCTCGGCCGATCGCAACGCCAGCGCCACCATCAGTGCGCACAGCAGCACGACGGCGAGTTGCACGGCGTACATCGCCGACGGCGCCAGGATGTTGAGATACCCGTACACGCCCAACGCCGTGGTCGTGTTGCGCGCGACCCATGCGTAGTACGGACCGAAAAGCATCTCGCCGAAACCGACTTTCTGCATCACCAGTCCAGTGCCTTCGCCGCCGTGGCCGGCGCCGACGACGGATGGCCTGAGGTCGGGCCGTGCGTTCGCTTCCTCGACGGCCTCGATGCGCGCCGCCTTGGTGCCCGGCGAGCCGTTGACGTAAAGATCTTCGGCAACGCGCGGCGCCGCGAACAGCAACGCAAGCACGAAGAGTGCTGCCACGCGGAGAAGACGCGATCGCAGCGTCGCATCGCTCCAGCAGCGACGAATCGCGAAGAACGCAGCCGCGACTAGCAGGACGGCGCCGCCGACACCGGCCGCGGCGAGCAGCGTCGACCCGGAGAACGCCGGCGAACCCGCCATGAAAACGCGCGCACCGAGCAGCGCGAGCGCGGCCAGCACAGCGCACACCACCGCGCCGCTGAGTTCGAGATGCACCACGGCCAGCCATAGCAGAATGCCGGGAACCAAGGGCAAATAATTCGCTTTCGATACGAGCAGCAAGCCCAGACAAAGTGCGAGCGCCGCAGAACTGCGCCACGACGCGCGACCTTCGATGAACGCATGAACGCTTGCTTCCGGTGCGCTGAGCAACACCGCAAGGAACGCAAACATCAGCGGCAACGCGTCGCCGTTGAAGTACGCGAACACGTACCACATCTGCGGCGACAGAAATAAAACGCCGAGCGCGATCGTTCCGCGTTTGCGGCGCAATGCCACGCATGCGAGCACGAGCCACAACAGGCATTGGAAAATGCGCGCAGCATGTTCCGGCGTCGCGAACAGGTTCGCGAACGGCGCCATCGTGCGCGCCGCGATCCAGTAGGTGACATTGAGTTCGAACAAATACGAGTAGCCGAACGTCGACAACGTCCAGCGTGTGCCGGGATCGTCCGCCGCCGGCGGAAGCACGTGCTCGGTCAGGTATTCGAAGACGAATGCATGCGCACGCTCGTCCGGATGCGCGACGCCGACAGGCGACATGCACGCCAGGCCGATGATCAGGCCTCCGACGAGAAACATGCCGACGACGATCAGCGTGCGCGTGCCGATGCGGCGATGCGCGAGGCGGATGAGCGCGGTCAGAAACACGGACAGCATCGCCGCTGCGAGCGCGTCGCGCCAGGCCGAGCGCATCGGTTCCAGCACTAATGGCGCGGACAACGGCAATAACAGTTGCGGATTGTTCGTTCCCGGTCTGGGAACGGCGACCGCTCCTCCGTCGGATGACGGAACCAGACTGGCTATGTTTTCCAGCGGAACCAGGCTGCGCGGACTCGGCACGAATCCTTCGTGCCCGGACGCCAGATGCCAGTTCATGCTGCGCACAACGACGGTGGCATCGTTGTCGATCGGATCGAACCGCAGCGCGGTGAACGTACCGGGCGGTACGCGAAAGCGGACGTCGTTGCTTCCCGCGCGCAACGCCACTGAAACCAATTCGACGTCCGCAAAACCGGCACTCCGAAACAGGTACCACTGGGCGACGCCCGCTCGCGGCGAGTCCAGCCGCATGTCGATCATCGCGCCGACGACGGAACGCAGCATCACGAACGCCGCCAGCCATAGAACGAGAGCGCACAACGCGTACGCGACACCTGGCGTGACCCGCGCGAATGGCTTGATGTTCAAGGCTCCCTCCCTGCCGGCCAGCAAACGCCAATGTTACACAGCTGACGTTTCAGCGCGCGAGCGCCGCGTTAACGCGGTGGCGTTTCGTTTCGCGCTAAGCTCGGGAAAAATCACAGTCCTGCTAGCGTCATGAATGGTATCAACATGAGGCTTCTTCGAAAAATCGCGGCGATGGCATTGTGCGGCTTCTGCGCCAGCACATCCGCGCTGACGGTAACGCAACCCGGCAGCGGCACGGTCGTTCCCGCCGGCGACGAATACGCCACCGAGCAACTCAGCGATCCGTGGGACATGAACGATGCCGCCGACATGGATACCGAAGAACCTTCTGCGGTCATCAATCAGGTTTTTTCCAACGGCATTTTTTCCGGCGACACCTCTGCGGCCGGTGGCGGAAACCGGACGTTCCCGTTGTTCGGCGGCTACATCAGTTCGATCAATTCCAGCCGCGGTTTCAATCATCCGGTCGATACGCAGCGCTATCGGTATTTCACGGTGAAGATGCGCGCGACGCGGCCGACGTCGAACGTGGAATTGGCCAACCTGTATTTCTATTCGGCCGACGTGAGCGGCGCCTGCGGGCTGACCAGCTTCCACCCGCTGCCCGCGTCGACGTGGACGATTTTCACGTTCGACATGGTGACCGATGCGGGCGTCAATTCGGATTGCCCGCATCACTGGACGGATTTCCCGGTCGGCGCGCTGCTTTTCGATCCGGCGCTCGACAGCAACGTGCCGTTCGCGAGCGTTCATTTCGACATCGACTGGATCCGCCTCACCGGAACCGCGTTGCCGAGCGATGATACGTCCGTGCAGTGGAGCGACACCGGCTACAGCGGAACGTATTCCGTCACGCTCAACGAAACGGGCAGCAACCCCGTCAGTGTTCTGCTCGCGAGTGGCGTCAGCGGCACGAGTTATCTCGCCGACCTGACGCGCTTCCCGGCGGCGCAATACACCATCACCGTGAGCCGCGACACCGGCACGGCGACGTCGGCGACGAGCGGAAACTTCAGGATCAATCTTGCGCCGATGGTCTCCGTCGCCGCGCCCGACAAGCATGGCGATCAGGCGAAAAATTTTGCGGCGACGGTCGTCGGTAATGCGTGGGGACCGATCAATGCCACCGACTTCGCAATCAATCCGACCGGGACCAACTGGGCCAGCGCTAACTACAACATGCCAACCGGATCGTTCTACGGCCGCCCGAAGAACAACGATCCGGAGTGGTACATGAATCTGGGCTCGCACGCGATCGACACCAGCCTGTACCGATCGCTGTGCTTCACGCTGAAGGACTTCGGCCAACGCGCCGTCGGACAAGGCTCCGTCGCGCGCTTTTTCTGGGGACAGAAAACCAACGGCCAGCTGACCGTCTCGCAAGACGTGCCGCTCGACGCGGGCGGCCCGAACGAATATTGCTTCGCCGACGTCGCGGCAGTGCCCGTCGAATCCGTGTCGCTGGCCGGGCCATGGACCGGAACACAAACGCTGTTCCGCCTCGATCCGCACGAGTTCCCCGTCTCGACCGCGTGCATGAACACAAAAACGCCCGCCGATTGTCACGATGTGCAACTCGATTCCGTCGTGCTGTCTCCGTTCTACGATGCCGACCCGGGATTCACGTTCAAGTGGAATCTCGTCGACGACGATGCCGATGTCGAGATCAGCCTTTATCTGGATCGCGACACCACCCCCGACAACGGCAACGAATTCCCGATCTACAGCGCATCCGTGCCGAGCAGCAACGGACAATTCGTATGGCAGGGATCGGCGGACGTCAGCTATGGAACCTATCAGGTATACATCGTGGCCGACGACGGCAAAAACAGCGTTACGCAGTACGCAACCGGCCCGCTGATCGTCGGCGCGCGGGACGGAATCTTCCGCAACGGTTTTCAAACCGTCCAGTGAGGCGGCGCGCCGCGTTTTTCCTCGCGCTACAAAGACGCGATAATGCGCGGTCGTTCGCCGCAGACCCCGTTTGATGCCCAACAGCCCGGCCATTCTCGTACTCGGTATGCACCGCTCGGGCACGTCGGCGCTCACGCGTGTGCTCGGTTTGATGGGCGCGGACGTGGGCGCTGCCGAAACGCTGCTGCCCGCTCACGCCACCGACAATCCCGCCGGATATTGGGAGCGAGCCGAACTCAACACGATCCACGACGAACTGCTCGCAATCACGGGACATCGCTGGGACAAACTTTCAGGCTTCGACTCGACGCTCCCCGACGATGAGTCGACCGAGCGCGCATTGGAACATCTGCGACGCTTCATCCGGCAAACGCAGATGTCCGGCAAACCCTGGGTCGCCAAAGATCCGCGCCTGAGTCTGTTTTTGCCGCGCTGGAGCGCGCTCATCGGTGACGCCGCGTGCGTCGTGGCGGTGCGCGATCCGCGCGATATCGCCGCGTCCATGTCGAGCGGTCCGCGCGGCACGTTCACCTCGGCGTTCGTCATCGCGCTGTGGGAAAAATATCTCACGACGCTGCTTCGCGATCTCAATGGCCACCGCGCACTGTTCGTCTCCTACGACGCATTGCTGGCCGACTCGGTGTCGCAATGCGAGCGCGTTCGCGGCGGACTGCGCGATCTCGGCGTCGACGGTCTCACGATGCCGTCGCCCGACGAACTCCACTCGTTCCTCGACACCAATCTGCGCCGCAGTGTTGCCAAGCCGCACGTGGTGCTGTCGCCGTCGCAGGAACGCGTGAGCCAGTGGCTCGATGACCAATGCAAGTCGGCCGGACCGGTTGATGTCCGCAACGTGTCCGGCGCATCGGAGAACCTCGACGCCATACTCGCGGAATTCGAAGCAGCGTTCGCGTATCACATCGAACATGGCCGTGTAGTGGGAAATACCGAATCGATGCAACGCATCGAACGCATCGAGGCCATGCTCGCCGCGCAAGCGCAGGAACGCGAACGCTGGTTGGCCGAAATTGCGCGACAGCAGCGTTCCTTGATCGAATCGCAAGATCACGCGACGGCACTCGCAACGCGCCTCGCATCGAACGAACAAGCGCTGAGCCATGCCACGCGAGAACTGTCCGAAACCACCGCCGACCGCGATGCGTTCCAAAGACACGCGGCCTCGCTCGAGGAAAGCGTCCGCGCATTGCGTGGATCTTTGTCGTGGAAAATAACGGCTCCGCTTCGCGCCGTCGCAGGACTTTTTCATCGACGCAACCCATCGCGTGGTGCGGAGCAACGTCTTTACCGCATCTATTACGCAATCCCGGGATTCACCCCCGCGCGAAAACGCGCGCTGGTTCTATGGATTCACCGCCACATGCCGTGGCTCACGCGCCGCACGCTGTCGTATCGGTTGTATGCACAGACGCAGGCGTTGCTGAGCCGACGCAAGTTGACGCCGGAAGAACGTCAACGCGCGCAACGCATGACCGAATCGCGCGCGAAAGAACTGCTCGCGTCGATCGATGATCCGCCGCTCATCTCGATCGTGATGCCGGTGTACAACGTCGAACGCAAATGGCTGATGGCCGCGGTCGATTCGGTGCGCAGGCAGTTTTATCCGCATTGGGAACTGTGCATCGCCGACGATGCGTCGCCGCGCGAGGAAACGCGTCTCGCGCTGAAAGAGATCGAAGCATTCGGCGATGCGCGCATCAAAATACGCAGGCTCGAAGCGAATCTCGGCATCGGCGGCGCATCGAACGCGGCGCTCGACATCGCAACGGGAACGTACGTCGGATTGCTCGACAACGACGACGAACTCACGCGCGACGCGTTACTCGAAGTCGCGCTTCGCATCAAATCGGACGATCCGGACCTCGTCTATTCCGACGAGGACAAGCTGGACGAAGACGGCAATCACGTCGAGCCGTATTTCAAATCCGATTACAGTCCGGATTATCTCCTGTGCAACAACTATATCTGCCATTTCAGCGTGATCCGCCGACAACTGTTCGTCGATGCCGGCGCATTCCAGCCCGGTTTCGACGGAGCGCAGGATTTCGATCTGATGCTTCGCGTCTGCGAGCGCGCCAAGACGATTGTGCACATCCCGAAAATTCTTTATCACTGGCGCAAGGTTCCCGGGTCCACCGCCGCGACCAGCGCGGGCAAGCCGTACACGCATGAAGCCGGCAAGCGCGCCGTCGCCGCCGCGCTGCAGCGGCGAGGCGTGAGCGGCGAATCGCAGTCGGGACCGTTTCCCAATACGTATCGCGCGCGACGCGAGATCGTCGGACAGCCGCTGGTCAGCATCCTCATTCCGTTTCGCGACAAACATGCGTTGCTCGACGCGTGCGTTACTTCGATTCTCGACAAGACGGATTACCCAAACTTCGAAATCGTTGGACTCGACAACGCCAGCGCGGAGCCTGCGACGCATCGGCTGATGGAGCGTTTGTCGCAGTGCGATGCGCGCGTGCGCTTCGTGCGGCATGACGCGCCGTTCAACTTCTCGGCGATCAACAATGCCGGCGCGGCGCAGGCGCATGGCGAGCATCTGGTATTTCTGAACAACGATACCGAAGTGATCTCGGGTCAATGGCTGCGCGCGATGCTGGAACATTCACAACGCGACGAAGTGGGCGTCGTCGGCGCGAAGTTGCTCTATTCGGACAACACCATTCAGCACGCGGGCGTGATTCTCGGTCTCGGCGGCATGGCCGGCCACTCGCATCTCATGCAGCCGGCGCATCATCACGGTTATTTTTCGCGGCCGCAGTTGGTCCAGAACCTAAGCGCTGTCACGTTCGCCTGCGCGATGACGCGCACATCGGTTTTCGAACAATTGCATGGACTCAACGAAACCGAACTGGCCGTCGCCTTCAATGATGTGGATTATTGTCTTCGCGCGCGAGAAGCCGGCTATCTCGTCGTCTATACGCCGTACGCGGAGCTTTATCATCACGAATCGAAATCGCGTGGTTACGAAACCGATCGTTCGAAACGCGATCGTCTCGCCCGCGAAACCGCGTTCATGCAACAGCGCCACGGCGACGTGCTGAACAAGGGCGATCCGTACTACAACCCGAACCTGTCACTGACCAACAATTTCGAACCCGATCCGCATTACGCGGACGGATTGCCCCTGTAGACGATGATCGCCGTCGCGATCGTCAACTACCGAACGACGGATGCGACGCTGGATTGTCTCCGCGCGCTGATCGCCGGCACATCGGCGAATGTCCGTATCCACGTGCTCGACAACGGCTCCGGCCACGATGCGGTTGTCGCGCTACAGACGTTCTGCGACAACAACGATCGCATCCAACTTTCCTTGAGCGAAACCAATCTCGGTTTCGCAGCCGGCATGAATCGATTGTTCACGGAAGTGCTCGCCGATGCGTCGATCGACGATATCGTATTGTTGAACAGCGACACGATACCGACGCCCGGCTTCATCGACACGATGCATGCACAGCTCGATCGGGCGCGAAGAATCGATCTCGTCGCCGCGCGCATGCTCGTCGCGAACGAGGGCGGCGTCGACAGTCTCGGCATCACGCTGTTTCGTTCCACGCTCGCATCGAATCGCAAACTCGACGAAGAAAAGCTGCTCGGACCGAGCGGCGGCTGTGCGTTGCTGACGCGGCGTTTGCTCGAAGACTTGAAAGCGACGCACGGCGAATGCTTCGACGAATCGTTTTTCTGTTACGCGGAAGATACCGACCTCGCGGCGCGTGCGCGCTGGTTGGGCTACACACCGGCGTATGCATCGGGCGCCGTCGTCCATCACGCGCGGTCGCTATCGTCGGGAGGACCCGACAACGATTTCGTTCTTTACCACGGCATCCGCAATTCGCTGTGGTGGTTGATCAAGAACGCTCCGCTCGCGTGGTTCCTGCGATCGCTGCCATGGTTTTGCGCGCTGCATATCGGCATTATCGTGCGCCATGTGCGGCGCGGTCGCGGCCGTGTGGTCTGGCGCCTGTATCGCGACGCGATCAAGGGAATCGGCGCGATGCGTCGCAAGCGCGCGGTCATCCGCGAGACGCGGCGTGTTGCCGCGTCGGAATTCGCGTCGTGGGTGGAACCGCGTTTCTATCAGCGCGACTACGTCCGTCGCGCATGGCGGGAACTGTTCAGGCCGAACCGTTAGCGCAATGCGTCGGACAGTTCCGCGCGAAGATCTTCGACATCCTCGACGCCGACCGACAAGCGGATCAATCCATCGCTGATGCCAAGGCGTTTACGGTTCGCGGGCGGCACGGACGCGTGCGTCATGATCGCCGGATGTTCGATCAGACTTTCCACGCCGCCCAGCGATTCGGCAAGCGAAAACAATGTGCAGCGTTCGAGTGCGCGCGTTGCCTTGCGCAAGCCGCCTTTCACGACGACGGAAATGATGCCACCGGGGCCGTTCATCTGACGCTTCGCGAGTGCGTGCTGCGGATGTGATTTAAGGCCCGGATAAATCACGCGCTCGATGGCCGGATGTTTTTCGAGCCACGCGGCGAGAGCGGCCGCGCTTTCGCAATGGGCGCGCATGCGCAGATGCAATGTCTTCAGACCGCGCATCGCGAGAAATGCGTCGAACGGTCCGGCCACCGCGCCGACGGAATTTTGCAGAAATCCCATGCGCTCGACGAGATCGGCATCGTCGCCCGCGACGACGACACCGCCGACCATGTCGGAATGTCCATTGAGATATTTCGTCGCCGAATGAAGCACGAGATGCGCGCCGAACTCGAGCGGACGCTGCAGCATCGGCGAACAGAAGGTGTTGTCGACGACGAGGATCAAACCGTGCTTGCGCGCGAACGCGCCGAGCTTGGTCAGATCGACGAGCTTCAACATCGGATTCGTCGGCGTTTCGGCCCAGATCATTTTCGTATTCGGCTTGAGCGCGGCTTTCAGCGCGGTCGTGTCGTTCAAGTCGATGAACGTGAAATCCAGACCGGCGCTGCGACGTCGAACGCGCTCGAAAAGTCGATACGTTCCGCCGTACAGATCGTCCATCGCGATGACGTGACTGCCGCTGTCGAGCAGATCGAGCACCGTCGCGGCGGCCGCAAGGCCGGATGCAAACGCATAACCCGCGCGGCCGCCTTCGAGGTCGGCCACGCAGCGCTCGTACGCCATGCGCGTGGGATTTTGCGTGCGTGAATATTCATAACCCTGATGCACGCCGGGGCTTTTCTGTACATACGTCGATGTCGCGTAGATCGGCACCATGATGGCGCCGGTCGATGGGTCCGGATGTTGTCCGGCGTGAATGGCGCGCGTGCCGAGGCCGAGCTTGCTTGTTTTCACAAAATGTTCGCCTGGTTTGTCGGGATTATGCGGCATGCGGAACGATTTCCGACGATACGCGCTTGCCGATCTCACGCTCGGCGATCGCCAATTCGTAAGCGGTTTGCAGATTGAGCCAGAAGCGTGGCTCGTTGCGGAAATAACGCCCGAGCCGCAACGCGGTTTCGGGCGAGATACCCCGCTTTCCATTCAGGATGTCCGTGATCCTGCCCGACGGAAGCCTCAGCGCAATCGCGAGATGATTCGCCGACAATTCGCGCGCCGTGAGCTCGCGTTTAAGGATTCTTCCAGGGTGAATCGGCAACATGGTCTGACCTCAGTCGTTCAGTGGTAATCGACAATTTCCACGTTCCAAGCATCGCCATTCTTGAACTCGAAACAGATACGCCATGGACCATTGACAGTCACTGCCCATTGGTAACGTCGATTTCCCGAGAGCTTATGCAGACCGACGGATTTCAACGGGCTCAAATCCTTGATAGAAACTGCGGCGTCGAGAACGGCAAGCAATTCCAGCGCGGCCTCCGTATCCATACCGGCGAATTTGCTTTTTCCTGCTTCCGCAAATCGCCGAGTGGGGCCATCGCGCCACGATTTTATCATCCAGTGATGGTACTACGCATGACGTAGTACGACAATCAGTGTACGCGGCGGCGCAGATAATTCAGCAAATCGATCCGCGTGATGAGCCCTAAGAATTTTTCGCCGTCGACCACGATGGCGACGTGTCCCGCGTCGAAGATCGGCAGTAGCGACTCGATCGAGGATTTCACGTCGAGCACTTGGAGCCGGCTGACCATCGCGGTGGAGACCGGATCGTTGAATTTCGATTCGTCGCCGTAAACGTGAATCAGCGCGTCGGATTCGTCGAGGATGCCGACGATGTTGTCGCCGTCCATCACGGGAAGTTGCGAGACGTCGTAGAGCTTCATGCGCTGATATGCCGTCATCAGTTTTTCGGCGGG
>DATBAU010000206.1:0-2724 GCA_036271355.1 Rudaea sp. | reverse complement strand
CCGCGGCGACCATCGATCCGGCTTGTTGCCGAACATCACCTTGAGCAAACGTCCTGCACCTTCGCCGTGCAACCGCTGTTCGACTTCCCGCGCCGCGCGCTCGGCGCGATCGACGGACCAGCGCGGCGCAAGCCCCGCATGCACCAACAGGAAATTCAGCGCGCGATCGACGTGCAGCAACGGTCGCGTGCGCAACCAGTCGAGCAACGCGGTGCGATCCGGAGCGAATAGCACTTCGCGCAACTCGGCATTCGTCTTGGCTTGATCTTCTTCGTTCCGCTCGGCCACCGCGAGCAGCGAGAGATCATGATTGCCGAGCACGACGACCGTGCGTGGATTCAGCGACCGCACGAAACGCAACGTCTGCAGCGATTGCCCACCGCGATTGACCAGATCGCCGCAGAACCAGATCGTGTCGTTGGCGTCGTCGTATCGGATTTTCTCCAGCAGACGAGACAGCTCGTCGTAACAACCCTGGATATCGCCGATAGCCCAAACCGCCATCAGTGCACCGTGCGCGGGATCGACAGTGTGAATTGCGCGATCGGCGCGTCGAAGCGATGGCCGTCGTCAGCCACCATCTGATAACTGCCGCGCATCGTACCGACCGACGTTTCCAGCACCGCGCCGGACGTGTAATCGAAATGCTGGCCTGGATGCAGCAATGGCTGTTCGCCGATGACGCCGTCACCGCGCACTTCCTCGATCTTGCCGTTGGCGTCGGTGATGATCCAATGGCGCGAGATCAATCGCGCGGCGACACGTCCGGCGTTCGCGATTCGGATCGTGTATGCGAAAACGAAACGGTGATCGTCCGGCGCGGACTGATCTTCGAGATAGTGCGTCTGCACGGCGACATCGATTGCGTAGCTAAGCTCGGTCATCGCCCGATTGTCCGGCACGACGCGGGGAACGGCAAGCCGCCTCGCGTTCGCGCCCGCGTGATGTGGCTAGGTTTTCTGCAGATGACGAACGAGATTCACGAATCCTTCAACCGGAATCTGTTCGGCGCGCGCGCGCGGATCGATGCCGGCGGCTTCGATATCGGCGGACGTCGCGACGTCGCGCAATGCATTCGACAACGTTTTGCGCCGCTGACCGAATGCTGCGCGAACCACGGTGCCGAGAAGTTTCGCATCGATGTCCGGCAACGTCGCCGTCGCATGCGGAACCAGCCTCACCACCGCCGAATCCACTTTCGGCGGTGGTCGGAACGCCGTTGGCGGAACGTGCAGCAGCGGTTCCACGCTGCAGCGGAATTGCAGCATCACGCTGAGCCGTCCATACACTTTGCTGCCCGGCGCGGCGGCCATGCGATCGACGACTTCCTTCTGCAGCATGAAGTGCATGTCGGAAATCGCCGCGGCGTAATCGAGGCAGTGAAAAAGTATAGGAGTGGAAATGTTGTACGGCAGATTGCCGACGATACGCAGCGGCCTTCCATCGCTCAGCGCGGAGAAATCGACGGTGAGCACATCGGCGCTGATGATCTCGAGTTCGCCGACGCCACGCGCTTTTTGGCGCAACGGTTCGATCAGATCGCGATCGAGTTCGATCGCCGTCAGCTTGCCCGCGGCGCGCAACAACGGCAGCGTGAGCGCGCCTTCGCCCGGACCGATCTCGACGACACGCTCGTCCGGTTTCGGCGAGATGCACTCGACGATGCGCTTCAGGATGCCGGCGTCGTGCAGGAAGTGCTGCCCGAAGCGTTTGCGTGGAACGTGAGCGTCGCTCATGAGTCGGGCATGAAGTTGGGTGGCGACGCGCGCAGTTCCTCGAGCAACCATTCGCGGAACAGTTTCACGGCGGGACGCGACACATGATGTTTCGGATAGACGAGATAGCACGTCTGCAACGACGGAATGCGTTGCTTGAACGGCGCGACCAGCGTGCCGTTGCGCAGCCGCTGCACCGCGAGCGATCCGCGCGCGAGCACGGCGCCTTGACCTTGCACGGCGGCTTGCAACGCGAGTTCGGAATCGTTGAAAACCGGTCCGCGTCGCGGCTCGGGCAAGTTTACGCCGGCGGCTTCCAGCCACGGCGTCCATGGCTGCATGCGGATGCGCAACAGCGGCACGCGCGCGAGGTCGGCGGGCGTGCGCACGCGCGCGCTGCGGCGCAATTTCGGCGTCATGGTCGGGAACACTTCGTCGTCGAACAATTTTTCGCTGACCAGTCCGTCGTAATTACCGGTGCCGAAACGGATCGCGATGTCGACGCCGTCGTTGCGGAAATCCGCGAGCGAGGTCGAACTTTCCAGACGCAGATCGATGTTGGGATAAAGGTCCAGGAATCGGCCGATCTTCAACACCAGCCATGCCGAGGCGAACGAGGGCAGACAACTGATCGTGATCGCGTTGCTGCTGTCGTTGCCTCGAATCCGTTCGACGGCCGCGGCGAGCGAATCGAGCGTCGCGCGCACGTCGAGCGCGAGCTGTCGTCCGAGATCGGTCGCACGCATATGTCGTCCGGCGCGTTCGAGCAATCGCGTGCCGAGCGATTCCTCGAGCGCGTGGATCTGATGACTCACCGCGCTGTGCGTGAGATTGAGTTCGCCCGCGGCCCTCGTGTAATTCTCGTGGCGCACGGCGGCTTCGAGCACGCGCAGCGAACGCAACGGCGGCAATCGGTGCCAGGGATTCAATCGAATACTCCCGCTATGTGAATTTTTCTAACCGTTGGCGCAAAAAAATAGCGATTTTTCGCGGTTTGCGCCAGCGGTAT
>DATBAU010000205.1:0-4573 GCA_036271355.1 Rudaea sp. | reverse complement strand
AATGAATTCGCCGATCACCATGCCCGGCGCGGCGCCGGAGAATGCGATCGTTTCGGCGGGAAGACGTTCCGGATCGGCCTCGCGCTCGCCTTTCGAGCGCACCGGATTGGCGATCGCCTTGACGACGTAGCCCGGTATTTCCGAACTTTCGACGCGTCCGGCGAATACGACGGAAAGTACGAGCGCGCAAAAGAAAACGAATTTCATCGCAGCCTCCCAAAGACCGGATGGCGGGCACCATGCCCGTTTATCGAGAGCCACCACTCTCGACATCAAGACGCGATAGTCGCGGCGTTCGTCGCAATCGCTCGCCGCTACTTTTGCCCGAAGCAAGATTTTCGACTGGCGCTGCGGCGGCGTCTTCTCTGGAAAATTCCTACGGAGGTTAGCTCGCAACCCAAGCCGTGAAATGTTCCCATGCCGGCATGACCGCGAGTCCGTTTGCGATCTGATCGCAAATAAGAATGAACGCGGCGCCGGCGAGGAAAGCCGGATGCAGCCGACGGCAGCGGATCGTATCGACCACCACGCACAAGGCGATGATCCCGTTGCGGATGTCCGTGGGGTCGAATGTCCAAGTCGTATACGTGCCGACGAAACGAACGATCGCCGCGTCGAGCAGGGGTATCGTCGCGAGCAGCATGAGGCGCTTGTGATAATCGCGCCGCCGTCGCAGTCCGATGCCGAACGCGACGAGAACGCCGAAGGTGAAAAGCAATTCGAACGCACTCGCGAGAAACGGCGCCGCCGCCATGTGCGGCGGCATGTGATCGCCGCCGAGCTTGACCGCGACGACGATCGTAGCGATGCCGACGACCACGAGCGTCGCGGCCAGTACCGTTCCGGCGACCCCGAGACGCCGATGCAGATCCACGCGGCCCACTGCGACGAGCGTGACCTGCGTCGCGAACATCGCCAGCCATCCGAACATCAGTAGGCCGTGCAGCAGCACGAGCGCGCTGAGCTGGTCGAGATGAAAGACCAGATCGGCGTCGATGCTGAAGCCGGCCAAGGTAACCGCGATCAGGATCAGCGACGCGGTCAGGTAATAGCGGCGCTCCCCGAGCGCAGGAACGGCAGTGCTGGACATCGGACGGCCTCGATACGTTGCGGGTATCGGGTGTGATTACGTCGGAAGGCGTCCGCTACTGACACGCGTTTCATTTCGTCCATGGCGAAATCTTGTCGGCTTTCGCGGTTTTTTCGCGCGCGTCGGAGAATTTGCCGGCATCGTTGCCGCGCAGCGCGGCGGACATCGCTTCGAGACTCTCTTGCCTCACGCGTAGATACAGAAGGCGGATGTCGATGTAATGCGATTTCACCGTCGGCAGTGTTTCGAATTCGGTTCGCTCGTTGCGCCACGGCGGCAGAATCTCTTGATCGATGCTGTCGGCGAACTGCGCGTTCGATAGCTGTTGCTGTTGGTTGCGGGTGCTGGCCGACTTGAACGTCGCGTGCGTTTTTTCCTCGACGGCGTCGAAGTGTTCGAGGTAATCCTTCATGTGATCGAGATTCGGATATTTCGAATGCATGCCGTGAACACCGATCGCGAAAAGCAACAGTCCGGCACCCGCCACGAACAGATTGCGGCCGCCCCGCGCCTCGGCGCCGTCGGCAGTGAGCGGGCGCGCCGCTATCAGTCCGCAGACCAATCCGGTGAGAAGTCCGCCGACGTGCGCGCTCATGCTGATGCTGGGCTGAAAACTATTCGCCAGGTTGTACGCGATGAACATCAGGACATACCGTTTCAGTTTGGCCAGAACTTCCGGTGGGACCGAATCATGTTCGCGCACGAGCACCGCGAGTAGTGCGCCGTACACCCCGAAGATCGCGCCGGACGCGCCGGCATGAAGCTGCATCGGATCGAGGTACAGCGCCAGCAGTCCGCCGCCGATACCGGAGACGAGATACAGCACGAGAAAACCGACACTGCCGAACATGCGCTCGACCGTCGGACCGACGTAGACGAACGCCATCATGTTGAAAAAAAGATGCAGGAATCCGATGTGGATGAACGTCGACGTGACGAGGCGCCACCATTCCCCCTGCGCTGTGTACATGCCGAAGTCGCCGCCCCAGCGGATGAGATCGCTCGCGCTCGGCGAAACGGCGCTCGCGCCGGAAATTACCATCACGATGAACACGAGGACGTTCACGGCGATCAATGCATAGGTGACATACGCGTTCGGCGTCAGCGTTTCGAGCGTGCGGGTGAAGGTCGCGTGTTCTTCTTCGAAAACTTTTTTATACAACGCGGAACCGGGTTTCGCCCGGCGTACCGGCGCGGGTGCGGGCGGTGCGGACGGATCGGCCGGTTTCTGCGCCGCACACGGCACCACGTACGTGACGGCGAGGTTCATCGACGCCGCGAACGCACGCGCGTCGGCTTCGTTGGCCGCGTCGGTATAGATGCGTTTGGCGACGACGCCCGTCTGCGCGTCGTTTCCATAAATGAAAAACGGCATATCCTTCCCCGTGATGTCGTTAATCGTCAATACGCAAATCAGCGGCGAATCCTGCCGCTGCGCCGTGTAATCCGTATTCCTCCCGTCCGGTCGGGTAGGGCGGACGATGAAAAGGAGTTTCCCCATGAAAACGCGCAAGACCGCCGCCGATTTCCACCCAGAAGCCCTGAAGCTGTTCGATCAATACGTGCACGGCTTGTTGCCGCGGCGCGATTTCCTCAAGCGCGCGGCACGTTTCGCGGCTGTCGGCATGACGGCCGAAGGACTGCTCGCGGCGTTGAGTCCGCGCTTCGCGGA
Source organism: Rudaea sp. (assembly GCA_036271355.1). Taxonomy (GTDB): domain Bacteria; phylum Pseudomonadota; class Gammaproteobacteria; order Xanthomonadales; family Rhodanobacteraceae; genus Rudaea. The sequence continues at coordinate 1,811 of DATBAU010000205.1, read as the reverse complement.
AGCGACGCAGGTCGCCGCCGACGATGCGCACATCAAGACAAGGTACGTCGAGATTCCCTCGCCGAAAGGCTACGGCAAAGTGCGTGGCTACCGAGCGCAGCCGGCCAAGCTCAAGGGCAAATTGCCGACGGTGCTTGTCGCTCACGAAAATCGCGGTCTGAATCCGCACATCGAGGACATCACGCGCCGACTCGCGCTCGACAACTTCATCGCGTTCGCGCCCGACGCGCTGTTTCCGCTCGGCGGTTATCCCGGCGACGAGGACAAGGCACGCGACTTGTTCGGCAAACTCGATCAAACGAAAACGCGCGAGGATTTTCTCGCCGCCGAGGACTATCTGAAACATTTGCCGGAAGGAAACGGAAAAGTCGGCGCCGTCGGCTTTTGTTACGGCGGCGGCATCGCGAATTTCCTCGCGACGCGCGTTCCGGGTCTCGCCGCGGCTGTTCGGTTCTACGGCGCGCAGCCGTCAGCGGACGATGCGGCAAAAATCAAGTCGCCGCTCATGCTGCACTACGCGGAAAAAGACGAGCGCATCACCTCAGGCTGGCCGGAATATGAAAAAGCGTTGAAAGCCGCGAAGGTGAATTATCAGGTATACATTTATCCCGGCGTCGAGCACGGCTTCAACAACGACACCACGCCGCGCTACGACGAAGCCGCCGCCACGCTGGCGTGGAAACGCACGATCGCGTTCTTCAACCAGCACTTGAGAAACTGACGGCGGCGCAATCGAATCACGTAGCGATCGATCCTGTCTCCAGCAGCGATTTCAGGTTGGAAACAATCTTCGGCCAGCCGCCGGACACTGCGTCGATCAGCTTCGACGATTCGCGATCGATCGTGTGCGTGATGGAAAGTTTGACAGCCGATTCTCCCGGCTCCAGTTCGATCGTGCAGAGCGAGTCGCCTTCGGCTTTGAGTTCGGGCCGGTCCTGATGCCGCCAGCGGATCACCATGCGCCGCGGTGGTTCCGCTTCGACGATTTCGCCGGCATCGAAAACTTCACCGCTGCTCGAAACGAGTTTCCAGGACGAACCCGCCTTGAAGTCACTTTCGCAGTGCATGCCGAACCAGTATTGCTTCATGAATTCCGCCTCGGTCAGCGCGGACCACAATTTTGCCGGTGTGGTACGGATATAGCTTACATAGACAAATTTCGATTTAGCCACGTGATTTCTCCAGTTTTCGTTTCAGATCGGACAGCGCCTTCAGGCGCGGTTTCTCGAACTTGGCAATCCAGCGTTCGTAGATTTCCTGCAGCGGCACCGGATTGAGGAAGTGCAGCTTCTCGCGGCCGCGCCGCACGGTGGCGACGAGGTTCGCCGCTTCCAGCACATCCAGGTGCTGGGTCACGCCCTGACGGGACATCTCCAGGTACTCGCACAGTTCGTTGAGCGTGCGTCCGTCGTGCGCGTGCAGGACGTCGAGCAGCCGGCGGCGGCTCGGATCGGCCAGCGACTTGAACAGCAAGTCGGTATCGCGACGTTCGACCATTCTTCGATAGGCAAGTGATGACTTGCCTATCTTAGGCAACCAAATACTTGCATGTCAAGCGGAACGACGGCGCGCGCAGCGCCGTCACATAAGATTATTTCTCGGCGACCTTTTCCATGTGAACGCTCCAACCGGGCGCCCACGTGTCGCCTTTCCTGAATTCGGTGACGACATCGTACGACTCCGCACCGTTCTTTTTCCAACGGCTGCGATACGACTGCGTCTTGCCGTCCTGCTGATATTCCGTCGGCGGGAACACGAGCGCATCGCCGTCCTGACTCACGCTGCCGCCGCTCGAACCGCCGTCGCTTTCC
>DATBAU010000204.1:0-26569 GCA_036271355.1 Rudaea sp. | reverse complement strand
ATGGCTCGGATCGGTGATCGTGGTCAGCGCCGCGGTTTCGAGTTGCTTCTGGTTCGATTTCGGATTCGGTTGTCCTTTCACCTTCGGCGGACTGGTGATGGTGAGATCGGTCGTCTCCAGCCGGATCGGCGCGACCTTCGGTGTCGGCGTGCGGTTCATCACCACTTTGCCTTCGAGTTTCATGATCGAACCATCCTTGTTCACCCAGGCCGATTCGGACGTGCCTTTCCACGTGTTGCCGTCGTCGTCGATAATTTCGTAATTGGGCAGCGTCACGAACATCGAACCGTCGTCTTCCTTGCGCACCATGCGCGGCGCGACGATGGTGAACGAGTGCTGGCCGTTTTCGTCGAGTGAATCGACGGTGAAATTCGTGAGCGTGTAATCCGAGCGCGGCGGCCCGACAAAATCCTGCGTCTGGTCGCGCGCGACGTAAACCCACACGAGCACCTGGGTCGCCAGCGCGAGCGCCGCGACGCCGAGGATCGTGAGGATGAGCCGGCGTTCCATCAGCGCGCGTCGCCGAGTTTGGCTTGCGACGACAGTGACAGATCGCACACTTCGCGTGCCGCGCCATGACCGCCGGCGAGTTGGGTCTGCCAATGCGAATGGCCAACGATCGACGGATGGGCGTTCGCCACCGCGATCGACAATCCGACCGCGCGCATCACTGGCAGATCCGGCACGTCGTCGCCGGTGTACGCGCATTGCTCCGGCGTGAGATTCAATGCCGCGATGATCTGATTGAAACACGCGAGCTTGTCGCCTTGATCCTGATAGACGTGCGCGATACCGAGTTCGGCGGTGCGCTCGGTGACGATGTGGCTGATGCGGCCGGTGATGATTGCGACTTCGATGCCGTTCGCCATGAGGCGTTTCAGCCCGAAGCCGTCTTGCACGTGGAACGCTTTCAGTTCGCGGCCGTCGTCCGAGAACCACAGCTTGCCGTCGGTGAGGACGCCGTCGACGTCGAACACCGCGAGCTTCACGCGCGAGGCGCGTGCTCGGATGTCGGACGAGAGTTCGTTGAAATGCGGATACGGCATTTGGCGGTTGCGCGCGCGGACGGCGCGGGAAAGATTGTATTTTCGCCTGAGGGGGTTAACAAACGCAAAATGTGTCGTTGTTTTTTAAGATCACGAGCTTCCGCTCGGGACGAGCGGGTAACTTTTTGCTAAACGGCAAAAAGTCACCAAAAAACGTTTCTTTTTCTCACCGAGGACGCTGTCCGCAGACAGCACGTCCGTGCTGCTGGCTGCGGACGCGCGCATCCCTGCGCGCGACCACCGTCGTAGCAGACTGAGCGCGACCGGTATCAAGCTTCTTGAAACTCTCGACGGCACGAAGCCAAGGGCGGTGAGGTTAAGAACAAGATCTTTTTCCCTCTCTTGCTTTAGCCCTCCGCGAGAGCACGGCGTGCAGTGATCGTTTACAAGAAGCTCGATACCGGTCACCTGCAGGCTGAAACGAAGGTGATCGCGCGCAGGGATGCGCGCGGTCCGCAGCCAGCAGCACGGACGTGCTGTCTGCGGACAACAGACCACGAGAACAATCAAAAAAACGTTTTTTGGTGACTTTTTGCCGTTAAGCAAAAAGTTACCCGCCGCTTGCGGCGGAAGCCTTTGCTCTAAGAATTACTAACAAAACCTATCAAACGTTCAAAGCGACAGTTGCAAGCCCAACTCCAATCAACGACGCCGCCACCACATCACTCGGATAATGCAACCCCAACACCACCCGCGACATCGCCACCAGCAACATAAAGGGAATCAACAACGGCGCTAAAATCGGAAAATACGCCAGCGCAACGACCGTAAAAGAAACCGCGTGCAGCGTATGCCCCGACGGAAAACTAAATTCATCGAGCGGCGCCACTGGCGTAATGATCTGACTATGCGCCCGAAATGGCCGCGGCCTCCGCGTCCATCGTTTCAGGTAGCGATACATCGCCGCCGCCACCAATCCCGTAATCGCCATCCGCAACGCGCAGTGCCGGCCCGCTTCGCCACCGAACGCTGCGATCGAAATCATCAACGCATACCAGAACACGCCGTCGCCAAGCCGGCTGATCAACCCGAAGAACGCCGCGATCCGCGCGCGGTTCACCCATCGGTTGCAGACCAGACACAAACGCCACTCACCGCTATACATTTCCACATTGCGCCAAAGCCGCATCGCCGTCATGCCGTGCTCCCCGCCTTGAGGCCGCCGAGGAGCGCGGCGAAATTGGCGCAAACGTGCGACGGCTCGAGTGCCGCCACGGCGTTGCGCGCGAGCGTGCGCATCGGATGGCGCGCGGCGTCGTCGCGCGCGAGTTCGACGGCGGCTGCGATGAACGCGCCGGTGTCGTTGTAGGGAACGCGGCGACCGCAGTCGTCGCACAAATGTTCGCGCGCGGCGCCGTAGTCGAAAGCGACTGCCGGCACGCCGCTGGCCATCGATTCGAGCGTGACGTTGCCGAACGTTTCATGCAGGCTCGGGAACAGAAATAGGTCGCCGCTCGCGTAGTGCGTTGCAAGCGCTTCGTCACGCTGCATGCCGCAGAAAATGAAGTCGGGATTGTTCGCCTGCAGTCCAGCGCGCGCCGGTCCGTCGCCGACCCACACGAAGCGCGCGTCCGCGCGCTCGGCCTGGATCGCACGAAATGCGCGCACGGCAAGTTCGAGATTTTTTTCCGCGGCGAGCCGGCCGACGTGGATGACGGCAAGCTGATCGTCGGCGAGTCCCCACGAACGGCGCAGTTTCAAGCTGCGCCGTTCGGGCGAGAAAAGTCGCGTATCGACGGCGCGGCGCAGAAGCTCGACGTTGTCGAAACCTTTGTCGCGCAGGAAATCGGCAAGTTGTGAGGTCGGCACGAGCGTCTTCGCGCTGCGGCCGTGAAAGCGGCGCAGGTACGCGAGCACCAACGGCGTGATCCACGCGAGGCCGTAATAGCGAACGAATTCGTCGAACCGCGTGTGGAATCCGCTGCACGCGGGAATTCCGAGTCGATGTGCGGCCTGCAAGGCGGAGTTGCCGAGCGGGCCTTCGGTGGCGACGTAGACGGCGTCGGGTTTTCCACGTTTCCACAATGTCTCAATCCGGCGGCGCGCGGGCAGGCCGAAACGCAAGCCCGGATAACGAGGAATACGCATGCCGCGGACGAGTACGTCATCGTTGCGCGCAGGTTCGCTGTCGAAACCGGGTTGGCGCGGACGGATCAGTTGCACGGCGTGTCCACCGGCGCGCAGGCCGCGTGCGAGTCCGGCGACGGTCAGCGCGACACCGTTGATTTCCGGTGGGTACGTTTCGGTGACGATGGCGACGCGCATAGCCGATCTCCGCATGGGCGGAAGGCTAGTGCGCGGGCGTTAACCTCGAATTACGCGGCCGTGACACGGCGATGACATCGCGCGACGCGAGCGCGTCAGCTCGCGCCGAACGGATTGCGCAGGCGTGACAGGATCGCGCCGCGTCCGGTGTCGCGTCCGGTCGGCGCGGTGACGACCGGTTCCATGTCGATGTGGCCGGTCGCGTTGTAGGCGTTGGTGAAGTCGATCACGTCGGCGAGATTCGCGCCGCTCTGCTCGGCGACGTCGGTCAGCGTCGCCGGTTGTTTCATCATCACGGTGGCGATGCGGAAATGTTTCGGAAACTCGCGCTCGATTTGCGGCCAGCGATTCAATTTATATTTCGCGTCGGGGTCGAGATCAGCAATGAGACGGCCGTTCGAGCCGAGCGCGTGATGCAGCCACAGCAGGCGCGAATACGACTGACCCTTGCCGGAAGCCTGCAATGCGGATAGTTCCGCGTAGTCGACGGGTTGCCAGTCTTCGAGCGCGATCACGCGGTGGAAATACGGTGCGAGTGCTCGGGCGGTGCCGTCGGCGTAATACGTTTTGTTGCCCGGATCGAGTGTGAGATCCGACGCGCCCGCCATGCGCAGACGCATCGCCTGCGCGAGTGCGCCGTCGGCGAGCCAGTCGGCCAGTTTGCGATCCACGGCGGGCGGCGGAGTCACTTCGATGACGACAGGTGCCGGCGTCGACTCCGCGGGGCGCGGCGCGGGAACCGGTGCGGCGACAACCGGCGGCGGCGCGGGAATCGGTGCCGGCGCGGGAATAGGCGCTGGTGCGCGCGCCGCGTAGTTCACGATCGGCACGACGACGTGAACCGCGTTGAGCACGTCGGCAACACTGGCCGGTTCGAGCGGTTTGCGCAGGATGAATTCGGCGTCGTCGAAGCGCGGATTCTGCGTGAGCGCGGCCACGGCGCGTCCGCTGGTCTGCGCGCGCAGCCAGTCCATGTGTCCGTAAACGCTGTCGATGTCGATGACGAACAAATCCACGTCGTCGCTGTCGTGCAGCGTCCACGGGGTGCTCATCGCGCCGGCGGCCTGCCGCAGCGTCTCGCGCATGCGTGCGGCGTCCTCGGCGCTAGCGCCCTGCAGCGCTAGTCGTCGGCTCATACAGTCCCTCGAAAAACGTGTCAAAACAAGCCATTATACGACGTTTACGACGGCACGCCAGCCGGGCGAACCGCTCAGCGTCCGAACGGCTTGCGCAGGCGCGCGAGCAGACCGCTCGGTTTCTCCGGTTCGCTGTGGCGCGGCTGGCGGCGTTCCATTTCTATGAGTCCGATCGCGTCATAGGCGTTGACGACGTCGAACACGTCGCCCATCGAGGCGCGCGCCGTGGTGGCGATCTCGTTGAGTTTCGCCGCGACCTGCAACGCGTTGACGATGGCCGCGTGTTTGGGAAATTCCTTTTCCGACTTCGGATAGATCTTGAGGCGGTAGCGTCCGCCGGGATCCAGATGGGTCGCGAGCCTGCCGCCGGAACGCACGAGGACGTCGAGCCAGATCAGATGCGAATACGGATGCGTCGCGTATTCGGAGCGCTGGCGCTGCAACTCCTGCGAGGTGAGCGCACGAAACGCATCGCGCGAAAAATCGCGGCGACAGTACGGCGACAGTTGCCGCAGCGAGCCGGACGAATAGAATTGTTTTTCCTTCGGATCGAGCGTCAGCGGCGGCGCACCGTCGAGCGTGACCGTCGCCGGGCCGCCGAGCAGATTGCCGTCGAGATATTGGCGCAGCGAAAACATGTTGCTGTCGCTGCTCGCCGCGCCGCGCGCGAGGTTGATGCCTTCGAGCTTGTCTTCGCGCTTCAGGCCATGCACGGAATCGTTGAGCCGGTTTTCGCGGCGCGCGGACGAACTGTCCGCGTAGGAAAGACTCGTGTCGTCATTGAGATTGATCGGCACGGCGAACTGCGGTTTCGCCGATTCGGTGTCGGGACGCAGCAATTCGTCGAGACCGGGCGCCGGATTCGCATCGCGCTGACGCGAGCGTGCCTCGGCGGCCTCATCGTCTTCGATTTCGAAATCGGGCGTGAACGCGTCGATGTCGTAGAACTCGGTGTTGAACCGGTTCACGGAATCCGACGAGACGCCGGTGACCGAGTTCGAATTCAGCACGGCCAGCAACGCATCGGACTTGAACGGACGCTCCAGGCGCGATTCGCCTTCGCGCAATTCCTCGTTGCCCACCACGATGCAGCGTCGGCCGCTGCTGAAGGCGCGGTTGCGTGCGATCTGACCGGCGAGATCGGACGGATCGACCACGAACAAATCCGCGCTGTCTTCCGTGCCGAACCGCCATTTGTCGTCGAGCTGGCCGCCCACTGCGCGCAGCATCAATCGCAAATGCGCGGTGTCTTCGTCACCCAATCCAATGACGACCAGATATTTCTCGGTTGACACGAACCTCCCCTTGAAACCGCTCTGCGGCGGCCTGCCCAGCGAACAACGCGGAATATACGCGAAAACGCCGCGTGCGTTGCGATCCGCCGGTCAGGCGGTCAGATCGGCCGGTTCGGCGGATTCGCCGGTATCGTTGCGTTCTTCGTCGCGCGTGGCTTGTTGTTGCATCGCCCACAGTGCTGCGTATCGTCCGGCGTGCGTGAGCAAGCGCGCGTGCGTGCCACGTTCGACGATGCGTCCGTGTTCCATCACGATGATCTCGTCGGCATCCACGATCGTCGAAAGTCGGTGCGCGATGACGAGCGTGGTGCGTTCGCGCGCGATTTCTTCGAGTTCGCCCTGGATGATTTTTTCGGTGCGCGTGTCGAGCGCGCTGCTGGCTTCGTCGAACACCAAGATCGCCGGATTTTTCAGCACCGTTCGCGCGATGGCGACGCGTTGTTTTTCGCCGCCGGACAACTTCAGTCCGCGTTCGCCGACGCGTGTTTCGTAACCGTTCGGCAGACTCTGGATGAAATCGTGGATGTGCGCGGCGCGCGCGGCGGCGACGATGTCTTCTTTCGACGCTTCGGGTCGACCGTATGCAATGTTGTAGTAGATCGTATCGTTGAAAAGAACCGTGTCCTGCGGAACGATGCCGATGACCGTGCGCAGCGAATCCTGCGTGATCTCGGCGATGTTCTGGCCATCGATCGTGATGCGTCCGCCGGTGACGTCGTAAAAACGATAGAGCAAACGCGCGAGCGTGGACTTTCCCGCGCCGGTCGTGCCGACGACGGCGACCGTTTTGCCCGACGGAATGGTGAAGTCGACGTCGTGCAGGATTTCGCGATCCGGATCGTAATGGAACGACACGTGTTCGAAACGCACCGCGCCGCCGGAAACGACGAGCGGTTTCGCATCCGGCACATCGCGGATTTCCTGCGGACGTTCGAGCAGATGAAACATGTTCTCGATATTGATCAGCGCCTGCTTCACTTCGCGATAAACCATGCCGAGATAATTCAGCGGCACCGCGAGTTGCAGAAGGAAACTGTTCACCAAAACGAAATCGCCGATGGTCAACGTGCCCGCGACGACTCCGACCGACGCGCGCCACAACAACAATGTCAAGCCGACCGACACGATGCCTGCCTGTCCGACGTTGAGTACGGCGAGCGTCTTCTGGCTCATCACTGTCGCTTCTTCGTATTTACGCAGCGCGAAATCGAAGCGTTCCAACTCGTGCCGTTCGTTGTTGAAGTACTTGACCGTCTCGTAGTTCAGCAGCGAATCGACCGAACGCGCGTTCGCCTCGGTGTCCGCATCGTTCTTCGCGCGGTAATAGCGCAGGCGCCACTCCGTAATCGAGATCGTGAACGCGATGTACGTGACCAGCGTACAGATCGTAATCAGCGCGAACGTCCAGTCGAAATGCAGTACGAGGATGGTGCAGATGAGCGCGATTTCGAGCAGCGTCGGCAGGATCGTGTAGATCGTCCAGTCGAGCAGATCGGCGACGGACACCATGCCGCGTTCGACGTCGCGCGCGACCCCGCCGGTGCGGCGGTCGAGATGGAATCGCAGACTCAGCGCGTGCAGATGCCAGAACACTTTCAGCGTGATCTCGCGTGACGTGCGCGCGAGCACGCGCGCGAACACGACTTGCCGCGCTTCCTGGAACAGCGACGTGGAAACGCGCAATCCGCCGTATGCCGCGAGCAACAACAACGGCACCACGAGCACGGTCAGCTTCATGTCCAGACCGTCGACCAGCCACTTCAAAACGACCGGCACGCCGACGCTCGCGAGTTTGCTCGCGACCAGCAGAATCAGCGCGATGAAAACCCGGCCGCGATAGTTCCACACATAAGGAAACAGACGACGCAACGTCGTCATCACCGAAAGATTGGCGCGGGTGGGTTCGGTCATCCGTCAGAAGTCGGGGCAGGGTGCCGTGATCACAAGACGCGGCGCGGCGTATGATGCCAGTTCCTCAACGACGGGAGTTGCGCGATGGGCAAGTTCGCGGTGATGGCGATGGGGTTGGTGGTGCTGAGTGCGAACGCATGGGCGGCCGACGCGGCGTCCGGACCGCCGCGGCAGAAAGCGCCGAAGGGAGCGAAGGTGATGATCGTCGAGCCGAAGAACGGAGCGACGGTGAGTCAGGATGTGACGGTTAAGTTCGGTGCTTCAGGCATCAAGGTGGTGCCGTCGACGGATACGACACCCGGGACGGGGCATCATCATTTGCTGATCGACGTGGCCGAGCTGCCGCCGGGTAATGCGCCGATTCCGAATGATGCGACGCATAAGCACTATGGAAAGGGACAGACGGAAGATACGGTGCGGTTGACGCCCGGTGATCACACGTTGCAGCTCGATTTCGGGGATGCGGCGCATATGCAGTTTGATCCGCCGCTTGTGTCGAAGAAGATTACGATTCACGTTAAGTAACGGCTAGCGGGCTGATGCGGCTTTTTGGTTGATTAGATCAAATGCTTCCGCTGCAAGCAGCGGGTAACTTTTTGCTTGACGGCAAAAAGTCACCAAAAAACGTCTCTTATTTTTCGCGTTGGTCTGTTGTCCGCAGACATCACATCCCTGTGCTGACTGCGGACCTCGCGCTCCAAGCGCGGGGTTACCGCTTTCGCAATCTGGTTTTTTTATTTCGATAAGTCGATGGCGTAGGTGGCGGTGCCGTCGTCGTTGTCCTTTATAAGGGTGACGTTGAGGCCTTCGGATTTTGCGAGGTCGAGTTTGTTCGCCGCTGACGTGAATAGGATGGGACCGCTCGTTTTCGTTTTCGCGAAGTTCCAGTTGCGCGCGTCGGCGAACTGGTCGCGAGTGATGTTCTTTTTGTTTCGCACGTACGCGATCAATGCATCGCGGTTCGCGTCGGGTGCCGACAGAACGATGGTGTTGCCGTCGAGGTTCGGGAATTTGCCGCCGCCGTTTGCGCGGTAATTATTGGTGACGACGATGATGGGTTGATCGCTCGCGAGCGGTTTGCCGTTCAATTGCACGTTTTCGATGCGTTGCTGCGGTGCTTTCGTTATGTCGATGCTGTATGTGAGTCCGCCTTGGATCACGTCGAAGTTGTAGGTGGGCACGCGTTTGTTGATGAGTTCCTGCGGTTCCGTTTTCGACGGGTCGATGCGGTTGAACCATTCGGCGGATTTTTCCAGCCACGCTTTCACGCCGGCGCCGTTCGTTTTCACGGCGGTGATCGTGTTCGGGTACAGATACAGGTCGGCGGCGTTGTTGATTGCGAGCGGACCGGCGGGGACGTCGGTGTAGTCGCGCGCGCCGCCGAAGCCGGCTTTGAACGGCGACGCGGCCGATAAAACCGGAATGCCGTCGAGTTGCGGCATGTTCGCTTTAATATACTTTTCCACATAGTCGCGTTGCGCGGCATTGACGAGCGTGAGCGCCGTCGTGTCGCCGGCGTCGACGAAATACGTGCTCATCTCGACATCGCTGTTGCCGATCGGCGTTTTCACGTATTCGATCGTCGCTTTGTGTTCCGTTGCGACAAGATGTTCGATGTTCTCGTCGACGTCGGCGGGCGGTGTGTCTTTCGCGCCTTGAACGAGGCGCACCGACGATTTCGTCGCGTCCCGATCGACTTGCCAGTGCCCGGCGTTATAGACGACCGCGAGATCGATCAAGCCGATGGCCTTGCCGTAATAGTCGCCCATCACCGCCGGCGTACCGTGGATCGTGCCGCGCGTATTGTCGACGTCCGGCAGATTCGCGTAATGCGATTTCGGATCGCTCGGATTCGGAAAAATATCGTGCGAATGTCCGAGCAGCACGATGTCGACGCCGGGAACCTGAGCGAGATACCAGCCCGCGTTTTCCATGTGTTCGCTATACGGTCCGGTGTTGATGCCGCCGTGATTGATCGCGATCACGATGTCCGCGCCGGCTTTCTTGACTTCGGGCAAATATTTTTTTGCTGCTTCGACGACGCCCATCACCGTGACTTTGCCGTCGAGATTGCGGCGATCCCAATCCATGATCGCCGGCGGCGTGAAGCCAAGCAGTCCGATTTTTATCGTCGCGGTGTGGCCGTCACTCGTCGTGATCGTGCGCGTGATCACGCGCCACGGCGCGAACAGCGGCTTGCCGTCTTTCGCGCTGAACACGTTCGACAACACGAGCGGATATACCGGACCTTTGCATTTTTTCGTGTCGATGCCCGCGACGTCGAACGTCGTTCCCGTGCTGCGGCTGAGATAGCCGAGTCCGTAGTTGAATTCGTGATTGCCGATGGTGCCCGCGTCGTAGTTGAGCGAATCCATCGCTTTGTAGATCGCGAGTTCCTGATCGCACGGCGGCGGCGAAACGAGCGCCTGATAATCGGCGAGCGCGGTGCCCTGGATCGTGTCGCCTGCGTCGAACAGCAGCGAATTCGGGAATTCCTTGCGCGCGGCTTTCACCAGTGTCGCGGCGCGTTCGAGGCCGAGACTCGAATCGGGTGCGAGCTTGTAATAGTCGTAGCTCATCACGTTGGTGTGCAGGTCGGTCGTCTCGATGACGCCGATGCGCGCGCGCGTTCCGTCCGCCGGCGCCTGCGATGTCGGATTCGTCGCGCAGCCGGCGATGGCGGCGAGCACGAGCGAGCTGCAAATCCAGTTCCGCATGAAAAATTCCTCATCCAATAGAGCGCGATTCTAACGCGCCGCGTGTTGCAATTTTCTTCTGCACAACGCTGAATCTGCTACGCTTGAAGACCACACTTTTCACTCTTTTACGAATGACCGTACGCACCCGATTCGCTCCCAGCCCGACCGGTTATCTGCACATCGGCGGCGCGCGCACCGCGCTGTATTGCTGGCTGGAAGCACGCCATCGCAACGGCCAGTTCATCCTGCGCATCGAGGACACCGACCGCGAGCGTTCCACCGAAGCGGCAGTGCAAGCGATTCTGGATGGCATGAACTGGCTTGGCCTGCATCAGGACGAAGGCCCGTTCTATCAGACGCTGCGCATGGAACGTTACGGCCAGGTCGCGCATGATCTGCTGCGCGCCGGTAAAGCGTATTACGCGTACGAGACGAAGGAAGAACTCGACGTGATGCGCGCCGCGCAGATGGAAAAAGGCGTGAAGCCGCGTTACGCGGGCGTTTACCGCGAGCAAAACGAACCGGTGCGCGACGATCCGAATCGCGTGATCCGTTTCCGCAATCCGCAATCCGGATCGGTCGTGTTCAACGACAAAGTGAAAGGTCGTATCGAGTGGAGCAACGACGAACTCGACGATCTGGTGATGGTGCGTTCGGACGGCTATCCGACGTACAACTTCGCCGTCGTCGTCGACGACATCGACATGAACATTGGCGAAGTCATTCGCGGCGACGATCACGTCAACAACACGCCGCGGCAGATCAACATCTACAACGCGCTCGGCGCGAAGATTCCCGAGTTCGCGCATCTGCCGATGATTCTCGGCAGCGACGGCCAGAAACTATCGAAGCGTCACGGCGCGGTGAGCGTCACGCAATATCGCGACGATGGGTTTCTTCCGCACGCGTTGCTGAATTATCTGGTGCGACTCGGCTGGTCGCACGGCGATCAGGAAATTTTTTCGGTCAAAGAAATGATCGATTTGTTCGACGTCGGCAACGTCAACAAAGCCGCCGCGCGTTTCGATCTGGAAAAACTGAGCTGGCTCAACCAGCACTATTTGAAGAATGACAAGCCCGAAGAAATCGCGCCGCATCTCGAATACCAGTTGCGACTGCAAGGTTTCGATCCGACGCAAGGACCGAATCCGGTCGATGTCGTCGTCGCATTGCGAGAGCGTGCGCAGACGCTGAAGGAAATGGCCGAGAAGGCGAGCATCTGGTACGGACCGATTACGCAGTGGGACGATGCGGCGATCAACAAGCATCTGAAAGCGCCGACGGCGGCGGCGGCACTCACCGCTGCGCACGAACAACTTGCTGTCGTTTCGGAGTGGAGCGTGCAGGCGGTACACAAAGCGATCGAGCAGGCGGCGGCGTCGATCAACGAAGGCATGGGTAAAGTCGCGCAGCCGTTGCGTGTGGCGATGACCGGCACGCAGGTTTCGCCATCGATCGATCACACCGTTTATCTCGCCGGGCGCGAACGTGCGCTGCGGCGTATTGAAGACGCACTCGCGAAAGCATCGACGTAAATGGCCTGCGACTTCTCCGCGCTGGATCAGATAGATACGAGCGATCCGGCGCAGCTCGATTCACTGATGCAGGAGTGTACGTCGGCGTTGTTGTCGCCGGAGTTGTGGGCTTGGGCGATTGGTATCACGATTGTTGGGGCGATTGTTGGGGCCTGGATTGGGCGTAAGCGGAAGTCCATGGTGAGGGATGCACTTCTTGGGGCTGCGCTGGGGCCGATTGGGTGGGCGATTTCGTTGAGACTTGCTAATCGTCCGGCGCCGAAGAAATGTTCGGGGTGTGGGGTGTTGGTTGGGGATTCTGATGCTTACTGCAAGAGTTGTGGGCGTAAGCTTTTGTAGAATCTTTTGTGAAGCAAAAGCTTCCGCTCGGAACGAGCGGGTGACTTTTTGCTAAACGGCAAAAAGTCACCAAAAAACGTTTTCTTTTCTCACCTAGGGTGCTGTTCGCGATCGGACATCCCTGATCCGTGCGCGAACCGCGCGCATCCTGCGCGCGATCACCGTCGCTACAAGCGTGCACGCGACCGGTATCAAGCTTCTTGAAACTCTGGACGGCACGAAGCCAAGAGCGGTGAGGTTTAGGAGCAAGATCTTTATTCTTTTTCTTTTTCTTGCTTTTGCAGACCCTCCGCGAGAGCACGGCGTGCAGTGATGCTTTACAAGAAGCTTGATACCGGTCACTTCCTAGCTTGGAGTGAGGGTGATCGCGCGCAGGGATGCGCGCGGTCCGCAGCCAGCAGCACGGAGGTGCTGTCTGCGGACAACACCCTAAGCGAACAATAAAGAAACGTTTTTTGGTGACTTTTTGCCGTTGAGCAAAAAGTTACCCGCCGCTTGCGGCGGAAGCCTTTGCCCTAAAGAAGAAGATCAAAAGCAAAGTCGCTAGATTCCCCCCTCCGCAGAAATGACAAGCTGCCTCTCCAAAAGTTACCCGCCCCTTGCGCCGGAAGCTCCGTCTCCAAAACTGACGACAAATCCCCAACGCGCTATCATCAACTCACCTTGAACCCCCACCCATCAACCCCGAAATGGGAGTAATGGCCCACAAGCCCCACACCGAACATCACCACCACCCTCACGACGCCAAACGTTTCGTGAAGGAGGTCGCTTCCGTCTGCGAACTGCGCGGCTTGCGCCTAACGGAAATCCGCATGCAGGTGCTGGAACTCATCGCCGCCGCCGAAAAACCCGTCAAGGCCTACGATCTTCTGGATCGCCTCAAAGACGATCGCAGCAACGCCGCGCCACCCACCGTTTATCGCGCCCTCGCTTTCCTGATCGAGAACGGTTTCATCCACAAGCTGCAGTCGATCAATGCCTACGTGAGTTGCCATCACCCGAGCGTGGTGCATCAGGTTCCGTTTTTGATTTGCGACGTGTGCGAGTCCGCCGACGAAATCTGCGACGAACGCGTTTCCGGCCTGCTCATCGATCAAGCCAAGTCGCACGGATTCCGCGCACGCTCGCAGACGCTCGAAGTGCACGGCGTCTGCAAGAGTTGCGCGAGCTGACTCAGAAGTTTTTCGTCAGTCCGACGTAAACGCCACGACGCGGCCCGAATTGCGGCGCGCCGACGCCGATGCCGGAACCGTCACGAATCTCGTACACCTTGTCGGTCACGTTGATCAGCGCGAGACGAACATTGGTGTTGCCGATTTCAGGCAAGTCGAACGTGCGATCCGCCGACAGATTCACTTGATAGTACTGCGGCAGATGCTCGGTATTGGCGAAACCCGCGCGCAATCCCGATCCGTACAGCACATCGCCGCCGAACCGCGTGCCGTTCCAGTTGTACGAAACGCCGCCGCTGCCGGCGAGGCGTTGGTCGTGATCCAGATGCACCCAATGCGTGGCGATGTAGGCGAGTTCGTCCGGATCGAAATTATATTGACCGGTGACGACATCCTTGCCCATCGCGCGGCTTGTCGAAAGGTTGGCGTACGCCGTGAAGTTGCCTTGCGTGTAATCCGACGATAGTTCCAAACCGCGCACGCGGCCTTGCGCGTAGTTGAACGGCGAGAAGATCAACGCCGCGCCGAACTGGCCTTCGTCGAGCAGGTTGTGCACTTTGCGGTAGTAACCGTCGAGCCCGACGGTGAAGCCGTCGCCGATTTTCTGCGACACGCCGACATCGAAATAATGCGAGCGCTCCGACAGCGTTTCGGCGTTGACGTTACCGGGAAGCTGATTCGTCGTGCCTTGAAACAGCGCGATATCGGTCGGCGAAATCAATTCGGTCGGCGGCGGCGTGAAGTAGCGCGCGTAACCGGCGTGGAGCGTCGTCGTGTCCGTCGCCTGGTAGACGAAACCGAGACGCGGACTGATCTGTCCTTCGTGTACATAGGCATCGACTTTGTCGGCGCGTATGCCGTAATTCATCGTGAGCTGATCGGTGAGGTTCCATTCGTCCTGCACATACACACCGTACGTTTTCGCGTTGATGTGCGGCGCGTTGTCGACGATCACGATCGGCGTATCGCTGGTTTGGTTGCCGTCGGCATCCGCCGGAAAAACGAGCGAGCTGTTGTCGCTCACCGGTCGCTCGTCGCTCGCGTAAAGGCCGTAACGGATCGTGTGTGATCCACCGAGAATCGGCGTCGAGAAATCCGCCTGCAACGTGTCGGCGCGATTGCTGCGATCGATCGTGCCGGCGACGCCGTTGAAGATGAGATCGCCAACGCTATCCGGCGCGTACTTCACGCCGGTGTAGCGTTCGCCGAGCGACACCTGATAGTTGGTGTCGCCGAACTTTCCTTGCAGCGCGAACACGCCGAAGTCGGTGACTTCGCGCTGACGTTCGTCGAGCTTCGACGAATCGAATGAATCGACGCCGTTCAATGTGTACGACGGCTGCTGATCGGGATTGTTCGGAATCTGGAAACGGTTGTTCGTCGTGCCGAAAATGAAACTGACGCGGCTGTCATCGGTGAGCAGATACGAAACGTAGCCGAAGCCTTTCGTCTGATCGGTGTGATCGTGAATCGCGTTGCGCGACGACGTCGGATTTTCGATACCGATGTCGTTCTCGAGAAAATTACCGGTCAGGAAATAACTCCATCGACCTTCGTTTCCGTACAGCGAAAACTCGGGATTGAACGTGCCGAACGATCCCATCGTCACGCCGATGCTGCCGCCGCTCGTATCCGGCGCCGGTTTGCTCGTGATTTCGACGATGCCCGCCGTGCGATAACCGTATTGCGCGGGCAGCGCGCCGGTGAGCAACTGCATTTTTTCGACGACGCGCGCGTCGAGCGTCTGCCCGAATCCGCTGATGCTTTCCGGAATGATGATGCCGTTGATGCGGTATTGCAGATCGGCGTGATCGCCGCGCACGTGCAACTGGCCGTACGAATCCTGCACCACGCCTGGCGCCTGCAACAGGATTTGATTGAGCGGCGTCGAGTCGCCGAGCGGAAATTGATCGATCGTCTGGCGCTCGAACACATATTGGCTCGCGCCGATTTCCGGCGACAGCGTGTCGCGCGAGCGATCGAGCGCCGCGCTCACTTCGACCGTGCCGAGTTGCGTGGATTGCTGCTGTGTCTGCGTGTCCGCGGGATCGGCGGCGGGCTGCGTATCGGCCAGACTTGTCCGCATGACCATCAGGCCCAATTGAATAGCCAACGCGACTCTCGACGTGTTCATTCTTTTGATAATCCCTGGTTGTGGCAATATGTGTTATGTTATATCATAACAACCAGGATCGCTTAGGCCGAAAGTAAGGCCTCGCGCATACCGCCGCGTGACGCAGGCGACAACATCCGGTAACGTTATAACTTAATCATGCATACCGAATTCTCCCCGACATTGCCGAAGCCCACGCCGAACAAAGTGCTGTTCGGATTCGCCGATCGCCTCGGCGCGACGGCGTCGTTCCTGTGCGCGGTGCACTGCGCCGTGCTGCCGTTCGTGCTCGCGGCATTGCCGGCGTTCGGTTTGGGATTTCTCGCCGATCACGGCTTCGAGCGCGCGTTCATCGCCTGCGCCAGCCTGCTCGCGCTATTCACGCTGATCCAGGGATATCGCCGCCATCGCGTGCGCTATGCGCTCGCGCTCGTGCTGCCCGGATTGCTGCTGTTGTGGATCGGCGGTTTCGTCGTCGATGCGCGCGGCACGTTGCTGTGGCACGCCACGCTCGTCGCGCTCGGCGGAAGCCTCGTCGCTGCTGCGCATCTGACCAACCTGCGGTTGATCCACGTCCACGATCACAGCGCCTGCTGCGATCACGATCATGTCGATGCCGAGCACGCCCATCACGACCACGCGAACGCCGATCACGCGCACTGAGCGAACGCTCCGTGCGATGTCGCACGCCGGCTGCTAGACTACACGCCTCACTTATGTATCCGGAGTTTTCGATGGGCAGAGGCGACCGCAAGACACGCAAGGGCAAAACCGCGATCCGCAGTTACGGCAACGCGCGTCCGCATACCGCGAAAAAAGCCGCCGGCGCCGGCGGTGCCGTCGTCAAGAAAACCGCCATCGCGAAACCCGCCGTGAAGAAAGCCGCACCCGCCAAGAAAGCGCCGGCCAAACGTCCCGGCTGAGCACACCCACTCCGATTCGAAAAACCCCGCCGCGTGCGGGGTTTTTCTTTTCTGGCGCGGGCGGATTTGCTGCTAGAGTGGCCGCAACCGACCTGCTTCGCGCCGCCATGTCCCGCACGCGATCGTTCGCCCCGTGGCTGTCCGCGCTGCTGCTGTTCTGCGGTCACGCCGTCGCGCAGCGAAGCTACTTCGCACTCTACGATCAAGACACCGGCCTCAACGTCGGCGAGATCGCAGCACTCGCGCAAGACGACACGGGCTTTCTCTGGATCGGCGCGCACCGCGGCCTGATCCGGTTCGACGGACACAGCTTCGTTCCGTGGGCGCCGGAAACGCTCGACGAAGTCGTCTATCAATTGCTGTATGGACCCAACGACGAACTGCTCGTGCGCGCCGCGAGCGGACGCGGCTGGCGACGCACCGCGCACGGTCTCGAACCGTTGCCGGGCCCCGACGGCAAACAACTCGCGACATTGAATTCGATCGCGTTCGACACGCGCGGACGCTTGTGGGCCGTGATCGGCACGTCGCTGTGGCGACGCGATACGAATGAACGCTGGTCGCCGATCGCGAGCGCAATTCCGGCCGATGAAAAAATCCAGCGCGTCTATCCCGCGCGCGACGGCGTCGTCGCGCTGACCGACAGCGGCGCGTGGCGCATCGGCGACGACAACGCGCAGAACATTCTGCACGAACGCGACCTGTGGTTCGCCGCGCAAGCCGCCGATGGTGCGCTGTGGATCGCCGCGCACACCACGCCCGGCTTGTGGCGCATCGACGACCACGGCGCGCGAGCACTCGCGCGCGTCGCGGGCCGCGCGCTCGACCTGCGCGCACGCGGCGACACGATGTGGCTGTCGCTCGACCGCACACTCGTCGCCTACGAAAATGGCGGCGTGATCCGCGCGATGGGCATCGCCGACGGCTTGCCGAGCGGCGGCCCCCTCCTCGTCGATCGCGAAAACAGTTTGTGGCTCGGCACGTTCGTCGGCCTCGTGCAGTTTCCGGAACCGGGCACGTGGCGATGGGGCGAAACGGAAGGCTTGCCGTCCGAACACACCTATTCGATCGTCGCGCGCGGCGGCGACGTGTTCGTGTCATCGTGGTCGGGCCTCGCGCATCTCGATCGCGACGAAAAAAAATTCACGCTCGACTTCCCGCCGTACGGCGGCACCGTCTGCAACGATGCACGAAGCGGACTGTGGACGTCCGATGGCGCGCATCTGATGCACTGGAACGAAAACCATTTCGACACTGTCGCGAATTGGACGTCCAAACGGATCATCAATGCCTGCGTGCGCGACGATGCCGGCGTGTTGTGGCTGGCCACGTCGCGCGGTCTTTCGAAACTCGACGACGGTTCGCAACTGCACGATACCGACATCGACGGCGGCGTCGATCAAGTGTGGACCAACGCAGGCATTCTGTATGCCGCGGCCGGCGCGCGCGTGTGCCGCATCGTCGTCGCGAATGAAGCGATCGGTCTCGACGCGTGTGTTCCGTTCCCGACGAAAGCGCGCGCCAATCGCGTTGCGCCAATATCCCCGAAAGAAACATGGTTGTCCGCCAACGACGGCATCTTCGGTTTCGATGGCCACGAAGTCTCGCGCCTTCCCGGCAACCATCTCAGCGAAGGCGGCGTGGCGGCGTCGCTGTCGCCATCGTCGAACGGCGATTGGTGGATGTCGGGTTCGGGCATTCTGTTTCGCGCACACCCATGCGACGACTGCGCCGCGAAATGGCAAGTGCGCGAAGCGCCGGGCCGCTGGCAAGGATTGCCCGGCAACAGCGCCATCGACGTGAGCGAAGATGCAACCGGTGCGCTATGGATCGCCGGCAACCGCGGTGTGTGGCGCGTACCGAAACAAGCGCGAGCGATGCCGCAAAATATACCGCGCGTCGTGCCGGTTCGCGTCGCCGTCGACGGCGTCGTGCAATCGACCGACGGCGCGCTGCGCATCGCGCCGAGTGCGCACCGCATCGAACTCGAATTCGCCGCACTGAGTTATCGCGATCGTTCGTTGTTGCGCTTCCGTTCGCGCCTCAACGACGACGATGCGTGGTCCACACCGACACGTTCGCCGGTGTTGCAATTCGCCGATCTCGAAGCGGGCGACTATCACGCGGAAATGTCCGCGAGTCTCGACGGCGAGCATTGGTCCTCCGCGCCCGCGTCTGTCGCATTCGGCGTGCTGCCGCCGTGGTATCGCACGATATGGGCGATGGGGATTTTCGTTGTCGCCGCGATCGCACTCGCGGCTTGGCTGTATCGTTTGCGCGTCGCCGCGTTGCTGCGCGTCGAACGCGAACGCACGCGCATCGCGATGGACCTGCACGACGAACTCGGCAGTGGTCTTGGCAGCATCGGCATGCTTGCCGGCGTGGCGGCGCGCGACGATGTCGACGACGCCGAAGCGCGCCAACTCGCGCGCGAGATCGCCGATCTTTCCGGTTTGCTCGGCAGCGGATTGCGTTCACTCGTATGGTCGTTGCGCAGCGGACGCGCCGGCATCGACGAACTCGGCAGCCAGATCGCCGATCACGCGCGCCGCATGTTCCCCGGCGATGTGCCGCATCTCGCCGTCCATTTGCCTTCGAAACAGTCGACGGCGCCGCTTGCGCCGGAATTGCGCCGGCATGTGTTGCTGTTCGCGCTCGAAGCGTTGCACAACGTCGCGCGTCACGCGCACGCGCGACATGTTTTGCTGACATTGGAATCCGTCGGCGGCGATGGGTTGCATCTGGCCATCGAAGACGACGGCGGCGGTTTCGATCCGACCGAATCCGCACGCGGCACTGGCCTCGAAAGCATGCATCGCCGCGCCGCCGCCATCGCCGCAACGATGCGCGTCGACAGCGCGCGCGGGCAGGGCACGCGCATCGCACTCGAACGTCCGCAGACCGCATGATCATGCGATTGCCCGCGCTGCCGCTTGCACCAACAGTGCCCGCATGAACGCACTGGCCGAACCGAACACCGGCGTGTTGCGCCTGGCGACGGTCGAGGACGATCCGCGCTATCGCAACAGCCTGTCGCTATTGCTGCGCGCGTTGCCGAATTTCGATCACGTCGCGTCGTACGGTTCGGCAGCGCCGCTGCTCGCCGTCGCGCGCAAGGCGCGTGAACTCGGATTGCCGATGCCGTGGGATGTCGTCCTCACCGACATGGGTTTGCCGGATATCGACGGCGTCGCGCTGACCGCTGCACTGAAGCAGCTTTTTCCACAATTGCGCATCGTCGTGCTCACGGTGTTCGACGAGCCGGCGAACGTGCTCGCGGCAATTTGCGCGGGGGCCGACGGCTATCTGCTGAAAAGCAGCACGAGCGACGAACTCGTCGAACAACTCGACCTCGTCGTGCACAAAGGCGCACCGCTGAGCGCAACGCTCGCGGGCACCGTGCTGCAACTGGTTCGCCAAAGCCATGTCGAACGCAGCGCCGCACTGCCGCGCGATCTCGGACTCACGCAACGCCAGATTGAAGTGCTGCGCGCGCTGGTCGACGGACGTTCGTACCGCGAAGTCGGCGAACGTCTAGGAATTTCGATCGATACGGTGCGCAGTCACATCCGCCAGATTTATTCGGCGCTGCAGGTGCACAGCGTCGCCGAAGCGGTCAGCTACGCGTTGCGGCACGGGCTCGCGTGAGAATGTGATAGCGAAGACGCGACGCATCACGTTACGCGTTGTCCGGCGATATGAACGCCGTGCGCCAGATCGCCGCCGATCCAGTAAACGAGTTCGGCCGGATGCTCGACATTCCACACGACGAAATCCGCGCGTTTGCCGATGTCGAGCACGCCGCGATCGTCGAGCCCGAGCGCGCGGGCGCCGTTCACCGTCGCGCCGCGCAGCGTTTCCTCGGGCGTCATGCGGAACAACGTGCACGCCATGTTCATCGCGTGCCGCAACGACAACACCGGTGACGTGCCCGGATTGACGTCGCTCGCCACCGCCATCGGCACGCCGTGTTCGCGCAGTGACGCGATCGGCGGCAATTTCGTTTCGCGCAACACATAGAACGCGGCAGGCAACATCACGGCAACCGTGCCGGATTTCGCCATCGCGCGCACGCCGGCTTCGTCGGTGTATTCCAGATGATCCGCGGAGAGCGCGCCGAATTCCGCGGCGAGCGATGCGCCGCCGAGATCGCTGAGCTGATCGGCGTGCAGTTTCATCGGTATGCCGTGCGCGCGCGCCGCTTCGAACACGCGCCGGATTTCCGGCGGCGTGAACGCGATGTGCTCGCAGAATGCATCGACCGCGTCGGCGAGTTGTTCGCGCGCGATGGCGGGCAACGTGTGCTTGCACACTTCGTCGATGTAGGCGCTTTGCCGACCTGCGAATTCCGCGGGCAGTGCGTGCGCGCCGAGAAACGTCGTGCGCACCGACATGCCGAGTTCGTGGCCGACGCGACGCGCGACGCGCAGCATCTTCGCTTCGTTTTCGATATCGAGGCCATAGCCGGATTTGATCTCGACCGTCGTCACACCGTCATCGCGCAACGCGCGTGCGCGTGGCAGCGATTGTGCGAGGAGTTCGTCCTCGCTGGCCTCGCGCGTTTTGCGCACGGTCGACACGATGCCGCCGCCGGCGCGCGCGATGTCCTCATAAGTTTTTCCGTTCAGGCGCATGTCGAATTCTTCCGCGCGATTGCCCGCGAACACGAGATGCGTGTGGCAATCGACCAATCCCGGCGTGATCAGTTTTCCGCGCACCGATTCGACGCGCGCGGCGAGCGCATCGGGTTTTCCGGGAAGCCGATCCATCGTGTCGGCGAAGACGATGCGGCCGTCCTTGCAACCAAGCGCGCCGGCGCCGATCAAGCCGAACGGTGTGTCGTCGCGCATCGTGGCCAGTTGCGCATCGACGAACAGCGAATCCCAGCGTGTCGGATTCACCGTGCGTGCTCCGCGTCGTAGTCGCGCAGCAAACGATCGGCGAAGGCGCGATACACCGGCACCTTGCAGATCAGCGTGGAAAACGTGCGCGCGATGAGGCACGTCGCAAGAATGGGCAGCACGAAATCATGATCGTCCGCGAGTTCCATCGAGATGACAACCGAGGTGAGCGGCGCTTGCGTCACACCGGTGAGATAGGCCGACATGCCGAGAAGCACCACAGCCGTGGAATCGGTGTGCGGCAGGTATGGTGCGATATCCGCGCCGAGCCCCGCGCCGACGGCGAGCGCCGGCGAAAAAATACCGCCGGGAATGCCGGCGATGTAGGAAACCGCGTTGGCCAGCCATTTTTCCGGACCGAAAAAAATGTCCGTATGCGACGTGCCGGCGATCAGTGCGCGCGCCTGTTCGTAGCCGGTGCCGTAGATCGAATCGCCGCTGAGCAAGCCGAGTCCGGCAAGCGTGAGGCCGCACACGGCGGCGAACGCGATGGGCACGCCGCGATGAGAACGACCGAACGGCTTACGCAGCGCGCCGGTGACGCCGATGATCGTCCGCGAAAATAATCCGCCGGCTAAACCGCCCACGATGCCGGTGACGATCACCGCGGCCCACGCCGAGCCGAGTGGCAACGATGTCGAGTGCTTGCCGAAGTACGCGTAATCGCCGACTAGTCCGAGCGAAACGACGCCGCTGATCATCACCGCGGCCAGCAGCGTACCGCTGAAGCGATGCTCGAATGCGCCGGCGAGCTCCTCGATCGCGAACATCACGCCCGCCAGCGGCGTGTTGAACGCAGCAGATATGCCAGCAGCGCCACCGGCGAGCGCGAAACGTGCGATGACGCGGCCGTCGCGAAATCCGAACCGTTCGGCGAGCCACGTCATCGCGCCCGCGCCGACGTGGACGCTCGGTCCTTCGCGACCCACCGAAGCGCCGACGAGGAGTGCGAACAAGGTCAGCGCGAGTTTTCCGACGGCCACCGGCAACGCCAGCAGGCGGCGGCGCAGGGTATCGTCGTCCGCGCGCGTCACGGCGGCGATGACTTGCGGGATGCCGCTGCCGCGCGTCGCTTTCAGCGGACCGGACGTCAGCCACGCGAGCAACGCGAAGCCGAGTGGCGTGACGAGCAGCGGCCAATAACGCGACTGCGCGCGCAGCAAGGAAAATGCCGCCTGGCAAAAGTCGCCGCCTTTGGCGAACGCGATGGATGCGAGCGCCACGATGACGGCGCCGCTCCACAACGCGGTGCGGCGTCGCCACGTGTCGCGCGTGGGTTCCGCGGTCGGTGCATGGGATATGTTCACCGTCGCATTCTCGCCGCTCGCGCGCGGAACGGGAAGCGCGCCGTTAGTCGGGCTGGCATACTGCGCCTCGACGCAAGACAGGAAGTTTTCGATGCGCGAATTCTTTGCCGACAACGCCTGGCTGCCGCACGGCTGGGAAACCGACGTGCGCATCGGCGTCGACGAAACCGGCGCCGTTGCCCACGCGAGCGACGGCGCCGAACGCAGCGGCGCGGATTACCTCGGCCGCTTCGTCGTTCCGGCGATGCCGAACATTCATTCGCACGCGTTCCAGCGCGCGATGGCCGGTCTCGCCGAACGCCAGACGAACGCGGAAGATTCGTTCTGGACCTGGCGCGAAACGATGTACGCGTTCGCGGGGCGACTCGATCCGGATTCGCTGCGCGCGATCGCGGCGCAGCTTTACCTCGAAATGCTCAAGGCAGGCTACACGCACGTCTGCGAATTCCATTATCTGCATCATCAGCCCGACGGCGAACCGTATGCGGATCCGGCGGCGATGTCGCTCGCGCTGGTCGAGGCCGCGAAGGAAACCGGCATCGGGCTCACGCTGCTGCCCGCGTTGTACATCGCCGGCGGATTCGACGGCCGTCCGTTATCCGATCGTCAGCGCCGGTTCGGGCATTCCGTCGATGCCTATCTCGCACTTTTGGAAAAATTGCACAAAGTGGAAAATGCGGCACTACGCATCGGCATCGCGCTGCATTCGCTGCGCGCCGTGCCGGAGGAAGCGATGCGCCGCGTGCTGGCGGATCATTCGCTGGATCGTCCGCCGATCCACATTCACGTCGCCGAGCAGATCGGCGAAGTGCAGGATTGTCTGGCGGTGCGCAACGCGCGGCCGGTCGAATGGCTGCTCGATCACGCGCCGGTCGACGATCGTTGGTGCCTGGTTCACGCCACGCATGTCACGCCGGACGAATTGCGCGGCATGGCGCAGGTCGGCGCCGCGGCGGGTTTGTGCCCGACTACCGAAGCGAATCTCGGCGACGGCGTGTTTCCGCTGAAACCGTTTCTCAGTCTCGGCGGCGTGATCGCGATCGGATCGGACAGCCATATTTCCGTGTCGCCGGTGGAGGAATTGCGCTGGCTCGAATACGGTCAGCGGTTGACGACGCGTCATCGCAACATCGCCGTTTCCGAATCGAGCCAAAGCGTCGGCGAAACGTTGTGGAGCGACACGTTGTTTGGCGGCGCGCGCGCATCGGGCATGAATATCGGCGCGATCGAAGCCGACAACGCGAAAGCGCGCGCCGATTTGCTCGTGCTCGATCATGAATCGCCGTTGCTCGCAGCACGCAGCAGCGAAACGGCGCTGGACACATTCCTCTTCGCGGGCAACACGCCGCTGGTGCGGCACGTCATGGCGAACGGGCAGTGGGTCGTGCGCGATTTCCATCATCGCGACGAAGCGCGCATCGCCGCGCGCTATCGCGACGCGGCGCGCAAGCTGGCCGATTCGATCTAAACGTGGATAAAGCGGCCGCCGCCGAATACCCAGTTTTCCCAGCGCGTCTCCTTGAACACGATCATCACGTTTTCCGCATCGAGCTTCAGCGGCGCAGCGGTCAACGATTCGATGATATCCGCGACGATCTTGCGTTTCACTTTCACGCTGCGGCCTTCCGAAAACAGGATTTCGATGAGCACGAAATCGTCGTTGCGCTCGGATTTGAGATCGGGATACGTCGGGTCGAAACGGAAATTGTCCGCGTCGAGTTCGAGCACGCGCTGGAAACGATCCGTCGACGGCACGCCGCTGGCGATGAGCGCTTTGTGTACGGCGTCGAACACGCCGGATTTGAACTCGCTGGTTTTGGACTTGCGCACGGTCAACGTGATGAGCGGCATGGGTACTCCTTAACTCGTTGCGGGAGAAAGATCGGGCGCGCGTGAGATTTGGTCGCGCGGTCGAACGGTGAGAATGAGAAACGCGGCGACGAGGCACATCGAGCCGGCGATCAGGAACGCTTCGACGTAGCGATTGGTCTGCACGCGCAGCACGCCCGCGCCGTAGGCGGCGACCGCAGCGCCGGCCTGATGACCCGCGCCGATCCATCCGTACACGAGCGGCGACAGTTGCGTGCCGAAGCGTTCGTTGGTGAGACGCACGGTCGGCGGCACGGTTGCGATCCAGTCGAGGCCGTAGAACATCGTGAACAATCCGAGCCCGTAGAAACTGAAATCGGAGAAGGGCAGGTACATCAGCGACACTCCGCGCAGCCCGTAGTATGCGAACAGCAACAGACGATTGTCGTAACGATCCGATAGCCAGCCGGAAAACGTCGTGCCCGCGATGTCGAACAAACCCATCGCGGCGAGCATGCCGGCGGCTTGCACTTCGGGAATGCCGTTGTCAGCGCAGAACGCGATGAGGTGTGTGCCGATGAGCCCGTTCGTGCTCAGGCCGCAGATGAAAAAGGTCAGGAACAATACCCAGAATGTTCGCGTGCGCGACGCGTCGCGCAGCGCGCGAAACGCGGCGACGATCGGATTCACGGATGCGAGCGCGGGAGCATCGGCCTCGGTCGCGCCCAAGCGATCGAGGCCGACATCGGCTGGCCGTTCGGGCAGGAATAGCGCGACGAGCGGAATCAGCGCGAGCGCGACGATGCCCACGATCCACACCACCACGCGCCAGTCGTGATGCAACGCGACCCACGCGAGCACCGGCAGGAATACGAGTTGGCCGGTCGCCGTGCTCGCGGTCAGCAAACCCAGAATAGTCCCGCGCCGCGATTCGAACCAGCGGTTGACGATGGTCACGCCGAGCACCATCGCCATCGAACCGGTGCCGATGCCGGCGAGGACGCCCCACGTCAGGATCAGTTGAAACGGCGAGTCGACGAACGAACTGCCGATCATCGCGGCCGATAACAATGTGAGCGCGACGATCATCGTGCGGCGCACGCCGAAACGCTGCATCGCCGCGGCGGCGAACGGGCCCATCAGTCCGAAAAGAAACAGGCCGATCGATACGGCGAGCGTGATGCGATCGCGGCTCCAGCCGAACGCTTTTTCGAGCGGCACAATCAAAACACTCGGCGTCGCGCGGATTCCGGCGACGACGAGCAAGGTCACGAACGTCAGCGCGGCGACGATCCACGCGTAATGCAAACGGCCGCGCAAACGAGTGGCGAGCGGAAGGATCATGCCGAAAATCTTGCGTTCCTCGGAAAAAGGAGTATATACACCTAATTATGGAAACTCAAGTCGATAGTCAGTACAAACCGGTTTGCCTGTGTACGAACCTGCGCCGCGCCACGCGCGCGATCAGCAATCTGTACGACGCCGCATTGGCGCCGTCCGGCATCAAGATCACGCAGTTTTCGCTGCTGCGCGCGGTCGAGCGCAATGAGCCGGTCGCCATCACTGCGCTCGCCGATGAGATGGCGCTCGATCGCACCACGCTCGCGCGCAACCTCGCGCCGCTGGAGCGCGACCGGCTCGTCGAACTCGCTCCAGGCAGCGATCAGCGTGTGACGGAAGTTCGCCTCACGCGGGCAGGGCGCAACAAGATCGCCGCGGCGCTGCCGTTGTGGAAAAAGACGCAGGCGGACGTCGGACGGTTGTTGTCGGACGGGCGCATCGAGCAGTTGCGCGATATCGCGAGCGATGTTTCGGCGGCGGCCGAATCGTTCGCGTCGAAACGTCGGCGCTGATCAGGGTTTGGCGAGCATGCCCGCGACGTCGGCGAGATGTCCGTCGTTCGCTCCCGGCTTGACGTGCAGGATCGCCGTGAGCAACGGATAGACGTCCACGTTGTCGAACTCGGGAACGATCAGCCCGTGTTTGAACGCGGGTCCGTGCGCGACGAACAGCGCGCGCATCTTGGGACCGTCGTTGTCGTAACCGTGCTCGCCTTTCGACTGATGATGATTCGGATCGTCGAGCCATTTTTGTGTGTCGATCAGCCAACCGTCGTCG
>DATBAU010000203.1:0-4499 GCA_036271355.1 Rudaea sp. | reverse complement strand
CGAGGTTTTCGATATCCAGGTCGCGAGCGCGAGGCCGCTCACGATCTCGCCGACGGAACCGCTGCCGCCGCCGGCGAGGACGCAAATCCCGTTCGGCTTCAACGCGCGTTTGTAATCGAAAAGCGAGCGGTTTCCGTTCGCGACGAAGATAAGATCGTAGCGTTCGCCGCGCGCGGAGAAATCGTCGGCGGTGTAATCGATGACGCGGTTCGCGCCCAATAGGCGTGCCCGTTCCACGTTGCCCGAACTGCAGACCGCGGTGACGTGGGCGCCGAATGATCGGGCGATCTGGATCGCGAACGTGCCCACACCACCCGACGCGCCGTGGATCAGGACGTCGTGTCCGGGCTTGATGCGGCCTTTGTCGCGGAGGCCTTGCAATGCGGTGATCGCGGCGATCGGAACAGCGGCCGCTTCGTCGAACGATATATTTTCCGGTTTCGATTCGAGGGATTTTTCCGGCGCGCGGACGAATTCGGCGAAGCCGCCGGTAGCGCGTTTCGCGACGCCGAATACATCGTCGCCGAGGCGGAAGCGCGTGACGTTTTTTCCGATCGCGGCGATTTTCCCGGCGACGTCGGCGCCGAGTGTCGTTCGCTTCGGGCGCAACAGGCCGCCGCTGATCAATCGGATCAGGAATACGTCGGCGGTCAGGAAATGCCAGTCGTACGCGTTGACGGAGGCCGCGTGCACGTTGATGAGCACTTCGTCGTCGAGCGGTTCGGGTCGCACGACATCGCGGAGTTGAAGGACATCGGGCGTTCCGTATTCGTTGTACGCGATCGCCTGCACGCGATGACTCCTTGCCGAATCATGCGCGATTCTAGCAACGGGACTGCGACGGTGAGTGGTGTCGGCCGATGTGCCGCGTCAGATACGAACGAGATCGATCGTCGCGTTGGGCAGGTATGTGCCGAGCAACGCGCGCAAGCGTTCTTCGACAACTTGCGAATGCATCACGCGTTGCGGCGCGCCGAGCGAATACAGGAAATTGTCGCCGCGGCTGGTTCGTCCGATGGTGACTTCGCGAATGCCGCACGCGTCTTGCCAGATCGACCGCAGTTCGTTCGGGCCGATGCTTTGCCCTTTGCTCAGCCGAAAGTGGAACATCGGCACGAGGTTTTCGCTGGCGCGTTGTTTAATCGAGGGAATCGTCGTCATCGCATGTGCCGGGATAAAAAAAGTGAGGCACCGAAGAAGCGCAAACCTGTTTCGCGCATTAGCGCGTACGTCCGGATAGCCGTCGACTCAAGCACTGCTTCTCTCGATGATGGACATGGCGTCGCGGAACGTGACCAGACGACGTCCGGCTTCGTCCCACAGAACGAGGCGAACGCATTTGAGGCTTTGCCACAATGTCAGGCGTCCGGTGGAACCGAGTTCGGGAAAATCCGCGATCACGCGCGGCAACCGATAGAACGGAATGCGACTGCACAGATGATGCACGTGATGCACGCCGATGTTCGCGGTGAACCAGCGCAGCGGCGGTGGCAAGGCGTAATGCGAGCTGCCGTGCAGCGCAGCTTCGCGCACGCTCCATTGGTGGCTCTCGTCCCAGCTCGTTTCGGAGAATTGGTGCTGGACGTAAAACAGCCATCCACCCAGCGCCGCACTCAGCATCATGATCGGCACGTGGACGATCAACACGGCACGCCAGCCGATCGTCGCCACCAGCGCGCCCGCGACCAGCGCAATCGTCAGATTCGTCCCCATCGTGCTGGCCCACGGCCGCCAGCCACCGCGCAGAAAGCCGGCGGGAATACGATTCTGCAGAATGAAAACGAAAGACGGCCCAATCGCGAACATCACCGCCGGACTGCGGTACAACCGATACCGCCAGCGCTGCCACGGTTCGCGCGCCCGGTACTCGGCGACCGTCAGCGTATCGATATCGCCGACACCGCGCCGCGATAGATTGCCCGACGTCGCATGATGAATCGCGTGCGCGCGCCGCCAATGTTCGTAGGCTGTCAGCGTCAGTACACCGAGTGTGCGGCCGAGCCAGTCGTTCGCGCGCCGCTTCGGAAAAAATGCCTGATGTCCGCAATCGTGCTGAATCAGGAACATTCGCACGAAGAAGCCGACGGCCGGAAACATCAGCGCGACATACAGCAGCGGATGTCCGTTCGCGTAGCTCCAGTACAAGCCGTACCAGCAGAGCATGAACGGCACGATCGTGATCAGCAATTCAACGCTGGCGCGCAGCGTTCCGGGTTTCTGATAGGAGGCGAGTTGTCTCGACCACTCAAGCGCGCTCGGATGCTCGACGCGCGATACGGTTTCGTCTCGGCTGGGCGTACTAATGAGCGTACTTCTTTTCGGAATGCGGAATTTCGGAATGGAAACGTGACGGGCGGAGTTGCATCGATTCCCCGTTCGTCGAACGGAGAAAACCGTTTTCTTCTGTGGTTAGCATTGCGCCCTTTTTTGCCGAGAACCAGCCGATCGTCGAATGAGTACCGGGGTTGGCTCGAAACGGTTTCGTCCGTGACGTTACTTCATTCGCTGTTAGTTCGATGTTATTCGCCATATTGGTTTTGGTATCGTCGAACCATCGGCTGCCGCTTCACATGCGGAGTATGGATGAGAATTATAACGACGCAACGTCGATTTCCTTCGGCAACGACAATCGTGATGTCGCTCGTCTTCCACGGCACGGTGATTGCGGGCGACAGCGAACGTGGTCAGTCGAACGTCGGCGCGGTGCTTCTCGGTGATTATCTGAGTGCCATTGCATCAGTGTCTTGCGACGAGTCGCAGGAGGCCCTGACGCACTTGTCGTTCGTCGGCGACTACGTCACCGCGCAAAGCGCGCTAGCACTGCAGACGCCGCTTGCGAGAGTCGCCAAACAGCAACCTTTGCCGACCGATAGCGTCGACGTGCCCGTCGAACAAATCATGGAGCGGGCAGCCGGAAAGAAAGTAGTTTTGTTCAACGAAATCCACATTCTTCCCAAGACACGCATTGTCACGTTGCGGCTGTTGCCGAAACTGCGACAGGACGGCTTCAACTACCTGGCGCTGGAAGCGCTCGATCCGACGCCCGACGATCTGACGCA
Organism: Rudaea sp.; assembly: GCA_036271355.1. Classification (GTDB taxonomy): domain Bacteria; phylum Pseudomonadota; class Gammaproteobacteria; order Xanthomonadales; family Rhodanobacteraceae; genus Rudaea. The sequence continues at coordinate 1,440 of DATBAU010000203.1, read as the reverse complement.
GCGCGGCTTTCCGCTCGAAAGCAGCGGCACGTATACCAAGGAGCCGGTGTTCGGCGAACTCGTTCGTTCCGCTATCGAGCTCGGATTCAAGGTCGTGCCGTACGAGCACTCGTCGGCGCAGGGATTTTCGCCGGAAAAACGTGAGGCGGCGCAGGCGGAGAATCTGCTCAAGATCATCCGGTCGGACCCGGACGCGCGAATCGTCATTCACGCGGGCCACGACCACATTTACAAGACCGGACGGATCGGCGATTCGCCCACGATGGCGCAAAAGCTCATGAAGGCGATTCCCGCCGAACGCATGCTGATGATCGACCAGACGCAAATGATCGCAGCGAATGCATCGACCTCAACGGCCTACGAATCGGCGCTGGCGAAATGGTCCGGCTCGGGTCCGTTCGTCGTGCGCAGTGCCGACGGACAGTTCTATTCCGCCGAACCCGATCGGTACGACATCAGTGTTTTCTTCGCGCCCGACACACTCGCGAAAGGTCGCCCCGCGTGGCTGGACTTGAACGGCATACGATCGTCGCGTGTCGTTAGCAGTTCGGTGTGCGACGGCGCGTTTCCGTGTTTGGTGGAAGTGCATTACAACGCGGAGATGGACAACGCCGTGGCGGCCGACCGGTACGTTTTCACCGCGCCGTCGCAAGAAACGTTCATGTATACGCGTCGGCGTGGTGTCGTTTTTTCGGTAACCGACAAGAACGGCACGCGTTCGATCGCGGAACCCGCATCGTTGTCGCCGTATAAACTGCCGTTCTAGTTTTGCGCGCGAAGCGCGAGGCGTGCGCGCGTGTGGCCTTTTTTGAACGCGACCATTTTGCGGGGTACTTGTCGGTCGCCCCGCGAGAGGAGTAAAAGTTTCTTCACCGCTGCCGCGTCGTAGCGTTGGACGTAGAGAGTCGTGAACACCCGCCAGTTCGTCAGTCTCACCGCACTCGTCTTCGTGACTGCAATGGCCGTCGCCGAGACGCCGGACGACCCGCGCGATGATCCTGTGGTGAAACGAAAGTTGATTTCGATGAACAACGCGTCCACCTGGTTTCATCCGGATTTGTTCGGCGAATTTTCCGCGATGCGTTATTACTCGAATCGCGACTATCGCGATGCGCGAGAATACTTCGAGTATGGCGCGCTTTACGCCGACAAGTTTTCGCAACTCAGTCTCGGCTTGATGTACATCAACGGCGAAGGCGGGTAAAAAGATCCGGTGACGGGGGAAGCGTGGCTCGAGGTAGCCGCGGAGCGCAATTACCCGGCGTTCGTTGCGACGCGCGATCGGTTCAAATCGACGCTTTCGCCAGAGCAACTCAAACACGCGCAACAACTCCGCGACGAACTGATGGTGCGCTATGGCGACGCCATCGCGAAACGGCGCATGACGACGCAACTGCAGTTGGGAAACATGCAGATCACCGGTTCGCGTTTGGGCGCGTT
>DATBAU010000202.1:0-5046 GCA_036271355.1 Rudaea sp. | reverse complement strand
CGTGCCATCGAGTCGCGCCAGCGCGAAATTCGACGGGGCGCCGGACCAGCTTCCTTCCATGTGCGCGACGGTTTCGCCGTTGTCGACGACGCCGGCGTAACCGAACGACCCGAGCATGCGGCCGAGGTTGTGCGCGCTGAGATCGATGGAAAACGTGGAACGGTCGCTGCCGGGACGGCCGAGCCAGTCGCCGTGTGCGCGCATTTCGACATTGTTGGAATGCGTGCTCACTTGCTCGAAATGCGCGCCGGTGGACACCGGATAACTTTCGACGGTCGTCTTGCCGAATTCGCTTTGGCCGAGATGAAAATCGTCGATTCGAATATGTAGCGGCGGAACCGACGCGGGATTTTCGGTCGTGACCTGATTGTCGTCGTCGGCATCTTTCGAGTCGGGCCAATAAAGTTTGCTGAACTCGGCGGTGACGCCGCGACGTTTCAGATCGACCGTCGGAATGTGCAGCGTGCCGTTGATCGTGTCGCCGGTGAACTTGAGATCGAGCGCATCCTTGACCGGCGTGAGCGTGAACGCGGCCGGACCGAAATCACGCGTGTACGCGAGCAACGCGTCGGTGCGCACATCGATGCCGGCGAGCACATCGCTGTCGCTGCTCCCGCTGTTGGGCGATGCGTCACTGGTGGCGAAATCCATCCAGCCGGTGACGTCGAGTTGCGAAGTGACGCCGCGAATCATCAGTCCGGCGGGCGGCAGCGGCGCGGTGGTGTCGGCGCCGATGTTGATGTTCGCAGCGAACGGCTGCGTCGCCGAAACGAGCCGTCCGTGCATGAACAGTTCGCTGCCAAGCGTGAGATCGACGTTGCCGCCCGCCGTCGGCGGATCGAGCGTCAGCGACAGCGGCATCGCCATCTCGGCCGATTTCGCGAGCGGCGCGGGCAGATCGAGCGCGACGCCGCGCAAATCGGATTTCACCGCGATGCGCGTCGTCGGCGTTTTCACCGTGTCGTTGTCGGCGGTGAACGTGATGTTCCACGCGGCATTGCCGGTCACGCGGTCGCTATAGCCTTCGAGCATCGGCGCGTACGCGAGCAGGTCGCGCGCGGGCAGGTCCGCTTGCAGCGCACCTTCCGCACCGTGATGCGGATCGGCGGCGAATCCGCCGACGGCGAGGCGGAATTTCGCCGGCTTGTCGTTCATCGTCACAGCAAGATTGTCGGCGATGAAGCCGCGCTGGTTGAAGCGGATTTCGCCCTTCGCATCCTTGAAATGGATGTTGTATTTCGCGTCCGATAAATCCGCGTCAGTGAGTTGCGCTTTGCCGTCGAGTTCCATCGCTTCGGCGTGCTTGAGCGGAACCTCCAGATGGAAATCGACGTCGCTGTTGCCGGTCATGCCGACGCCGAGAAGCTGCGCGCCGAAATGCTGTCCGATGGGCGTGGATTTCAGGAACGACAGCAAATCCTTGCCCGCGCCGCTGGCATTGACATCGAGTTCCATGACGGCGTCGCCGAAGTCGGCGAAGTTCGCGACGGCGTGGTCGACTTTCACGCCCATCGCCTGAGCGCCGCTCGCCTCGACGTGCAAGCTCGTGTTGACGAAACTCGCGCTCGCGCGCAAATGCTCGGCGGCCGGCCAGTCGGGCAGATACGGGAGACGCACGTCTTCCACTTCAGCGCGCGCCTCGAAGCGTCCGGTGAAATTGCGGAACGGCCAATCGGCGAGATCGCCGCGAAACACCGCGCGGCCGACGCTGACGTTGCCCGATTCGATCGCACGGTCGAGGAAGTTCACCGTCTGCGGCGGCATCGAGTTGATCGGCCAGAACAGATGCGAGGCTTGCGCCTGCGCGTGCGTGACGACGGCGGCGACATCGAGCGACGGTTTCGATCCGTCGTCGTGCAGTTCGACGGTGCCGCGAAGCTGGCCGCCGAAATTCGATCCGTCGAAATCGACCGCGTCGGTTTGGATGAACCACGATTCGTCGCCGCGATAGATGGCCACGTCACCGGCGAAATTGGAAAACTGGAACGGCTGACGGAACACTTTCGGCGTGTCGAATCCGAACGGCGTTTTCGCGGGCAGCGACAACGACAACGATTCCTGATCGCCGAGCAGCGATGCGGTCAGGCTGCTCACGCCGGGAATCGCGCCGACCGAATGCCAGGCGATGCCGGTGACGCTGCCCTTCACGTCGAAATCTTTGCCGTTGACGTAGCGCAATTCGAAGTCGCGCACGTCGCCGAGCGGATCGGCTTCGTACAACCATTGGCGCCACACTTCGGGAAGCGCGTCGCTGAGCATCGCCACGCTCGCCGGCGCGGCGAGTTCGAGATTGTCGGCGCGGACGTTGTACGTCGGCAGTTCCGGATCGTCGCCCTCGACTTTTTCCACGTGTATACTCGCGACGGGCGCGGCGACGCCCTGCCGCGCAACGGCGAAGTCGCCGATGTCGGCGTCCCAGCCGTGTTCGTCGCGCCGCCAGCGCGCGCCGAAGGCGATGCGGTCGAACGCGGTGCGCGGCACGATGGACTGTTTGTTCGAAACGGAAATCGGCTGCGGCGTGGTCATCACGACGTTGCGCACGTCCACTTCCGCTTTCAGTTGCCGCAGTTGGTCGTGCGTCCATTCGGCCCACACCTGCACGCGGCCTTCGCCGCGTTCGAGTTGCCAGCCGGCCAGCGGCGTGCCGCGCACCATCGCGGCGATGTCGAGCGCGGCGCCGCCGAGATAGAAGCGGCCGTCTTTCTTGCCGCTGTCGTATTCGGCGATGGCGTCGATCGGCGCGGCGCCGGGCGTCTGCACGGATTTCACGCGCGCGAGCACGCGATGGTAATCGCCGGAATTGATCAGGCGGATTTCATCCGATCCGAGCACGATGTGGCGGCCGGCGGTGGTGTCGTCGATGGTGAACCTGACGTCGCGCAGCACGAGCGAACCGAGTTCGAACAGCGGCGATGATTCGTCGTCGCCGCCCGTCGAGGCGGTGTCGAGACCTTGCAAGCGCCAATCGCCGGCGGCGTTGCGCACGAGATGCAGATCGAGGCCGACGAGGCGGAATTCGTTCCACGCCTGATTGTGGCGGAAAGGTCCAAGGAAATTGATCTTGAGCTGTGCCTGCGGAATCGTGAGCGGCGGCTGTTCGGGCGATGCGGGTGCGATGTGTACGCCGTGCAACGTAAGCACGGGACCGTCGTGTTCCCATTGTCCTTCCACGCCGTCGAGGTTGACGGGGCGATGCAGCTTGTCGCTCAGGAACGCGCTGATCTTTTCCGGATGGCTGACGATCCACGGCAGCGCGAGCTGCCCGAGGCCGACGACGACGGCGGCCGTGATCACGAAGACCGCGAACAGCGCCTGCACGAACAGGCGCACATGATGCGCGCCGCGTTTCCAACTCACGGCCCGGTTTCCTGCGGCCTAAAGCAATACGACATCGTATTGCTCCTGCGCGTAATGCTCCTCGGGCTGAAAGCGGATGGTCTTGCCGATGAATTCCTCGAGCTCCGCGACAGCGGCGGATTCCTCGTCGAGAATGCGCGCGACGACTTTCGGCGCGGCGAGCACGAGCAGTTTTTTCGCTTCGAACTGACGCACCGCGCGCGTGATCTCGCGGAAGATTTCGTACGTTACCGTTTCCGATGTCTTGATGCTGCCGCGGCCTTCGCACGTCGAGCACGGTTCGCACAGTTGGCGTTCGAGACTTTCGACCGTGCGCTTGCGCGTCATCTGCACGAGTCCGAGCGAGGTCATTTCGTACACCGTGGTTTTGGCGTGATCGCGCACGAGGGATTTTTCCAGCATGCGCAAAACCTGGCGTTTGTGTTCCTCGTCGGTCATGTCGATGAAATCGATGATGATGATGCCGCCGAGATTACGCAGGCGAAGCTGACGCGCAGCCGCCTGAGCCGCTTCAAGGTTCGTCTTGTAAACCGTCTCTTCGAGGTTGCGATGGCCCAGAAACGCGCCCGTGTTCACGTCGATCGTCGTCATCGCCTCGGTTTGATCGATCACGAGATAACCACCGGACTTCAATGGAACTTCTTTCTTGAGCGCACGCTGAACTTCGTCCTCGACACCGTACAGATCGAAAATGGGCCGCTCGCCGGGATAGTGCTCGATGCGCTCGGCCATGTCGGGCATAAACAGTTTCGCGAATCCGAGCATGCGATCGAAGGTTTCGCGGGAATCCACGCGCACCTTCTCGACATCACGGCGCATCAGATCCCGCAATGCTCGCAGAGGCAGCGAAAGATCTTCATAAATCCGCTCGCCCGGTTTCGCCGTGACGATGCGTTCCTGCAGCGATTGCCAAAGTTTGGTGAGGTAATCGACGTCTTCGCTCAACGCCTCGCGCGGCTGGCCTTCCGCATTCGTGCGCATGATGTAGCCGACATTGCTTTCGGCGGCGAGCGCTTGCAGCATTTCCTTCAAGCGCGTGCGTTCGACTTCGTCCTCGATGCGCACCGACACGCCGACCACTTTCACGTACGGTAGCAACACGAGATAACGCGACGGCACCGACAGGTTCGTCGTCAGCCGCGCGCCTTTGCTGCCGATCGGATCCTTGACGACTTGCACGACGATGTCCTGACCGTCGCGCACGAGTTCGCTGATCGGTGTCGCGGCCGCCGGCGGCGTTCCGTTGCTGTCGCCGTTTTCGGCGAGCAGCGCCGGCATCGCGCGGAGGATGTCCGACGCGTGCAGAAATGCCGCGCGTTCCAACCCGATTTCGACGAACGCGGCCTGCATGCCCGGCATGACCCGGCTGACACGGCCTTTGTAAATGTTGCCGACATAGCCGCGCCGATGCGCACGTTCGACGTGCACTTCTTGCAGCATGCCGTTTTCGACCACCGCGACGCGCGTTTCGCGCGGGGTGACGTTGATCAAAATTTCTTCGGTCACAAAAGGAGTTGGCCCAATTTTCTCAGGTGATTTATAGCCTGAGCAGGCACCGCTGTCGACTGACGCGGCGCTTCCGGAGGCAAATCGGCTCAGTGAGCCGGCGCAACCTGCGTCAGCGCTATCGCCTGCTGGGTGCGCGGATTGTTTTCACCCAGATATTGTCGCAGAAGTTCAGCCGACTGC
>DATBAU010000201.1:0-2232 GCA_036271355.1 Rudaea sp. | reverse complement strand
GAGCAATCTCGCGCGCTACGACGGCGTGCGTTTCGGCTATCGCTGCGCCGAACCGAAATCGCTCGACGATTTGTATACACGCACACGCACCGAAGGATTCGGCGCGGAAGTGAAGCGACGCATTCTCGTCGGCACCTATGTGCTTTCCGCTGGCTACTACGACGCGTATTACCTTCGCGCGCAGCGCGCGCGACGCATGATCGCCGACGATTTCGCGCAGGCATTCAAAACCGTCGATCTGATCGCCGGACCGACGGCGCCAACGGTCGCGTTCAAGCTCGGGGAGAAATCCGATCCGCTCGCGATGTATGCGGCCGACGTGAACACCGTCGCCGCGAACCTCGCTGGATTGCCGGGAATTTCGCTGCCGGCGGGATTCAGCGAAGGGTTGCCAGTTGGTCTGCAACTGCTCGCGCCGGCATTCGCCGAATCGCGTTTGCTCAGCGCCGGACATCATCTTCAGCAAGCGACCGATTTCCATTTGCGCACGCCGGAGAAATCCGCATGAGCGAATGGCAACCGGTCATCGGTCTGGAAATCCACGCGCAGCTCAACACGGCGAGCAAGTTGTTCTCCGGCGCATCGACCGCGTACGGCGCCGAGCCGAACACGCAGGCGAGCGCGGTCGATGTGGCGTTGCCGGGCACGTTGCCGGTTCTCAATCGCGCGGTGCTCGAAAAGGCGATTCGCTTCGGCCTCGCGATCAACGCAACCATCGCGCCGAAAAGTAGTTTCGCGCGCAAAAACTACTTTTATCCCGATTTGCCGAAAGGCTATCAGATCAGTCAATACGAATTGCCGATCGTGAGCGACGGCATTCTCGGCGTGCGTCTCGACGACGGCCGCACACTCGATGTCATCGTGCAGCGCGCGCATCTGGAAGAAGACGCCGGCAAATCGCTGCACGAGGAATTCCACGCGGCCACCGGCATCGATTTCAATCGCGCCGGAACGCCGCTGCTCGAAATCGTCTCGGCGCCCGTGTTGCATTCGGCGCAGGAAGCCGTCGCGTACATGCGCACGATGCACACGCTCGTGCGCTGGCTCGGCATCTGCGACGGCAACATGCAGGAAGGTTCGTTCCGTTGCGATGCGAACGTGTCGGTGCGTCCGGCGGGAACGGTGCGGCTCGGCACGCGCACGGAAATCAAGAACGTGAATTCATTCCGGTTCGTCGAGAAGGCGATCGAATACGAAATCGAACGCCAGATCCGCGCGCTCGAAAACGGCGAAACGATCGCGCAGGAAACGCGTCTGTACGACGCCGCGCATCACCGCACGCGTCCGATGCGCAGCAAGGAAGATGCGGACGATTACCGCTATTTCCCCGATCCGGATTTGCCGCCGCTGACAGTTTCCGCGAAGGACATCGAATCGGTGCGCAAGGCGATGCCCGAACTCCCGGCGGCGCGGCGTTCGCGTTACGTCGAAACGCTCGGACTTCCCGACATCGACGCCGCGCAACTGTGCGCCGACAAAGCGACATCGGATTATTTCGAAGCGATGCACGCCGTCAATCCGAACGACGCGAAGACGTGCGCGAACTGGATTCTCGGCGAACTGACCGCCGCGCTGAACGCGGCGAATGTGTCGATCGAATCGTCGCAGGTGAATTCCGCGCAACTCGCGCAATTGATCGCGCGCGTTCGCGACGGCGTCATTTCCGGCAAGATCGCGAAGGACGTTTTCGCCGCGATGTGGGCGGGCGAGGGCGATGCCGATACAATCATCACCGCGCGCGGCCTGAAACAGATTTCCGATAGCGGTGCGCTCGCCTCGGCGATCGACGCGGTGCTCGCGGAATTTCCAGCGCAAGTGGCCGAATTCCGCGCGGGCAACGACAAGCTGCTGCAGTTCTTCGTCGGTCAATCGATGAAACGGCTGCGCGGGCAAGGCAATCCGCAGCAGCTCAATATGCTGCTGCGCGAAAAACTGAATTCATAAATTCATTTGGCGGGAATTTTCGATGTCTGCTTTGATTTGCGGTTCGCTCGCGTACGACACGATCATGGTGTTCCAGGATCAGTTCAAGAACCACATCCTGCCCGACAAGGTGCACATGCTGAACGTGGCGTTTCTGGTGCCGCGCATGCGCAAGGAATTCGGCGGCTGCGCGGGCAACATCAGCTACAACCTCAAGCTGCTCGGCGGCGAGCCGCTGCCGATGGGAACGGTCGGTCAGGACTTCGCGCCGTACCGCGAGCATTTCGACAGTTGCGGAATCGATCTGAG
>DATBAU010000200.1:0-13853 GCA_036271355.1 Rudaea sp. | reverse complement strand
GCGAGGAAATCCGCAGCCACCAGGGAGGCCCCGCCGATCAGTCCGCCGTCGATGTCCGGCTGCCCGAACAACCCGGAGGCGCTGTCGGGCTTGACGCTGCCGCCATACAAGATGCGCAGCGAGCCCGCGATTGTAGCATTGTCGAGCGCCAGCTTGCCACGGATCCGCGCGTGCACCGCCTGGGCCTGATCCGGCGTCGCCGTGCGGCCGGTGCCGATCGCCCAAACCGGTTCGTACGCCAGAACCGCCGTGCCGAACGCCTCGATGCCGCAACGCGAGAGCACCGCATCGATCTGCGAATCGATCACTCCATCAGTGGCGCCGGAATCGCGTTGTTCAAGGGTCTCGCCAACACAAAGAATCGGCGTGAGCCCCGCTTCGCGCGCGACGTCGAATTTCGCCGCCACGAGTTCGTTGGATTCGCCGTGATACTGACGCCGCTCCGAATGCCCAACCAGCACGTAGCGGCAACCGACATCGACGAGCATGTCCGCGCTGACTTCGCCGGTGTAAGCGCCGCGCACGCGCTCGCTCACATCCTGCGCGCCGAAGGCGATTCCGCTGCCGTCGAATTTCTCGATCAGTTCGCCGAGATAGGGAAACGGCGGCAGCACCGCCACGTCGGACGTTCCGTGGATGTGCTTCGCCAATTCGCCGACCAATGAGGACGCCATCGCACGCGATCCGTGCATCTTCCAGTTTCCCGCGACGAGTTTTTTGCGCATGGCCGATCCTAAACCGGTGGACCTCTCGGAGGGCCGCGAGGATAGCTACGCCGACGGCCGCACGCAACGCGCTAGACTTCGGCGATGGAAAAACTATACGCAAACCGATGTGCGCTCGTGACCGGCGCGTCAGCCGGCATCGGTGCGGAATTCGCGCGGCAACTGGCGGAACGTGGCGCATCGCTGGTCATCACGGCACGCCGGCTCGATCGACTCGAAACGCTCGCATCGGAATTGCGCGACAAGCACGGCGTGCGAATCGAATGCATCGCCGCGGATTTGTCCGATACGAACGCCATCGGGAACTTATGCGCGGAAATCGAACGGCGCGGCGTGAACGTCGACATTCTCGTCAACAACGCCGGTTACGGCGTCGGCGGAAGTTTCCTCACGCCGAGTTGGCGAACACATCTCGATTCCATGCAAGTGCTGATGACCGCGCCGTGCGAATTGATCTACCAACTCCTGCCCGCAATGCAGGCGCGCGGTTACGGACGCATCGCCAACATTGCGTCGCTCGCGGGACACATGCCGGGCTCGGCCGGACATACGCTGTATGCCGCGTCGAAAGCGTTCGTGATCAAATTTTCGCAATCGCTCGCGCTCGAAAACGCCGACAAGGGCGTGAAGGTTTGCGCGGTCTGTCCCGGTTTCACCTACTCGGAATTTCACGACGTCGTCGGCACGCGCGCGACCGTATCGAAAATGCCGAGCTATATGTGGTCGCCCGCATCCGACGTGGTGCGCGAAGGCATCGACGCGATGGAACGCGGCGAAATCGTCTACGTGACGGGGCGCTTGAATCGGTTCATCAAGTCCGCGCTGAAACTGATGCCGGACAAATTCGCGCTGCGCGCGATCCAGAAACGCTCGAACCGTTTTCGACGTGCCGATTAGCGCGGCTGGCGTCCGACAGGTGCCCCCATACGATCATGGAACCGCGACGAATTTAAGCGAATGATTACGAACCGAGACTGAGAATACGAACGCGTCCTGACGTCGGCAGGACTCATCCGCCGGAGTGATGAACACGGAACGACAGACCCCTCCATCGACGCTGGATTTTTCTTCGCAGGAGTTGACGCAAGCCGTCGACGCATTGCGCGCGGGTGATTTCCGAGCAGCGGAAATCCGCCTTCAGGCGTTGGTGTCGAACGGCGATGAGCGACCTGAAACGTGCCGACTGCTCGCGCTCGCCGAATTCCGGTGTGGAAATCTGGACCAAGCAGCGATCCACGCGCAGCGCGCGACGGTTCTCGACGCGCGCGATCCGTTGGCCTGGAACGTCCTCGGCATGATTCGCGATGCGCTGGGCCAATGGAGAATCGCCGCCGACGCATTCGGCCACGCGTGTCGATTGCGTCCCGACAACCTCAAGCTTTTGGCGAACTGGGGCAAGACGCTCGTCGAACACGCGCAGTTCGCTCAGGCAATCCCTATTCTGCTTCACGCGTTGACGCTGGGCGAACACAGCGCGTCGCGGCTGCGGCTGGCGACCGCCTTCGTCGCGACCGGACAACTCGACGCCGCCGAACGGCTGTATCGGGAGCAGGTGTCGAAGTATCCGATGGATGGCTCGACGTGGTTCGCACTTGCATCGCTCGGCGAAAAATCGCTAACCGCTGCCGACGCCGACGCGTTGCGCGAACATGTCGGCGCCGCATCCGAAGAAGACGGCATCGGCATCCAGTTCGCGTTGAGCCGGTATGCCGAACAACAAGGCGATTATGCATCGGCGTTCGCATGGCTCGTCGAAGCGAATACGGCCGAACGCGGTCGCGTGGCCTGGGACGCGGCCGCTTACAGCCGTTTCGTGACCGATATTCTCGACGCATTCCAAGCGCCGCACGCGACAGCGGAGTCGCAGCGCGGACACGGCGTGCTTTTCATCCTCGGATTGCCGCGCACCGGCTCGACGCTGGTCGAGCAGTCGATCGGACAACATGACGCGGTTTCCGCCGGCGGTGAACTGTCGGTGCTGCACGACATCATCGAAAACGAATCGAAGATCCGTGGCATGGCGTTTCCCGAATGGGTGGCGGCTGCGAAACCGCAAGACTGGACGCGCCTCGGCGAAGAATATCTGGCAGCCGTCGCCGAACAACGCGGCGGCGCGTCCGTGTTCACCGACAAACGCTGCGGCAACTGGATTTATATCGGCGCGATCGCGCGCATGTTGCCGGGAGCGCGCATCATCTACACGCGACGCGACGCCGTGGACACCTGCTTCGGTTGCTTCCGGCAACGCTTCAGCCATGGCGCGCAATTGTTCTCGTATCGTCTTGACGAATGCGCCGCTTACTTGCGCGACTGCGAACGCGCCATGCAAGTCTGGCAACAACGATTTCCGGAACGCATCCGCGTCCAGGAACACGAGCTATTGCTGTCGCGGCGCGACGAAGAAATCGCCGCGCTCGGTGAATTTTGCGGATTGCCGATGCGGGACGTTCCCACCCATTTCCCGAAAGCCGACATCGCGACGGCAAGCGCCGCGCAACTGCGTTCCTCGCGCGCGAAGGCGCGGTCGTGGAGCGAGCAATACGGTTCGCATCTCGATGCTCTGCGGCTCGCGTTGCGGGCCAACGACTGAGAAATCGGCGTGGAGCGTCGCGCTCCCGCCTTCGAGCCGCCGACAAAGGTCAGATCAGCTTGATCTCGCGCAACCGCTCCTGCAAATAATCATGAGCGGTAATCGAATTTTCGTAACGGCGCGGATTCTCCGCCGTGATGCACGATTCGAGTGACGCGAGTTGCACATCCGGATTCGGATGCAGAAAAAACGGCACCGAATAACGCGGCTTGCGCGCTTTCTCGCCCGGCGGATTCGTCACGCGATGGGTTGTCGACGGATACACGTGATTGGTCAGCCGCTGCAGCATGTCGCCGATGTTCACGACGATCGTGTCGGACTCCGCGGTGAACGGCACCCATTCGCCCTTGCGCGATTTCACTTCGAGCCCCGCGGCGCTCGCGCCGACGAGCAGCGTGATGAAATTGATGTCTTCGTGCGCGCCGGCGCGAACGTTGGGAACGTCGACAGCCGTGATCGGCGGATAGTGAATCGGACGCAGGATCGAATTGCCGAGATTGGTTTTGTCGTCGAAAAAATGTTCCGGCAAATCGATGTGCAACGCGAGCGCGCGGAGTACGCGCGTACCGAGTGTGTCGAGCGCTTCGTACAACGCGTGACCGTGTTCGTGGAAACCCGGAACTTCACGCGGCCACACGTTTTCCGGCATCACGTCGGAGAACTTGGAACCACGCGGTAGTTCGCGTCCGATATGAAAGAACTCTTTCAGGTCGGCATATTTCGAATCTTTCGCCGTCTCTATGCCGAACGGTGTGTAGCCGCGCGCGCCGCCGGAACCTTTCAGGTGATATTGCATTTTCACGTCGGTCGGCAACGCGAAGAAACGCACGAAATCGTCGTACGCCGCGTCGATCAGCGACTGCGGAATGCCGTGGCCGCGAATACCCGCGAAACCCCATTCGCGATATGACGCGCCGAGTTCGGCGACGAACGCGTCGCGATCGGTTTCGGACGCGTTTTCATCAAGCCTGCGAATGTCGAGTGTGGGGATGTTCATGGCGTGCGAAATCAAATCAGGTCGCCGCCGATTTTACGACTGCGGCGAGCGAATCGGCCAGTGCGCGAACTTCGGCTGCGTCTTCGCCTTCGACCGTCACGCGCACCAGCGGTTCCGTGCCCGATGCGCGAAGCACGACGCGACCACGCCCGCGTAACGTTTCTTCCACGCGAGCGCGAGCGGCTTGCACGCTGTCCTTCGCGACGAGCGCAGCGCCATCGGCTATTTGCAGATTGATCGTGAGTTGCGCGACGCGACGCAATTTCGATCGAGCCTGCGCGAGCGATACGTCCTTTCGTTTGAGCGCGTCCAGCACGAGCAATGCGCTGACGATGCCGTCGCCGGTCGTACTGACGTCGAGCGCGAGCAGATGCCCCGACGCTTCGCCGCCGAGCAAGCCGCCGCGCTGCTTGAGTTGCTGCAGAACGTAGCGATCGCCGACACTGGCGCGCACGAATTCGACGCCGAGTTCGGCAATCGCGCGCTCGATGCCGAAGTTCGTCATCAAGGTGCCGACGACAGGTCCGCGCAATTCACCGCGTTCGCTGCGATCGCACGCGAGCACGTAAAGCAGATCGTCGCCGTCGGCGAGTTCGCCGTTTTCGTCGACCATCTGCACGCGGTCGCCGTCGCCGTCGAACGCGATGCCGAGGTGCGCGCGACGTTCGCGTACCGCTGCCTGCAACGCTTCGGGATGCGTCGCGCCGCAATCGCGATTGATGTTGAGTCCGTCGGGTGTCACGCCGATCGCGTGGATTTCCGCGCCAAGCGATTCGAACAATTCCGGCGCGATGTGATACGTCGCGCCGTGCGCGCAATCGAGCACGATGCGCAGGCCGCGCAGGTCGAGATTCGGCACGGCGTTGCGGCAGAAACGTTCGTAGCGTTCTGTCGCATCGTCCACGCGCGCGGCTTTGCCGATGCGATCGGACGTTTGTGAAGGCGCATGCGCGTCGATTTCGCGTTCGATGGCGAGTTCGGTTTCGTCCGCGAGTTTTTCGCCGTTGCCGTCGAAGAACTTGATGCCGTTGTCCCAATACGGATTGTGCGATGCGCTGATCACCACACCCGCGCTCGCGCCGAGTTGACGCGTGAGATACGCGACGGCGGGCGTCGGCATCGGTCCGAGCAAGCGCACGTCGGCGCCGGCGGAAACGAGTCCCGCTTCGAGCGCGGATTCGAGCATGTATCCGGAAATGCGCGTGTCCTTGCCGATGACGACGACGGCGCGTTGCTGCGTCGTCAATACGCGACCTGCAGCGCTTCCGAGTGCGAGCATGAATTCCGCGGTGATCGGCGGCTCCCCCGCGCGGCCGCGAATGCCGTCGGTGCCGAAATATTTTTTACCGGTCATCGAAACAACGACGGATGCCAAACGCTCACATCGTGTTCGTCGCGCGATCGGCGCCGATGATGCCGGCGAGGATCGATTCGATTTTCGTTCGCGCGGCTTCGCCGTCGGCGGAATCGTTGAACTGCACGCCGATACCGGCAGTGCGATTCCCCTGCGCGCCGGCGGGCGTGATCCACACGACTTTGCCCGCAACCGGCAGACGATCCTTGTCGTCCATCAGCGTGAGCAGAAGAAACACTTCGTCGCCGATCGAGTAGCGTTTGGTGGTCGGCACGAACAGACCGCCGCCGCGAACATAAGGCATGTACGCGTTGTACAGCGCCCCTTTGTCCTTGATCGCCAGCGACAAGATGCCTTGCCGCGGCATGCCCCCCATCGCACCGGCTGCCATCTCATCCGCTCCTAGAATCGTTCAATCCGGACAGTGCATCGAGCACCACCAGTTCCGGCCGCAGCGGTCCGCGCAGTTGAGCCCGCGCGCGGTTGCCGTGGTCGAACCACCGCGATAGCTTGGTGAAATCGTGGCGTGAGGTCAAGGCAAGCGGTCCGGAAGCGCCGCGCGCCTGGGCTTGCGCCTCGTCGCGGATCAATCCGGCGGCGAACCACAGCCGGGTTTGCGGATCGTCCTTCGACCAGCGATTGGCGATATCCACCGCCGAATTCCTGCCCGTGAGCAAGCTGCGCAAGTCAGCGAGAACCTGATTGCGGACGGCAAGGCCGCCCTCCTTCGACCATTTCAGCGCGAGACCGGGATTGCCGCCGCTGGCTTCGAGCGCGGTTTCGGCGATGTTGTCCTTGACGCCTTGCTGCGTCAGCCACGACATCGCGTCCGCATGCGCCGGCAGTTTGATGTCGATGCGCTGGCAGCGGCTGCGGATCGTCGCGGACAAGTGCGAAGCCTGATCGGCGATCAAGACGATGATCGTCGCGGGCGTCGGTTCTTCGAGTGTTTTCAACAGCGCGTTGCTGGCGCTTTGGTTCATCAGGTCGGCGGGGTCGATCGTCGCGATCTGCAGGCCGCCGAATTGCGGTGTCAGCGCGAGGCGTTCGCTTAATCGGCGAATCTGATCGACCGTCAGTTCGGTGCGCGGTTTGCCGTCGTCGCGCAATTCGATTTCGACCTTGACGCGATCAGGATGACTGCCCGCCGCGAGAAGCAGACAGGCGCGGCATTTTCCGCACGCGAGCTGATCGCCGCGCGCGTTCTCGCATAACGATGCCGCCGCAAACGCGTGGGCGAAATCTCTTTTGTTCAAGCCCGCTGCGCCTGCGACCAATAGTGCATGCGGCAACGTGCCACGCTCGCGACGATCGGCGAGTTGCTTCCACGCGGTTTCGAGCCAGGGCGCCAACGTCATTTCTGCGAATCCAGAAATTCCGAAAGTACGCGAAGGACATCCGACAACACCGTTTCGAGCGACTGGCCCGAATCGATCACGCGAAAACGTTTCGCGTCGTTCACGGCGCGCTCGCGATACGCTTCGCGGACACGTTCGAAAAAGTCCGCATTTTCCATTTCTATACGATCGGCCTGACTGCGACCGCTCGCGCGTTTCATGCCTTCGGCGACGGATACGTCGAGCAGCAACGTCAGATCGGGTTTCACGTCGGCTGCCGCCCACACTTCAAGATCGGCGATGCGCGACGTCGGTTGTTTTCGTCCGCCGCCCTGATACGCAAAACTCGCATCGGTAAAGCGATCGGACAACACCCATTTGCCTGCGGCGAGCGCGGGTTGAATCACATCGCGCACGAGTTGCGCGCGCGACGCGAACATCAACAGCAATTCGCTTTCGGCGCACATGCCGCGCAAATTCGCATCCAGCAAGACGGCACGGATCGCCTCGCCTGCCGGCGTTCCGCCGGGCTCGCGCGTGACGACGAGATCGATACCGCGTTCGACCAACAACGCACGCACCGATTCGAGCACCGTGCTTTTGCCGGCGCCCTCGCCGCCTTCGAGCGTGATGAGTTTTCCGGTCATTGCGGCGCGTGAAGTTGGTATTTGCTCACCGCGCGATTATGCGCGTCGAGCGACGAAGAAAATTCATGACTGCCGTCGCCGCGCGCGACGAAATACAACGCGTCGGTATCAGTCGGATGCAGCACGGCATCGATCGCGGCAGCGCCGGGCATCGCAATCGGTGTCGGCGGCAAACCGGCGCGCGTGTAGGTGTTGAACGGTGTGTCGGTATCCAAATCGCGACGATG
Source organism: Rudaea sp. (assembly GCA_036271355.1). GTDB lineage: Bacteria > Pseudomonadota > Gammaproteobacteria > Xanthomonadales > Rhodanobacteraceae > Rudaea. The sequence continues at coordinate 5,976 of DATBAU010000200.1, read as the reverse complement.
AATTTTCCCGTCGTACGCAGCGCCGAGACCGTAGATCACCGTTGGATCGGTCTGCAGTTTCATGCCGAGTTGCAAGCGATGCAGGAACACGGCGGCGATCTGTGGGCGCTCGTCGGATTTCGCCGTTTCCTTCTCGACAATCGACGCGAGAATCAACGCTTGATACGGCGACGTCAGCGACGGATTCGGCGCGCGCCCGGCCCAGCGTTCGTCGAGTTGTTTCTGCATCGCGGCGTAAGCGTGCTTGAGCAAATCCATATCGGACATGCCTTTCACGTAACTATACGTTTCGGGCATGAACCAGCCTTCCGGCGGCATGTCGGGCTTGCCGAGATCGCGCATCACGGTCGCGTCGTCCAGCGTTGAGAGCGTCGGTTTGATGCCGGCATCCGCGGCAAGCGCGGCACGTATCTGCGTGAAGGTCCAGCCTTCGACGATGGTGAAGTGATGCTGGATCACATCGCCCGCCGCCATTTTCTGCAGCAGCATGCGCGGCGTGATGCCGGGATCGAGCGCGTATTCGCCGGCTTTCAGTTTGCCCGCGACATTCATCTGGCGCGCGAGAAATCGCCAGTACAGCGGCTGACCGGTGCGTATGTTCGCGCCGTCGATCAAATGCACGACGCCGGGCAGCGCGGTGCCGAGCGGAACGTCGATGCTCGTCGTTTCGGCGAGCGGTGCGAGTGGCGCGTCGGAGAAGCGCGTGTAATCGACGTAGAAGTACGCCGCTACTCCGCCGGCGATAAGCAGTAGCAAGACGATGAACGCGACGACTCCTCGTCCGCGGCTGTAAATACGGTCCGTCACGCGCGAGAATTTCCTGCAAAAAACCGAACGCACATTGTGCCCGAATCAGCGTTACGAAAGTGCGCCGAGCGCACGCAATAGTCCGCGTGCCTTGGCGCGCGTTTCATCGAGTTCGCTCATCGCATCCGAGTCCGCGACGATGCCTGCGCCGGCGCGAAAACATACGTTGCGGCCGGTCAGCGTGAGTGTGCGGATGAGAATGTTCAGATCCATGTCGCCGTTGCGGTCGAGATAGCCGATCGCGCCCGTGTATGCACCGCGCGGCGCGTCTTCAAGTTCGGCGATGATTTCCATGCAGCGCACTTTCGGGCAGCCGGTGATCGTGCCGCCGGGAAACACCGCGCGGATGACGTCGCCCGGCGTGACGTCGGCGCGCAATTTTCCGCCGACGTTCGAGACGATGTGGTGCACGTGCGCGTAGCTTTCGACGGTCATCAGTTCGTCGACGCGAACGGTTCCGGCTTCGCAGACGCGCCCGAGGTCATTGCGTTCGAGATCGATCAACATGACGTGCTCGGCGCGCTCTTTCGCATTGGCGACGAGTTCGCGAATGCGTTCGGAATCGTCATCCGACATGCGCGGACGTGTGCCGGCGATCGGGCGCGTCTGCGCGACGCCATTTCTGACGTCGACCAACCGTTCGGGTGACGACGAGACGACGGCCCACTCGTTCCATTGCAGCAGCGCGGCGAAAGGTGATGGATTCGATTTGCGCAATCGCGCGTAAAGTGCCGCGGGCGTGGTGCCGCGAGCGCATCGCGCGCGCCATTCGCGGGAAAGATTGACTTGGAACGTGTCGCCGTCGCGAAGGTAGTCGTGAATTCGGCCGACGCCATCGAGAAACGTTGCCGGCTCGTCTTCTTCGATGGATTCGATGACGAATGCGTCGTCGCTGGCTGGCGCATCGATGTCGTGGCGAAGTTGATCGAGCAAATCCGCGTGTTCGTTTTCGGCGATCAGTGTCGTCGTCTGAGCCCGTCGATCGACGATGATCGCGGCGGGACAACGCACGGCGACCGCGACGGGCATTTCGTGATCACGTCGCAACTGCAACGACGGTTCGATTTCGCCGGCTAGTTCGTACGTTAGAAAAACGAACCAGCCGCCGTGGAACGGCAACTCGCTGCGTTCGTCGCTGCTCTCGATGCGCCACGCGTCGTCGAGCTTATCGAGAAAGGTTTCTTTGGAGTCCGGCCGCAGTTCGATCGTCTCTTGCGGAAACGCGAACAGGATGTCGTAGCGCGCTGTCTTAGATCCGCCGCTGACACTTTCCAGCAAACAGGGATAGCGTTTCGGATTCGACGCGGCGAGCGGCAGAAGATCGCGCGCGACGGGCAGCACGATGGCGACGCACTTGTCGTCGCGCGTCGCCTTGGCGCGAACGTCCACGCGGCTGGAAAATCAGAAGCGTTTGAAAACCAGCGTACCGTTCGTGCCGCCGAAGCCGAACGAGTTCGACAGCACCGTATCGATCTTCGCCTGACGCGCGGTGTGCGGCACGTAGTCGAGATCGCACCCTTCGCCGGGCTCGTCGAGGTTAATGGTCGGCGGCAAAACGTTGTCGCGGATGGCGAGGACGGAGAAGATCGCCTCGACGCCGCCGGCCGCGCCGAGCAGATGGCCAGTCATCGATTTGGTGGAACTGACCGGCACTTTCTTCGCAGCATCACCGAACGCGGATTTGATGCCTTGGGTCTCGGCGAGATCGCCCAGTTGCGTCGACGTGCCGTGCGCGTTGATGTAGCCGATCTGATCCGGATTGAGCTGCGCGTCTTTCAACGCGGCGATCATGCAGCGCGATGCACCGTCGCCGTTTTCGCTGGGCGAGGTCATGTGGTACGCGTCGCCGCTCATGCCGAAACCGACGACTTCGCAATAGATGCGCGCGCCGCGTTTCTTGGCGTGTTCGAGTTCCTCGAGCACGACGACGCCCGCGCCGTCGGACAGCACGAATCCGTCGCGATCCTTGTCCCACGGACGGCTTGCTTTGGTCGGTTCGTCGTTGCGCGTGGACATCGCGCGCGCGGAACAGAAGCCGCCCATCGGAACGCCCGAGGTCGTGTATTCCGCGCCGCCGGCGACCATCACGTCGGCGTCGCCGTACGCGATCATGCGCGCGGCGAGTCCGATGTTGTGCGTGCCGGTGGTGCATGCGGTGACGCACGCGATGTTCGGACCTTTCAGTCCCAACATGATCGACAGATCGCCCGACGCCATGTTGATGATCGAACTCGGCACGAAGAACGGCGAGATCTTGCGCTGGCCGCCTTCGTTGAAGGCGATCGAGGTTTTTTCGATGGTCGTGATGCCGCCGATGCCCGCGCCGACGGCGACGCCGATGCGCTCTTCGTCGGCCTCGTGCGGTTTCAGTCCCGAATCCGCCATCGCCTGCACGGAAGCGGCGATGCCGTAGTGGATGAACGGGTCCATCTTCTTCACGTCTTTCGGCGCGACGACGGTGGCGGGATCGAAATCGCGAACTTCGCCGGCGATGCGTGTGGGAAACGTGCTCGCGTCGAAATGCGTGACCGGACCGATGCCGCTTTTACCTTCGACAATGTTTTTCCACGCCGTGGCCACGTCGTTGCCGACGGGACTGACGATGCCGAGACCTGTAATGACGACGCGACGTTTGCTCATTTCAAACACTCATTTCAATTCGGAGGTCCGCAAACGAAAACTGCGCCCAGGGGCGCAGCTTCGTATGGAGCTTGGAGCGGGAAAATCAAGCCTTGACGTGCGCCTTGATGTAGTCGACCGCCTGCTGCACGGTGGTGATCTTCTCGGCTTCTTCGTCCGGAATCTCACATTCGAATTCTTCTTCGAGGGCCATCACCAGCTCGACGGTATCGAGCGAATCCGCACCCAGGTCGTCGACGAACGACGCATTCGGCGTGACTTCGTCTTCTTTGACGCCGAGCTGTTCGACTACGATTTTCTTGACGCGATCTTCAATGCTGCTCATGTGTCATTTCCCTCGAATTGGTATCAGTAGCTTCAAGCGCGCGGATTGTAGTGGAAGCCGATTGCGCGCGCCACCGAACAGATGTTTCAGGCCGTCACGGCATGTACATGCCGCCGTTGACGTGCATGGTCTCGCCGGTGATATACGCTGCGGCCGGCGACGCCAGAAACAAGACGGCCTGCGCGACGTCGTCGGGCGCGCCGAGGCGTCCTAGTGCAATCTGCCCGAGCAGCGCGGTGCGCTGTTCTTCCGGCAATGCTTTGGTCATGTCCGTATCAATGAAGCCGGGCGCCACGACATTCACTGTGATGCCGCGCGAGCCGATTTCGCGCGCGAGCGATTTCGAAAACGCGATGATGCCCGCCTTCGCCGCCGCGTAATTGGCCTGACCCGGATTGCCGGTCAAACCGATCACCGATGCGATATTGATGATGCGACCTTTGCGCGCTTTCATCATGCCGCGCATCACCGCTTTTGAGGTTCGGTAAACGGAGGTGAGATTGGTGTCGAGAATCGCCTGCCAGTCGTCGTCTTTCATGCGCATGAGCAATTGATCGCGCGTGATGCCGGCGTTGTTGACGAGGACGGAAATCGGTCCGAATTCCTTGGCGATGTTGTCGATCAGCGATTCCACCGCCGCCGCGTCCGTGACATTCAGCGCGCGGCCCGCGCCGCCGTGTGCGGACAGGCGTTCACCGATCGCGCTCGCGCCGGCTTCGCTGGTCGCCGTGCCGATGACTTTCGCGCCGTGCGCGGCGAGCGTGTCGGCAATCGCGGCGCCGATGCCGCGGCTGGCGCCGGTGACAAGTGCGATTTCGCCGTCGAGAATCTTGCTCATCCGTATGCTCCTTTGTTGCTCGTCGTCGCGTTCACGCCGGAACGACGGTTACGCGTTCTTCCAATCGTGCAGCGCCTGCGCCATTTCTTCCGGCGCGCCGAGCGCGCGACCTTCGAGTGTGCGTTCGATACGTTTCAAAAGACCGGTCAGCACTTTACCCGGACCGCATTCCGCCACGCGCGTAATTCCGCGCGCGGGCAACTGCTGGATGCTCTCCGTCCACCGCACCGGCTTATAAAGCTGCTGCGCGAGCGCGCCACGAATGGACTCGACATCACCGTAGCTTTTCGCCTCAGCGTTTTGAATTACCTGAATTTTCGGCGCCGACCATGAGATCGTTTCGAAGTGTTTCGCGAGCGCGTCCGCAGCGCCGCGCATGAGTGCGCAATGCGACGGAACGCTGACCGCGAGCTTCACGGTTTTGCGCACGCCGAGTTCGGCGAGACGCGCAATCGCGCGATCGACCGCCGCGACGTTACCGGCGATGACCAGTTGTCCCGGCGCATTGTAATTGGCCGGCGCGACGACTTCGTCGCCCGCGACTTCCGCGCAGACTTCCGCGATCTGGTTGTCGTCACCGCCGAGCACCGCCGCCATCGCGCCGACGCCAGCGGGAACCGCGGATTGCATGAGACGGCCACGTTCGGCGACAAGTCCGGCCGCGTCCGACAAAGACAACACGCCAGCGCAAACCAGCGCCGTATATTCGCCGAGACTGTGACCGGCCAGCAGCGACGGAGTCGCGCCACCACGCTCGTGCCACACGCGCCACACCGCAACGCCCGCCGCAAGCAGCGCGGGCTGCGTGTTCTCGGTTCGATTCAATATGTCTTCCGGACCGTTCTGCGCGATCGACCACAGATCGACTTTCGCGCCGTCGGACGCTTCCTTGAACGTTTCCTCGACGATGCTCGACTCGGAACCCAGTTCGGCGAGCATGCCGACCGATTGCGATCCCTGGCCGGGAAAAACAAAAGCAAGATTGTCAGCCTGATGCATGCGAGATCCGAACGGTGAAAGTAACCGGAACGATCAATAGCGCAGAAGCGCCGATCCCCAGGTGAAGCCGCCGCCGAAAGCTTCGAGCAGCAGCAATTGATCGCGCTGGACTTTGCCCGAGCGCACCGCGAAATCCAGCGCCAGCGGCACCGAACCGGCCGACGTGTTGCCATGCTTGTCGACGGTGACGATGACGCGTTCCATCGGCATGTCCAGTCGTTTGGCCGTGGCCTGGATGATGCGGAGATTGGCCTGATGCGGAATCAGCCAATCGATGTCGTGGCGATCGAGCCCGTTCGCGTCGAGCGTTTCCTCGACGACGCGATCGAGCGTTTTCACGGCCACTTTGAAAACGTCGCTGCCCTTC
>DATBAU010000199.1:0-11901 GCA_036271355.1 Rudaea sp. | reverse complement strand
CTCGGCGACTGGCCGGAAGATCTCGACGCCGCCGGTTGCGCCCGCGCATTGAGCAGCGAACTCGACATGCTCGCCGATGCCTGCGAACAATGGCCGGCGATGTGGCAATTCGCGGCCGAGCAGGGCGACAAGCTGCTGTCGGCCGTCTGATGCGTCCGTGAGCGCCGCGAACCTCACGAGCGTTCTCGTCGTCGCGGCAAACAGTGGCAAGGATGTGATCGCGTGCGTCGAACGCGCGCTCGCGAGCGATGCGCCGGTCGAAGTGATCGTCAGCGACAACGCATCCGATGACGGTTCGATCGATGAACTCGCCTCATGTTGGAACGGCGATGCGCGCGTCCGCATCGTTCGCAACGGTCGCAATCTCGGTTTCGGCGCAGGCTGCAACCGCGCCGCGGCGCAAGCGCGTGGCAACGTGCTGCTGATCCTGAATCCCGATTGTGCGCTCGACGCCGATACGATCACCCGCTTGCGCGCGATACTCGCGGACGACAAAACGATCGGCATCGTCGGCGCCACGATCGTCGATGCGAACGGTCGCTACGAACCGGCCAGCCGTCGCCGCGATCCATTGCTTCGTCGAGCGTTGGCGACGATGACCGGATTGTCGCGTCTAACGCGCATCGATAGCGCCACCGTGAAAAATCCGCCGCACGGTGCAATTGAGGACGTCGATGCGGTTTCCGGCGCGCTGATGATGATGCCGACCGACATGTTTCGCCTCGTCGACGGTTTCGACGAAGGCTATTTCCTGCATTGCGAAGACCTCGACCTGTGCCGTCGCGTGCGCGATCTCGGTGCGCGCGTCGTCTGCGCGAACGACGTACGCGTCTTCCACGGCAAAGGCACATCGAGCCGGCGTCGTCCGGTGTTCGTCGCGATGCATAAACATCGCGGTATGTGGCGCTGGTTCACGAAATTCGATCCGGCCGCGCATAACGCGCTCGTGCGCGTATTCGTGTGGATCGGACTCTGGAGTCATTTCGTGTTGATGATGCCGCGCTATTGGCTCGCGCGTCGGCGGTAGCGGGCGATTTCGTCGCGCAGTTTTTTTGTGGCGTCACGGGCGGCATCCGCGAAATCGCTATCCTTGCTCGCGTAGAGAATCGCACGCGACGAACTGACGATGAGGCCGTCGCCGCGCTGATTGCAGCCGTTCGTTACCACCGCCTGCACGTCGCCGCCTTGCGCGCCGACGCCGGGAATCAGCAACGGCATGTCGTCGCCGACAACGGCGCGCACGTCGGCCAATTCTTTCGGATATGTTGCGCCGACGACGAGCGCGCAGTTTTTCTTCCCATTCCATTCGCTCGCGACGAGCGCGGCGACATGTTGATATAACGGCTTGCCGCCGACATCGAGTTCCTGCAAATCGCGCGCGCCGGGATTCGAGGTGTGACACAGAATCACCACGCCTTTGTCATCGCGCTCGAGAAACGGTGCGAGCGAATCGCGGCCGAGATACGGATTCACCGTCACCGCGTCGGCACCGAAACGATCGAACAATTCCGAAGCGTATTGCTGCGCGGTTGCGCCGATGTCGCCGCGCTTCGCATCGAGAATCACCGGAACGTTCGGATAGCGCTCGTGGATGTGCGCGATAACGCGTTCGAGCGCATCTTCCGCGCGCTGCGCGGCGAAGTAGGCGATTTGCGGTTTGAAGCAACAGACCAGATCGGCCGTCGCATTGACGATGTCGCGGCAGAATTCGAAAACGCGATCCGGCGAATTCGCGAGCGATGCCGGAAAACGCGTCGCCTCTGGATCGAGCCCGACGCAAACGAGCGAATCGTTTTTCGTCCAGGCGTCGGCGAGTCGGTCGTAGAAGCGCATCATGGCTCGGAGAATTCCGCGCGGCGCGCGCGAATGCGGGCGAGATTGTGGCGTAATGCGGGCCGCCGCGGCAATCGCTTGACCGCGCGCGAAACGAGTTCCTCGGCGCGATCGAGCCCTCCCGCCGCGAAGTTGGCCATGCCGCAGAAGTTCAGCGCGTTCACGTCGGTCGGACGCAGCGCGAGCGCGCGTTCGAGACATTCGAGCGCAGCCGGAAGGTCGCCGCCGTCGAGATACAGTTTGCCGACGAACAGCACGTCGTCGAATTTGCGCAGCCAACGCTCGAGCGGTTTGTTCCATTTTTCGCGAATGCGCGTGACCGTGGCGATGCGCTGCGCGTGGTTGTCGTTCGGCCCGAAGCCACAACCGGATTCGCCGATCTGGCCATGCCACGTCGCGGTGATCGCATCCACGAAAAGAAAATCCGTTCGTGTCGCGCACGCGATCTGAAAATCGTGGTCTTCGTGCACGTCGAACGATGGATCGAATCGCGCGCCGTCGTCGATCAAACTGCGATGGACCGCGAACGCTGGCGACGCCGAACGGCTGTGAAAAAATAGCTGGACGTGATTGCCCAGATGGCCGACGCGCGCAATCGGTTTGCCGCGCTTGTCGACGACACGCGTGGCGGAGTAGGCGACGCGTTCCCGCCGCGATCGCACGGCTTTCATCAGCGTCTCGACGTGCGACGCATCGAGTTCGTCGTCGTCGTCGAGGAAATTGAGCCATTCGCCGCGCGACGATTCGAGCGCGACATTCGCAGCGATCGGCCGTGACAACCGCTTTCGTTCGTCGTCGAACACCAAACGAACGGGACGGCCCAGGCATTGCTCGTCGAGCGCACGATGCACGGACCCGCACGCGGCGACGACGATTATTTCAACATTGCCCCAGGTTTGACGCGCCGCGCTGCGCATCGCCCGATCGAGCGTCTTGCGATCCATGCTGCGAATCAGGATCGAGACGAGCGGCAACGACGGATCGTTGACGAAGATTTCGTCCGCTTCGCGTTTGCCGCGCAGACGATCGAGCCAGCCCATGTTCAGCGCACCGCCGCCGCGCGCCGTGCTTGGATCAGCGCGAGGTTTTCCTGCAGCAACCGATTGTCGGGCGCGCGATGCAGCGCGATCGTCAGAAGCTGTTCGGCGCGATCGATATTGCCCGTGTGGAAATTCGCCATGCCGCACAGATTGAGCGCGTTGACGTCGCGCGGCCGCAACGCGAGCGCGACTTCCAAACACCGGCGCGCGGCCGGTACATCGCCGCCTTTCAGGTATTGCTGGCCGGTGAAAAGCACGTCGTCGAAATCGCGCAGCCATTCGTCGAACGTGCTCGACCACTTCGCGCGGATGGCGCGGATCGCATCGGCGCGTTGTTGGCGGTCGTCATTGCCGCCGAAGCCGCTGCCCGATTCGCCGAGTTGCGCGTGCCAGATCGCGGTTGCGCGATTGACGAAAACGAAGTCGGTGCGCGTTGCGCAGTTCACCTGAAAATCGTGATCTTCGTGCGCGAGAAACGCGGGATCGAAACGCGCACCTTCATCGACGAGACTGCGATGGAACAGCATCGCATCGACCGTCGCGCGGCTGTGCGTGAACAGCTGCACGCGATTTCCGGCATGGCTGACGTGTCCGAGTGTTTTGCCGTTCGCATCGATCACGCGCGTGCGTGAGAAGACGACGCGCTCGCCGCTCGGACGCGGCGCGGACATCAACGTGCGGACGTGTTCGGGCAGCAGTTCGTCGTCGTCGTCGAGGAAGTTGAGCCATTCCCCGAGCGCCGCATCGAGTGCAGCGTTCGCGGCCATCGGGCGCGTGAGTTTTTCGCCGGAATTGATCAGTCGAAGCGGTCGTCCGTTGTGTTGGTCGGGGAGCGGTCGATGTACATCGCCACACGCCGCGACGACGACGATTTCGAGATTCGGCCACGTTTGTCTAGCGGCCGAATCGAGCGCGCGCTGCAGCGTCGGGCGATCCATGCTGCGGATCAAAATCGAAACGAGCGGCGTGTCGTTGGAAGTCACGTTGTTTTCGCGCGGCGTTCGCGGATCAGCGCAAGATTGTCGCGCAGTGCGGTGTTCGCGGGTGCGCGTTGAAGTGCGGCGGAAACGAGTTGTTCGGCGCGTTCGATATTTCCGCTGTGCAGATTGGCCATGCCGCACAGGTTGAGCGCGTTCACGTCGTTTGGCGTCTGACGCAACGCGCGTTCGAGGCAATCGTGCGCGGCGGCGATGTCGCCGTTTTTCAGCAGCGCTTGTCCGGCGAACATCAGCGAACCCGGCGTGCTGTCCCACGCATCGAATTGCGCGGACCACTTCGTGCGCACGCGTTCGCTCAATTCGCCGCGACGCGAAACGCCGTTGTTCGGGCCGTGACCGAGTCCGGATTCGCCGTCGTGCGCGTTCCACACGCACGTGGCTTCGTCGACGAATCGCATCGGCGCACGCGCGGCGAGGTTGATGAAGAAATCGTGGTCTTCGTAAATCGTGAAGGCGGGATCGAAACGCGCGCCTTCGTCGACGAGACTGCGATGGAACATCATCGCGTTCGGCACGGTCGGTGTGTCGTAGCGAAAACGCGAGAGCAGCGACGGCACACCGCAGAAGCCGGTCGTTTCGCCGGATTTGTCGCGCACCATCGCGCGCGAATAAACGACGCGGGCATCGTCGCGCGCATTCATCAGCGTTTCGACATGCGCGGGCAACAGTTCGTCGTCATCGTCGAGGAAATTCAGCCATTCGCCGCGTGCGGATTCGAGTGCTAGGTTGGCTGCTTCGGGGCGTGGTAGGTTTCTATCGGGATTGGGAACGATCAAGCGCACGTCGCGACCATTCTGCGGTGTCGGCAACGCTCGGTGCGCACTGCCGCACGCGGCGACAACGACGATTTCGACGTTCGGCCACGTCTGCGTGACGGCCGACGCGATCGCGCGATCGAGCGTCGGCCGATCCATGCTGCGGATCAGGATCGAGACGAGCGGCGTGTTCTCGCTCGTCATCGGCTTTACGCCAGCTTGCGGTACTTGATCCGGTGCGGCTTGGCGGCTTCCTCGCCGAGGCGGCGCTTCTTGTCTTCCTCGTATTCGCGGTAGTTGCCCGCGAAGAACTCCACGTGCGAATCGCCTTCGAACCCGATGATGTGCGTGGCGATGCGGTCGAGGAACCAGCGATCGTGCGAGATGACGAAGGCGTTGCCGGGAAATTCCAGCAGCGCGTCTTCGAGCGCGCGCAGCGTCTCGATGTCGAGATCGTTCGAGGGTTCGTCGAGCAGCAGCACGTTGCCGCCTTGCAGCAGCGTTTTGGCGAGGTGCAAACGGCCGCGCTCGCCGCCCGAAAGCTGGCCGACGATCTTCTGCTGGTCCGGTCCCTTGAAGTTGAAGCGGCCGATGTAGGCCCGCGATTGGATCTCGATCCCGTTGATGTTGAGGATGTCCGAACCGCCGGAGATTTCCTGAAAAACGTTGTGATTGCCGTCGAGCTTGTCGCGGCTCTGGTCGACGTACGCGATCTTGACGGTCTGGCCCTCGACGATCTCGCCCTTGTCGGGTTTTTCCTGACCGGTGATCATCTTGAACAGCGTCGATTTGCCGGCGCCGTTCGGTCCGATGATGCCGACGATCGCGCCCTGCGGAACCTTGAAGCTCAGGTCGTCGATCAGCAGACGATCGCCGAACGATTTCGAAACTCCCTTGAACTCGATCACGTTGTCGCCGAGACGCTCGCCCGGCGGGATGAAGATTTCATTCGTCTCGTTGCGCTTCTGGTAGTCGGTCGATTGCAATTCGTCGATGCGCGAAAGACGTGCCTTGCCTTTGCTGCGACCGCCTTTGGCGTTCTGACGCGCCCATTCGAGTTCGCGCTGGATGGCTTTCTGGCGCGCTTTCTCGGTCGACGCTTCCTGTTTCAGGCGTTCGTCTTTCTGTTCCAGCCACGAGGAATAATTGCCTTTCCACGGAATGCCGCGGCCGCGATCGAGTTCGAGAATCCACTCGGCGGCGTTGTCGAGGAAGTAGCGGTCATGCGTCACCGCGACGACAGTGCCCGGGAACTTCGCGAGGAACTGTTCGAGCCACTCGACCGATTCCGCATCGAGATGGTTCGTCGGCTCGTCGAGCAGCAGCATGTCGGGTTTCGACAACAGCAGACGGCAAAGTGCTACGCGGCGTTTTTCGCCACCGGACAACGTCTTGATTTTCGTATCCCACGGCGGCAGGCGCAGCGCGTCGGCAGCGACTTCGAGCGTGCGTTCGAGCGCATGCCCGTCGCTCGCGGCGATCAGCGCTTCGAGCTTCTGCTGTTCGGCGGCGAGCTTGTCGAAATCCGCGCCTTCCTCGGCGTATGCGGCATAGACTTCCTCAAGACGTTTTTGTGCGTCGGTGATGTCGGAGACGCCTTCCTCGACCGACTCGCGCACCGTTTTTTCCGGATCGAGCTGCGGTTCCTGCGCCAGATAGCCGATCTTGGTGCCGGGGTGCGGGCGCGCCTCGCCGTTGAACTCGGTATCCACGCCGGCCATGATGCGCAGCACGGTGGATTTGCCCGCGCCGTTCAGGCCGAGCAGGCCGATTTTCGCGCCGGGGAAAAACGACAGCGAGATGTCCTTGATGATTTCGCGCTTCGGGGGCACGACCTTGCTCACCCCGATCATGGTGTAGATATATTGCATCGATTGCTCCGAGAGGGCAGCGTGACTCGGCACGCCGCGATGGATGTCCAATTATCGCCGATGGCGCGGCACCGGGCCAGCATTTTCCGGCGCGTCCGCGAAGCCTGCGCATCCGCTACCATTCTGCAATGAGCGCCGACCCTTCGACCGTCAACGATGCACTGCGCGGCGCGCTGGCGTTGCAGAAAAATGGGGACTTCGCGGCGGCGGAACAAGCCTATCTCGATCTTCTCGCTCGTTTTGGTTCGCAGCCGGATGCGGAACACATGCTCGCGCTCACCTTGCACGCACTCGGTCGCAGCGCCGAAGCGTTGCCGCGATTCGAGCGAGCCGAACGCGAGCGAAGCGGTGCGACGTTGTGGAGCAATCACGCCGCCGCGCTGCTCGCAGTCGGCAATGCACGCGAGGCATCCGAGCTAGCGAAACGTGCGGTGCGCGCCGAGCCGAATCACGTCGGCGCATGGCTCAATCTCGGATTGGCTGCGGAGATCGAAGGAAATTTCGGCGAAGCGGTAGCTGCATTGTCGAAGGCCTTGCAACTCGCGCCGGGAAATCTCGCGATTCGTCGCGCGCTGGCGCGGACTCAGCTAATTACGAAAAATCCTGACGCGGCGTTGCTCACGTTGTCATCGGTTTCCGTCGGACGCGATGCGGCGATCGATCTGGTGCGCGTGGAGGCGTTGATCGCGCAGAAACGGTTGGACGAAGCGGCCGCATTGCTCGAAGGACTCGTCGCGAACGACGCGGTGCGAACGCAGGCGCTCAATCTGCGCGCCGACGTCGAACTCGAACGCGGCCAATCCGATGTCGCCCTCGAAACGCTGAAAGCTGTGGTCGCGCTCGACGCCGAAAATCGGCACGCCATCGTCAAGACTGCACTTCTGCGGATTGCGCGCGGCAATGCCGAGGCCGGTCTCGTCGCGATGCGTGAATGGATCGATCGGCATCCGGAAGACAACGCCACCGCCGGCAGTTATCTGGTGGCCTGCAACTACAGCGAACGCTTCGATGCGCCAACGTTGCTCGCGGAACATCGACACGTTCAGCCGCTCGCGCTGCCGGTGCCGGAATGGCCCGGCGGATATCGGAAGAACACATCGGGAAAATTGCGCATCGGCTGGGTGTCGACAGCATTCAGCGTCGGCCCGATGGAAATTTTCTTCGCCGATGTGATGCGTGCGTTCGCGCAAGCATCATCGGATGTGCAACATATCCTCTACGCGATCGGCGGCGAATCGACGACAGCACCTCCGTCGGCCGCATGGGCGCAGAACGCGCGCGACTTGAGTCGCCTCGGCACGGCCGACATGCTGCAGGCGATTCGCGCCGATGGCGTGGACGTACTGATCGATCTGGTTGGCCGCGCGGCGGGCAATCGCGTTGCGCTGTTCGCGGCGCGCGCGGCGCCCGTGCAAGTCGGATGGCTCGACGTGTTTTATCCGTCCGGCCTCGACGCGATGGATTTCCTGATCAGCGATCCGTGGCTGAGTCCCGCCGGCGCCGATGCCGATTTTTCCGAGAAATTGATCCGCCTGCCGCACGGCCGACTGGCTTACAACGCGCCGCCGGTTGCGGAACCGAACGTCGAATCGGCGCGGCTCACGCGTTTCATTTCGCTCAACCGTTTCTCGAAATGTGGTGATTCGGTGATCGATGCGTGGGCAGCAATCCTTCGCGAATTACCGAAGTGGACGCTGCTGCTCAAAGCGCAGGGTCGCGACGACGATCTCGTGCGCCACTTTCATGATCGTTTCGCCGCGCGAGGAATCGATCCGTCGCGCGTGACGATCGAAGGCGGCGGCCCTTACGCCGAGGCGATGGCCGCCTACCATCGCGGTTCCATCGCACTCGATCCGTTTCCTTTCAGCGGCTGTTCGACGAGTTGCGATGCGCTGTGGATGGGCCTTCCCGTCATCACCTTGCCGCGCGCCACCATCGCCAGTCGGCAAACGGCCGCGTGGCTGCAACTGGCCGGCAAACCCGAGTGGATCGCGCGCGACGCCGACGACTACGTCGCCAAGGCAGTGCAGTTGGCTAACGACGAATCCGGTCGCGTCGAATGGCGCCGCAACGCCCGCGAAATCCTGCGTCCGACCGTTTGCGATTCCGAACGCCTCGCGCGCGAACTCATCGATGCTCTACGCGCCGCCGCCAACCGTTGAAAAACCGTATTAGCGGTACAATTGCGGACCGTCCCCGCACCGGATTCCGACATGTTTTCCAAGGACACCCGCATCGCCGGCTACGACAAGGAATTGGCCGAAGCCATCGCCGCCGAAGAACAGCGTCAGGAAGACCATGTCGAACTGATCGCGTCGGAAAACTACGCCAGCCCGCGCGTGCTCGAAGCGCAAGGCTCGGTGCTCACGAACAAATACGCCGAAGGCTATCCGGGCAAGCGCTATTACGGCGGCTGCGAATTCGTCGACATCGCCGAAAAACTCGCCATCGCGCGTGTGAAGGCGCTGTTCGGCGCGGACTATGCGAACGTGCAACCGCATTCTGGATCGCAGGCGAATCAAGCGGTGTATTTCGCGCTGCTCAATCCGGGCGATACCGTGCTCGGCATGTCGCTCGCGCACGGCGGACATCTCACGCACGGCGCGAAAGTGAATTTCTCCGGAAAACTGTTCAACGCGGTGCAGTACGGCGTCAACGACGACGGGTTCATCGATTACGACGCCGTCGAAAAACTCGCCGTCGAACACAAACCGAAAATGGTCGTCGCCGGATTCTCCGCGTATTCGCAAGTCGTGGATTGGGCGCGCTTCCGCGCCATCGCCGACAAGATCAACGCGATCCTGTTCGTCGACATGGCGCACGTCGCCGGTCTCATCGCCGCCGGTGTTTATCCGACGCCGCTGCCGCACGCGCACGTCGTCACGTCGACCACGCATAAGACATTGCGTGGGCCGCGCGGCGGCATCATCCTCGCGAAAAATCCAAGCGAGGAACTCGAGAAGAAACTGCAGTCGATCGTCTTCCCCGGCATCCAGGGCGGACCGTTGATGCACGTGATCGCCGCGAAAGCCGTCGCGTTCAAGGAAGCGCTCGAACCCGAATTCAAAACCTATCAGGCGCAAGTGATCAAGAACGCGCAGGCGATGGCGAAAACGTTTATCCAGCGTGGCTACAAAATCGTTTCCGGCGGCACGCAGAACCATCTCATGCTGGTCGATATGATCGGCCGCAAAGTCACCGGCAAAGATGCCGAAGCCGCGCTCGGCAAGGCGCATATCACTGTCAACAAGAATGCGGTCCCGAACGATCCGCAAAAACCCTTCGTCACATCGGGTCTGCGCATCGGCACACCGGCGGTGACGACGCGCGGTTACACCGAACAGGATTGCATCGATCTCACGCAATGGATTTGCGACGTGCTCGACGCGCCCGCCGACGAAAAAGCGATCGCGGCCGCGCGCGAGAAAGTGTCGGCGCAATGTAAAAAATATCCTGTCTACGGCTAGATGCATTGCCCGTTCTGCCAGCACGATGACACGCGCGTCATCGACTCGCGCGAAGCGGATGACGGATCGACGATCCGCCGACGCCGCGAATGTCCGCACTGCGGCGAACGCTTCAACACGTTCGAGACGGTCGAAATAAAACTGCCGGCCATCGTGAAAAGCGATGGACGCCGCGAATCGTTCGACGATCGCAAACTGCGCACCGGCGTTGAACGCGCATTGCAGAAACGTCCGGTCGCGAGCGATGCGGTCGACAACGTCGTGCGCGCCGTCATCAAGGAATTGCGCTCGGTCAACGAACGCGAAGTGCTGTCGCGCCTGATCGGCGAATGGGTGATGACGGAATTGAAGCGGCTCGATCAGGTCGCGTACGTTCGATTCGCATCCGTCTATCGTCGCTTCGAAGACGTGCAGGCCTTCCGCGAGGAAATCGAAAAACTCGAACGCGATCTGCCCGAACTCGAAGGCTTGCAACTTCCGCTGCTCGGCGACACGCGCGTCCCGCGCAAGAAAGCGCAATGACCGATTTTTCCGCGGCCGACCACGCGCACATGGCGCGCGCGCTGCGTTTGGCCGAGCGTGGATTGTTCACGACGCAACCGAATCCGCGCGTCGGTTGTGTCATCGCGCGCGGTGATGAAGTAATTGCCGAAGGCTGGCATCAACGCGCTGGCGAACCGCACGCCGAAGTGTTCGCATTGCGCGACGCCGGCGAACGCGCGCGCGCCGCGACGGCCTACGTCACGCTCGAACCGTGCGCGCATTTCGGCAAAACACCGCCGTGCGCCGATGCGCTGATCGCATCCGGTATCTCGCGCGTCGTCGCGGCGTGCGAGGATCCGAATCCACGCGTCGCAGGCGGCGGTTTCAGGAAACTGCGTGACGTCGGCATCGCGGTCGACATCGGCCTGATGCGCGACGCGGCGCGCGAACTCAATCGCGGTTTCCTGTCGCGCCTCGAACGCAAACGTCCGTGGGTGCGCGTGAAGCTCGCATCGAGTCTCGATGGTCGCACCGCGCTTGCGAACGGCGAATCGAAATGGATCACGAGTGAAGCGTCGCGCGCCGACGTGCAGCGCTGGCGCGCGCGCAGCTCCGCCATTCTCACCGCGATCGGCACGGTGCTCGCCGATGATCCGCGTCTGACGGTGCGACTCGATGAATCCTTCGTCGCGCCGTTGCGCGTCGTTCTTGACCGCACGCTGCGGACGCCGCGTGACGCGCACGTGCTCGACGGCACGGCGCCGACGCTCATCGTCCACGGTGCTGATGCGAAGCCCGACGAACGATTCAGCAACGTAGAACTCGCCGCGATTCCGGCATCGAACGGAAAACTATATTTCGATGCATTGCTGATACTCCTCGCTGAGCGTGGCGTCAACGAACTGCAAGTCGAGGCTGGCCCAAAACTTTGCGGCTCACTGATGGCCGACGGATTGGTGGACGAACTGCTGCTCTACACCGCGCCGGTGCTGCTCGGCGACACGTCGCGCCCCCTGCTCACTCTTCCCGAATGTTCGTCGATGAACGACGCGCGACGTTGGAAAATCGTCGACCGTCGCCACATCGGCGAAGATACGCGTCTTCTGTTGCGGCCTTAGCTTATGTTCACCGGCATCGTCCTCGCGAAAGGTTCCATCTCCAGCGTCGAAAAACGCGGCGGCGACGTGCGTTTGCGTGTCGAGTCGCGCGATCTCGACATGAGCGATGTCGGGCTCGGCGACAGCGTCTGCGTTTCCGGTGTGTGTCTCACCGCGATCGATCCCGACGCGAATGGATTTTCCGCCGATGTCTCCGTCGAAACGCTGTCGCGCACGACACTCGGTTCACTTACGGTCGGCGATGGTGTGAATCTCGAAAAATCGCTGCGCTTGTCCGATCGTCTCGGCGGCCATCTCGTTTCGGGACACGTCGATGCGCTCGGCCGCGTGATTTCC
>DATBAU010000198.1:0-13747 GCA_036271355.1 Rudaea sp. | reverse complement strand
CTCCCCAAATGCTGAAACACCAGTGAGTGCAGGGTGCAGCCCTGTCTGTCGCTCATTTTTGCCGGCGTTGTAACGTGATCCCGCAATCACGACCGCTGCATATCAGCTACCCGCGGCATGCCGTCGAGAATACTCATGTCGGAAGAATCCACCAATGCAAAGAGAGCTATCCTGCATAGCTCCGGGTTATGGCCTTATTGCCCGCGAACGCAACTGAAATATTCGCGGGAAGCGCCGCCCGTATGGCGATCGGCTGCGTTGGGCAAATCCGAAACCATCGCGCGACTTCGTGCATGCGCTGTCTCTACAGCATCGCGGTGAATCGGTACGATCCGCGCTCATGATCGAAGCGTCCGTCATCACGCCGCGCGAACTGCCGCGCAAGCTCGGCCTCGTTACCGGCATGGCCGTTGTCGTCGGCGTGATCATCGGTAGCGGTATTTTCCGAGTGCCGTCGCCGATCGCGGGCGCGGCCGGAAATCTTACAAGCGTCGCGCTGGTATGGATTCTCGGCGGCATCGTCGCGCTGTTCGGTGCGCTGTCGATCGCCGAGCTGGCCGCGATGTATCCCGCCGCCGGCGGACCATACGTTTATTTACGCGAAGCGTACGGACGGCCGCTCGCGTTCCTGTTCGGCTGGATGTGGCTGCTCACCACGCCGATCTCGTGGGCCGCGCAAAGTCTGATGTTCGCGGAATACCTGAGTTTGTTCGTGCCGATTCCCACCGCGGTGCAACACATGGTCGCCGCGCTGCTGATCATTCTCGTGGCCGCCGCGAACTACCGTTCGGTGAAGTTGGGCGCGGCGATCCAGAATGTTTCGACCATCGCGAAAGTTCTGGCAATCGTGGGCTTGTCGGTCGCCATCTTCGCGTTGGCGCCCGGCGGCGAAGCAAATCCGCTGCACGCCGAACCGCTCGGCGCGGCGAACTGGTCGGGCATCGGCATCGGTCTCATCGCCGCGCTGTGGGCATACGATGGTTGGGAAAATTTGACGACGTTGTCGGGCGAAGTCAGAAATCCCGGACGCAACCTGCCGCTCGCGTTGATCGGCGGCGTGCTGCTCGTCATCGTCGTCTATCTGCTCATCAACGCGGCTTACCTTCGCGCGCTGCCGTTGTCGCAACTCGCGTCGTCGACGTCGGTCGCTGCGGATGCGGCGGGGACCGTGATGGGCCGCGTCGGTGCGTCGGTGGTCGGCGCGCTGGTGATGCTGTCGGTGTTCGGCACGTTGAACGGAAGCATTCTTTCCAGTCCGCGCGTATTTTTCGCGATGGCCGAAGACGGACTTTTCTTCAAAACCGTCGGCCGCGTGCATCCGAAATTCGAAACGCCGTACGTCGCGATCGGGTTCAGCGTCGCGCTCGCCGTGATCTACGTTTTGCTGCGCGACTTCATGCAGCTCGCCGAAGGCTACGTGCTGGGCGTGTGGCCGTTCCTCGCGTTGTGTGCGATCGGGCTGTTCGTCCTACGCCGACGTCTGCCGGATTTTCCGCGCGCCTATCGCGCACTCGGCTATCCCGTGGTTCCCGCGCTGTTCGTGCTGGCGACATTCCTCGTCGTCGCCAATGCGCTGTATGCACAATTCTGGTCCACAATCGTCAGCATTCTCATCACGCTCGCTGGCGTGCCGTTGTATTTTCTTTGGATGGCATGGCAGCGACGACATAATCGCGCGACGGCGTAACCGTTCGGCGATGCGCGGGGAATTCCCATTCGGAGGTCGCAATGAAACGATCGATATCGCTGCTCGGCATTGGCGCACTCGTAAGTTGCATCGCGTGCGTTGCAGCGGAAAACGCGAACGTTGCACCCGGTCCCGTCGAGTTGACGGTGAGCCTGCCCAACATCGAGCAGAAAATTCTGTACGTCGACGAGATCATGCCGGTCGAGCCGGGCGCGTTGACGCTGTATTACCCGAAATGGATTCCCGGAGATCACACGCCGGACGGTCCGATAGAAGACGTGATGGGTCTGGAATTCTCCGCCAACGATCAACGGATCGCGTGGCAGCGTGACGAACTCGATCGATTCACGTTTCATCTAACCATTCCGGACGGCGTGCATCGGCTGCAAATCCGCTTCCAGTTTCCGGATCGCGAGCGTGTCGCGCCGACGTTGCTCGATCTCACGTGGGATCACGTTGCGCTGTATCGCGCGGGTTATCCCACGAAAGTACAGATGTTCCATCCTACACTCGTGATTCCCACCGACTGGCAATTCGGCAGCGCGTTGGAGACCGAAAAGCGCGACGGCACGCACGTCGCATTCAAACCGGTGCCTTTCAATACGCTTGTCGATTCGCCGGTAATCGCCGGCAAATATTTTCGCCAGATCGATCTCACGCCCTCCGGCGATCCGGTGAAACGCTATCTCGACATGGTCGGCGACACGGCCGCGTCGATCGCTATTTCCGACAACCAGACCGCGGATTTCCGACATCTGATCGAACAGGCGCAAGCGCTGTTTCACGCGCATCATTACGACCGCTATCACTTGCTGCTGACGATGAGCGATCACACCTCGGTCGGCGGTCTCGAACATCATCAGTCGAGCGACGACCGCGCGCGCGGCGGATCGGAAATGCTGGCCGACGCCGATCATTTCATGCTCGACGGTTCGCTGCTGCCGCACGAATACACGCATTCGTGGAACGGTAAATTCATGCGTCCGGCCGCGTTGTGGCAACCGGATTTCGAACAGCCCGAACGCACGTCGTTGTTGTGGGTTTACGAAGGACTCACCGTTTATCTCGGCGACGCGCTGACGGTGCGCAGCGGATTGTGGTCTGCCGATACGTGGCGTGATGCGGTGGCCTATCGCGCGTCGGAAATGACGCACCGTTCCGGCCGCGATTGGCGTTCGCTGAGCGATACCGCCGTCGCGCTCAACTACGACGCGCCGAGCGCGTGGGCCAACTGGCATCGGCAAAACGACTTCTATCGCGAAGGCCAACTGCTGTGGCTGGCGGTCGACATGAAAATTCGTGAGCTGAGCCATGACAAGCATTCCATCGACGATTTCGCACGCGCTTTCTTCGGCATCGAAGATGGCAGTTTCGTCACGCACACGTACGGCTTCGATGACGTCGTCGCGTCGCTGAACAAAGTCCAGCCGAACGACTGGGCGAGTTTTCTGAACACGTGGGTCGACGGCACCGGCGACAAGGTGCCGTTGTTGTCGGGCATCGAAGCGAGCGGGTGGCGTCTGGTCTATACCGACAAGCCATCGGCTTATGAACGCGCGCTTGAAAACGTCGGCATGGGCGAGCTCGAAGGACGCGGCATCAACGAAATGTCGTCGATCGGATTGTTCCTCGACAAGGACGGCAAAATCGTCGACGTGTTGTGGGACGGTCCTGCGTTCAAAGCTGGACTCGCGCCGGGTATGAAACTCGTTTCCGTCAACGATCGTGTTTACAGCACGCAGGCCTTGCGTGACGAAATTTCGAAGGCGCAGCAAAGCCGGCAGCCCTTGCAGATTCGCGCGCAGGCGGACGGCGTGGATGATCTGCACGCAATCCATTACGACGGCGGACTGAAATATCCGCACCTCATCCGCGCGCCGAGCGGAACCGATTATTTGAAAGAAATCCTCGCGCCGAAATCGACGGGAAAGGGCGCGTGAAACCGTTGCGCATCTGCGCTGCGCTTCTCGTATTGGCGACGACGAGTGCGGTTGCCGCGGCGGATGATGGAACGCTCAACGCGATCGTCGAACTCGTCACGGCCGGACAATTCAAAGCCGCGGACGCGCGCATCGACGACGCGCTCGCGAAGTCCCACGAGTCGTCGAATGAACGCGAAGCGCTCGAATTCCAGCGCGTGCGCATGCAGCGCATGCACGACGACTTCAGTTTGAGCGCCGACGAAGTCGAGGCGAAAGTACGTCAGCAGATTCCCGATCTCACCGACGGCGAATTCGCGCGCTGGGATGCGCACGGTTTGTTCGAACGATTGGACATCGACGGCAAGCGCATGTACTTCAAGCGTGCGCCGTCGAATCTGTTCCGGCTGAGTGCCGAAGCGCGCGGGCGACGCAAAGTGCAAGCGCCGTTTTCCGGCACCGATCTCGAACACGTCACCGATTATCACCGCGACGTGATCAAGCAAGCACAGACGACGCATCGTTCCAGCGTGCTGCCGCAACGCGTGCAGGTTACGCAGACACTCGCGGTCGATGCCGATGCCGTACCTGCTGGCAAAACGCTTCGTGTCTGGATTCCCTATCCGCGCGACATCCGCGGACAGCAGGAAGATATCCGGTTCGTGTCGAGCCAACCTTCGGCGCACACCGTCGCGCCGGACTCCGCGCTACAACGCACCGTATATCTGGAGCAGCCCGCGCATACCGGCAAACCAACCGTCTTTTCGACCACGTATGAATTGACGATCGATTCGCAATACCACGCCATCGATCCCGCGAAAGTAATTCCGGCGAAGATCACTCCCGAACTTGCGCCGTTGGTGACCGAACGCGCACCGCACATCGTGTTCACCGAACCGTTGCACGTGTTTTCGCGGCAAGTGGTCGGAGATGCCGTCGAACCGTATCGCATCGCGCAGAAAATTTTCGCTGCGGTCGACGAGATTCCCTGGGCCGGCGCGCGCGAATACTCGACCATTCCCGATATCAGCGACTACACCTTGCGCGCCGGGCACGGCGATTGCGGCGAACAGACGCTCTTGCTGATCACGCTGATGCGCATGAACGGCATACCCGCGCGCTGGCAATCGGGATGGACGTTCACCCGCGGCGACTACAACGACATCCACGATTGGGCCGAAATCTATCTGGCGCCGTATGGATGGATTCCGGTCGACGTCACGTACGGACGCCTCGACTCCAGCGATCCAGCATTGAAATGGTTTTATCTGGGTGGGCTGGATAATTTCCGCGTCGCCTTCAACGACGACTTTTCGCAGGACTTCATTCCGAAGAAACGTTTCTTCCGCTCCGACACCGTCGACTCACAACGCGGCGAAGTCGAATGGGACGGCGGCAATCTTTATTACGACAAGTGGAACTACGATTTCGCCTGGAAGATCGTTAGCGCGAACAAGGATTGAGCCGAATACCTTCACGTCCCCGCGTTGCGGAGCGCACGTGAGGGGTTCCCGCCATCCGGCAATTCGCAGATCGCGCGCGCCCGCGAAGCGTGCAATCGAAGCTCAACAACCCGGTCCGTAATGGCATAGCGCTTGCGATATGCATTCGTGGACGCTCGTTCAACCCGGGCGATCCGACATAAGGAAGTTTTCGGGGCCTCGTCATCGGCCCCGCTTTTTTGGCAAAGGATGCGTGCCATGTATCGGAAACATCGCAAGGCCGTCGACGCGGAAGGCAAGACGGTCGAGATTACGGAACGTCAGGATTCCGATCACTACACCGTCACGAGCGACGGCACGATTCGCTACAAGGTTCCCGCGAAATTCTTCGGTCCCGACGGAAAGCAATTGATTCCGGAAGGTCGCGGCTTGTTTCGTTCGCCGTTCGGCATTCGGTATCAGCTTGTGGATTGACGATCCCGATCGGCGGTTAAGCTGCCGTGCAAGCGCGCGGGACGACACTTCTATAGTGACGAACTGCGACGACGGAGCGACGACATGCGCCAGGAACGGCTGAAAGCATTCACCGAGGAAGACGAAAAAACCTTCGCGATCCGCGAGACGACGGATAAGGGCGACACACTGCTCGACGGCACCCCCAAGCCCGAAGGCGTCGTGACCTGGTACGGCCCGAATAACGAACTGCTCGCGCCAGAAAGTGGCGAATGGTTCCGCGAACAGTACGGCAATGCCCGGTTTCGCATACCGGATGCTCAAGGCTGATCGAGCGCCATTTCGGCATCGCAACCCGCGCGAAACTCGGATTTCGTAAGCCGGCAACGGGATGCGTCAACGTTGGCACGTTGTTCGCATCCTCATTTGCGTAGCGCGCTTTCCGCGCAGCGATGGTCGGGGGATCACGAAAATGCCTACGTATTTGAATCCTGAATCGAGTGTCATTCCTTGCTCGAACTGCGGACATGACGTGTCCGGTCTGTTGTTCCGCAGCATGTCGATGGACGTCTCGTGCACATGCGGCGCGCCAATCGTGATCGGTCGTCCGTTCCGCGAAACGAATCATCGTGACAGCCGAGCGCAAGTTCAGCTCTAAATTTCGCGCGACGGATTGAATCGGTCCGCCGCGAAAAAAAGCCGCTTCGGCGCACGTCGCCGCTGCACGTGACGTCTGGACCATGTTCCGCGTCCCCACGATTGTTCCAATGCTTCGCTCCCACGCGAGGCAAAAAATGAAGTTACGTCGATTGTTTTTAGCGCTGCTGATTTCCACTCAGGCGGCGTCCACCTTGGCCGACCCACTTCCACTCGTCGATTGCCGCGGATTGCTCTGCGTCGATGTCGCGATCGATGGCCAGAAACCAAAACGATTGCTGATCGATACGGGAAACGTCAATTCATTCGTATTGACGGAAACCGCCGATGCACTCGGCTGGAAAACGGAAGCGATCGAAAAGAAAGGCAAGACGGTTTCCGGGATCCGACGCGGCGGCGAGCACCGCGTCGGACTGGGCGATCAGTCACTGACGGGCAAATTCCTCGTCTTCGATCGCAATATGCTCGGCGACAATCCTCCGCCGATTGACGGATCGCTCGCGTATCCGTTCTTCAAGGATCGCATCGTTACCATCGACTATGTTCATCGCACGCTACAGATATCCGATTCCGCGGACGATGCATCCAAAGCACCGCTACCCGGAAAACTCGAAACGATCACGTTCGGAAAACAAGGCCCGCCCATTCTGGTCGGCTCGCCGTTCCTCGTGAACGGCAAGTCAGTTCATGCCCAGATCGACACCTGTTTCACCGGCACGTTGCTCGTCTACGATGCCGCTCTTTCGCAGTTGGGCTTCGTCAAATCCGGACATCCGTCGTTCTTTCCAGACACCGACGGCGGCGTGACCATGTTAGCGTCGCGAGCGAAACATCTGTCATTTTCCGGCAGCGATCTCGGCGGGAAAACGCCGACGATATATTTCGTCGGCGACGGAAAAAATCCGGTGCATCAACCCGACGGCCTTTTCGAAGCGACGGTCGGCAACGCGTTATTCGCCCACAGCGCCCTCACGTTCGATTTCCGCACGATGACGTTCGATGTGAAGCCGGCGAACGCCAAGCACTAACGGCTTGTTCGCAACTTTGACCAGCGCGAGGCAGTGTTCGTGTCACCACGCAGCTTGTGCTGAACGAACATCGCTCCAGCCATCGCTGGAGCGCTTTTCGTTCCTCAAAAAATGTGCTTCGTTTCAGGTCGCCGATTGCGTCTTGCCGGGTTGGACGAGTTGATCGCCCCGATCCCACGCATCGCGGATCGCATGCGAGGCGGCGTTCCAGTCGAGCGCCCACGAGTGTTCGTGTTGTTCCCACTCGGTGCGCAACAACGGCTCGGCGTCGTCCCACGATTGCGGTTCGAGCCGCGCGCGAGCTTCCCATCCGAATTGATAGGCCGGTCGATAATGATCGTACGCCTTGCCATCGTCGACATACGGACGACTGCGATAGTTTTCGCGCCAGTGGCTGTCTTCGATCGTCGGATTGATTTTCTCACCGACGCCTTTTCCGACGAGACCACCGACCACCGCGCCGGCCGCAGCGCCAACGATGGTGCCGACAGGGCCGGCCATCGTTCCGGTCGCCGCGCCCGCGGCAGCGCCGCCGACGGCAGCACCAACACCGGTTCCGACCGGATGAGCGCCTTTCGCACCAGATAGTGGATCTTTATTGGGTTGCGGCATCCGTTCAGTGGCCATGTCGGTCACCGCGCCGATTTCTTGACGTCGGCTCGCGCCTGATCGGCCGCTTTGCCAGCCGCGTTCTGAATCTTGCCGACGTTCTTTTCGATGTTGCCCGCGGCTTCCTTGACGGAGTTGCCGGTCACTTTGCCCGCGAGTTCCTTCGCGCCGCCTTTGACTTCGTGCTTGAGACCTTCCTTGCGATCCTTGTCCATTGCCGTTCTCCAGTGATGGCCTTGCGTCATGCAGGCCTGCATCATTTGTAATCTTCCTGCCCTGAGCGATGGGTGAATCGCGGGTGTCGACTGCGGAATCGCCAGAACACACGACGCGAAATCTTTTTTGAGTCAAAATCGATGCGGCACGTCACCGTGTCGCGTCGAATCCGCGCGGCGTGGTCGACATCGGCTTCATTCGGTCGGCAGCATATTCAGCGTGCCTCATCGTCGGATTCTCGCAAGGAGCGAAATTTTCGAATGATTCGAACGTTCATCGACTGGCTCAGACTCAACCGCCTGCGCACGCGCCGCCGCGTGCGCGCACCGTTGGCGAATGTAGAAACGCCTCTCGTGTCGGAGCTTTACAGCGCCGACCAGATGGAACAACACGGCCAACTGCTGGCCGCCTCGCATAACGAAGCGCCGAAGCGCGTTCCGGATCGGTTGCTGCCACGGCTCGCCGAAAACGAAGCGATCCTCTTCCAGACGGCGAAAACCCTCACCGACGCGATCGCCGACGACCGTGGCATCACGCCCGCCGGCGATTGGCTGCTCGACAATCTTTACATCATCCAGGAACAGATCCGCACCGCGCGGCGGCATCTGCCCAAACGCTATAGCTGGGAACTACCGCAGCTGAAAAGCGGTTTCCCGCGCGTGTACAACATCGCGTCCGAAGCCATCGCGCACGGCGACGGACGCGTGACGTTCGACAGTCTCAAAGGTTTCGTCGCAGCGTATCAACGCGTCGCCACGCTCACGATCGGCGAGTTGTGGGCGATCCCGATCATGCTGCGTCTGGCGTTGATCGAGAACCTGCGCCGCGTCGCGATGAATATTTCCGCCGACCGCGCCGACCGCAACCTCGCCGACGTGTGGGCCGACCGCATCGTCGAAGTGGTGGAGAAGGATTCCAAGAATCTCATCCTCGTCGTCGCCGACATGGCGCGTTCCAATCCGCCGATGCGCAGCGCGTTCGTCGCGGAATTCGTGCGGCGTCTGCAAAGTCACAGTCATGCGCTCGGGTTGCCGCTGACGTGGATCGAACAATCGCTCGCCGAGTCCGGCTCGACGACGGCGCAATCGATTCAATCGGAAAATCAGCAGCAGGCGGCCGATCAGGTATCGATGAGCAACAGCATCGGCAGTCTGCGCACGTTGAGCGTGATCGACTGGCGCGATTTCGTCGAAGCGCTGAGCACCGTCGAAGGCGTGCTGCGCAACGATCCTGCCGGTATCTACCCGGCGATGGATTTCGCATCGCGCGACCGTTACCGCCACGTGGTCGAGTCGGTGGCGAAATACAGCGGTTGTCCCGAAGACGAAGTCGCAGACATCGCGCTGCAACTCGCGAAACGCGCCGACGCCAACGACGAACGCACCACCCATATCGGCTACTACCTGATCGATGCGGGGTTGCCGCAGCTCGAAGACGCCGTCGAGCTGCACGTGCCGATCCGTCGTCACCTGCGCAATCCGCACGTGCGCGTCGTGCTCTACATCGGCGCGATCCTCGCCGTCACCGCAATCGGAACGGCGATCGCCATGTGGAAAGCGTACGACGACGGACTGCGCGGATGGCTGTTCGCGCCGATCGGTTTCGCCGCCGCGCTGTGCGCGAGCCAACTCGCCGTCGCACTGGTGAACCGTTTGACGAGCATGCTCGTTTCGCCGCGCGTGCTGCCGCGCATCGACTACAGCGACGGCGTTCCGGAAACGTCGAAAACGATCGTCGTCGTACCGACGATGCTGAGCGGCGAGAGCAGCGTCGCCGCGTTGCTCGAGTCGATCGAAATCCGGTTCCTCGCCAATCGCGACAAGCACGTCTATTTCGGATTGCTCACCGATTTCACCGACGCCGCCACGGAAACCACACCGACCGACGAACCTCTGCTGCAACAAGCGGCAGAAGGCATCGATCGGCTCAACGCGACATATCAAAGCGCCGAATCACCGACACCGTTTTATCTGCTGCATCGCCCACGCGTATGGAATCCGCAGCAGGGCGTGTGGATGGGACACGAGCGCAAGCGCGGCAAGCTCGGCGATCTGAACGCGCTGTTGCGCGGCGCATCGACGGATCGTTTCATGCGCATCGTCGGCGACGTTTCCGCACTGCAATCGGTGAAGTACGTCGTCACGCTCGACACCGATACGCAATTGCCGCGCGAAACCGCGCGCGAACTGATCGCGACGATGGCGCATCCACTCAATCGCGCGCGTTACAGCGTGAAGGAGCAACGCGTTGTCGCCGGATATGGAATTCTGCAACCACGCGTCGCCGTCGGCGTGCAGGGCGCGCAGCGTTCCGAATATGCGCGCCTGCATTCCGGCGAAGCCGGCATCGATCCGTACACGCGCGCCGTGTCGGACGTCTATCAGGATGCGTTCGGCGAAGGATCATTCGTCGGCAAAGGCATTTACGACGTCGACGCGTTCGAACACGCGCTGCACGACACGCTGCCCGACAACCGCATCTTGAGCCACGATCTGCTCGAAGGCTGTTACGCGCGCTCCGGATTCGCCAGCGACATCGAACTGCTCGAAGATTATCCGACGAGCTATCTCGCCGACGTGCGCCGCCGCCATCGCTGGATTCGCGGCGACTGGCAGATCGCGCGCTGGCTGATGCCGTTCGTCCGCGCGCACGATGGCAAGTTGGTGCGCAATCCGCTGACGCCGCTGTCGCGCTGGAAAGTGCTCGACAACTTGCGCCGCAGTCTGCTGCCGACGGCATCGACGGTTCTGCTGGTCCTCGGCTGGACGGTGTTGACGACGCCGTGGTTCTGGACGGCCGTCGTTGTCGGCGTTTCGTTCATTCCGGTGCTGGGCGCGAGCTTCTTCGATCTTGCGAACAAACCGGACGAAGTGAATCTCGGCCATCATTTGCGCGAAGCGGCGAAGGCGATCGGTCATTACGTTTTCAACATGATGTTCGCGCTCGCTTGCCTGCCGTTCGAGATGGCGTTCAGTCTCGATGCGATCGTGCGCACGTGGTTCCGCATGCTCGTTTCGCGCAAGCATTTGCTGCAATGGACGCCGTCGAGCGAGAGCGACCGGAATTCATACGTATCGTTGTTCAATTCCTTCGACACGATGTGGGCCGCGCCGTCGCTCGCCATCGGCGTGGCAATTTATGTCACCGTCGAACGACCGATCGCGCTGATCGATGCGCTGCCATTGCTCGCATTGTGGCTCGTCGCGCCCGTCATCGAATGGTGGCTCAGCCGGCCGATTGCGCGCGTGGACGCTGCGCTGAGCGACGACGAATCCGCCTATCTGCGCAAGGTCGCGCGGCGCACATGGTCGTTCTTCGAGAACCTCGTCGTCGCGGACGAGAATTGGCTGCCACCCGACAATTTCCAGGAAACGCCGCTCGCCGTCGTCGCGCATCGCACCTCGCCGACGAACATCGGACTTTCGCTGCTATCCAACCTCACCGCGCACGATCTCGGTTTCATCACGACCGGCACATTGCTCGAACGCTGCGGCGGCACGCTCGACACGATGCAGAAAATGGAACGCGAACGCGGCCATTTCTACAACTGGTACGACACGCAATCGCTGAAGCCGCTCGTGCCGGTATACATTTCCACTGTCGACAGCGGAAACCTGAGCGGACATCTGCTGACGCTGCGCGCGGGCCTGCGTACGTTGCCCGACGAACCGATCATCGACGTGAAAATTCTTCGCGGTATCGACGACGCGGCATCGATCCTCATCGAAACCGCGGGCACGAACGATTCGATAGCCGCGTTCGTCGAACGGCTACGCGCCGCGCTGGACAAGCTCGACGCGAAACTCATCGATATCCACAGCGCGATCGTCGATCTCGCGCTGCTGGTTCCGGCCGTCGTCGATTCGATTCCGGAAACGAACGCGAGTGGCATGAAGTGGGCGCGCGCGTTGCTCGATCAATGCCTGGACGCGCGCGCCGAACTGCATTTCCTGCTGCCGTGGCTCGAAGCATCCGTCATCACGACGCGCGCCGAAACGTTTCTCCAGTCCGCGCAGGTTCCCACGCTCAAACAAGTGCCCGCGTTCGCGCGGCAACTGTTCGAAGCCACCGGCGATCCACCCGACACGTTCCAGCGCGCGCTCGCCGACGTCGATCAGCGCGTGTGGAAACGTCTGACCGAAATCGAACAGCAAACCAAACAGGTCGGCGGTTTTGCCGACATGGATTTCGGCATG
Organism: Rudaea sp.; assembly: GCA_036271355.1. GTDB lineage: Bacteria > Pseudomonadota > Gammaproteobacteria > Xanthomonadales > Rhodanobacteraceae > Rudaea. Next base: position 1,540 of record DATBAU010000198.1, on the reverse strand, counting down.
CTGTACGACAAGGATCGCCATCTGCTGACGATCGGCTACTACGTCAACGATCGCCGCGCCGACGCCAGTTTCTACGATCTGCTTGCGTCCGAAGCGCGGCTCACGAATTTCGTCGCCGTCGCGTTTGGGCAAGTCCCGCAGGAAAGTTGGTTCGCGCTCGGCCGACTGCTGACGAAGGGCGGCGGCGAATCGGCGCTACTGTCGTGGGGCGGATCGATGTTCGAATACCTGATGCCGCTGCTCGTGATGCCGAACTACGTCAACACGCTGCTCGATCAGACGTACAAGGGTGCGGTCAAACGCCAGATCGATTACGGCCGCACGAACCAGATTCCGTGGGGTATTTCCGAATCCGGCTACAACGCGGTGGATGCCGCGCAGAACTATCAATACCGCGCGTTCGGTGTGCCGAGTCTCGGCTTGAAGCGCGGGCTCGCCGCCGATCTCGTCGTCACGCCGCACGCGACGGTGATGGCGACGATGGTCGAGCCGCAGCAATCGGTGCAGAACCTGCGCGCGCTCGAAGCGCTCGGCATGGTCGGTCAGTACGGATTCTACGAAGCGATCGACTACACGCCGGCACGCGTGCGGCGCGGCGAAAAATTCTCGATCGTGCGTTCATTCATGGCGCATCACCAAGGCATGAGCATGCTCGCGATCGGCGACACACTGCTCGACATGCCGATGCGCAAACGCTTCGTTTCCGAACCGGTATTCGCCGCCACGCTGCAGTTGTTGCAGGAACGCGTTCCGCGCGACGCGGCGACGTATTCACAAGGCAGCGAACTCGCCGAAAGCCGCGCGCAGAGCGATGCCTCGCAAATGCCGGTGCGCGTGTTCACCTCCGCGAACACGCCGACGCCGGCGATCCAACTGTTGTCCAACGGCCGCTATCACGTGATGGTGACCAATGCCGGCGCCGGTTATAGCCGCTGGAACAATCTCGCCGTCACGCGCTGGCGCGAAGACAGCACGTGCGACAACTGGGGCACGTTCTGCTACGTGCGCGACGTCGACAGCGGAAAATTCTGGTCGAACACATTGCAGCCCGCGATCGGCGCGTGCACGACGTACGAAGCGACGTTCACCGAACCGCGCGTGCAATTCCATCGGCGCGATGACGAAATCGAAACGCACACGGACATCGCCGTCTCGCCCGAAGACGACATCGAACTGCGCCGTGTGCGCATTACGAATCGCTCGCGTTCGCGCCGCACGATTGAAGTGACGAGCTACGCCGAAGTCGTGCTCGCGCCGCCGATGGCCGACGACACCGGTCAGGCGTTCAGCAATCTTTTCGTGGAAACTGAAATCATCGCGGCGCGCGCGACGATCGTGTGCAAACGCCGCCCGCGCAGCAATTCCGAACAGTGGCCGAGCATGGTGCACCTCGTCGCGCTGCACGGCGCGGAAAGCATCGGCACGTCGTGCGAAACCGACCGCATGCGATTCATCGGTCGCGGCAACAGCACCGCCGATCCCGCTGCGCTGCGCGACACGGAAGAACTCTCCGGCACGCATGGCGCGGTGCTCGATCCGA
>DATBAU010000197.1:0-5447 GCA_036271355.1 Rudaea sp. | reverse complement strand
ACCGCGCAGAAGCGCGTGGAGAACGTGCAGTCCGTGCCGATCAGCATGGATGTGCTCACGACCGACAAACTGACCGAGATGAACGTCTCGGACGTTTCCGACTGGACCAAACTATTGCCGATGGTGTCGACGAGTTCGTCGCAAGGCGCGTACTCGCCGGGCTTCGGACAGATATCGATGCGCGGTGTGGAATCCGGCAGCAACGGCAATCATTCCGGTCCTCAACCGAGCGTTGGCATTTACCTCGACGAGCAACCGATCACGACGGCCGTCGGCGCGATCGATCCGCATATCTACGACATTCAGCGCATCGAAGCGCTTGCCGGTCCGCAGGGCACGCTGTACGGAGCGAGTTCTGAAGCGGGCACCATCCGCATCATCACCAATAAGCCCGATCCGACCGCGTTTTCGGGCAGCGTGTCGCAGGAACTCAGTTCCGTCGACAACGGTGGAACCGGGTTTATCACGGAGGGTTACGTCAACATTCCGATCACGTCGAACATCGCGTTGCGCGTCGTCGGCTTCGACAAGCGAGACGCAGGTTATATCGACAACGTATTCGGCGAGCGCACGTTTCCGTCGTCGGGCATCACGGTCAACAACGCGAACGCCGTTCACGACAACTACAACACCGCCAACACGCGCGGCGGCCGCGCGGCCCTGAAAATCGATCTCAACGAAAACTGGTCGATCACGCCGACGGTCATGGCGCAAGACGCACACGTCAAGGGTTTATACGCGTACGATCCGAGCATCGGCGATCTGGATGTGTCGCACCGTTTTCCGGAAGACTCCGTCGATCGCTGGGTGCAATCGGCGCTCACCGTGCAAGGCAAGATCGGCAATTTCGATCTCGTGTATACCGGCGCGCATCTCAATCGCAGCGATCATTACGATCAGGACTACGCGGACTATTCGTTCTGGTACGACACGCTGTACGGCTATGGCGCGTATATCCACGACAACGCCGGCAATCTGATCGATCCGAGTCAGTACATCCACGCCGAGGATCAATACCGCAAGACGAGCAACGAGCTGCGCGTTTCATCGCCGAAGGATTACCGGCTGCATTTCGTCGCCGGTGTCTTCGACGAAAAACAGTCGCACGACATCTTCCAGGATTACCTGATCAATGATCTCGGTTCGGACATCTCCGTGACCGGATATCCGAACACGATCTGGCTGACGCGGCAAAAGCGCTACGACGACGATTACGCGGCGTTCGGCGAAATGACGTTCGACATCACCGATCATCTTTCCGCCACGGGCGGTGTGCGTTTCTTCCACACCGAAAACAGCCTCAAGGGATTTTTCGGCTATGCGGCGGGCTACAGCTCCAGTCAGGGCGAGGCCGCGTGTCTGCCGGGATCGCCGCCGTTCGAAGGCGCGCCGTGCACCGAGTTCGACAAGAAGGTGACGCAGAGCGATCACATCTCCAAAGGAAACCTCACGTACAAATTCGACGACAGCAAGATGATCTATGCGACGTATTCGGAAGGTTTCCGTCCGGGCGGCATCAATCGACGCGGCACGTTGCCGCCGTATCAGGCGGACTTTCTCGACAACTACGAAGCCGGCTGGAAAACGTCGTGGCTCGACGATCACTTGCGTTGGAACGGCGCGGTGTTCGAGGAGAAATGGAAAGACTTCCAGTTCGCCGTCGTCGGTGCGAACGGCCTCACCGAAATCCGCAACGCCAACCAGGCGCGCATTCGCGGTGCCGAATCGGAACTTGCGTGGGCGGCGACGTACAACCTCGTCATCTCGGCAGGTCTGGCCATCTATCACGCCAGCTTGACCGAGAACTATTGCGGCACGCTGGACGCCAACGACAACCCGATCACCGATTGCGCCGATCCGCTCGCCGCGAAAGGCACGGAGTTGCCGATCACGCCGAAGATAAAAGGCAACCTCACGGCGCGCTACAACTTCGATCTGTGGAGTCAGGCGGCGTACGTGCAGGCGGCGGCGTTCGGCGTCGGTCGGCGGCGCACCGATCTGCGCGATCTTGAGAACAGCATTCTCGGCGATTTGCCGGGTTACGGTTCGGTCGATCTTTCCACCGGCATCAAATACAACCAGTGGTCGTTCGATGCTTACCTGAAAAATGCGTTCGACAATCGCGGACAGATCGCGCGCTACTCGGAATGTCAGCCCACCATTTGCGGTGGCACGACGTACATCATTCCGATTCAGCCGCGAACGCTCGGCATCCGCGCGACGTACGACTTCTGACGTCCTGAAAAAGTCCACGGCCGTCCGCACGACGGCCGTGAGACTTGCAATTCGCCGGCGCGGTCGCATAGTAAGCGGCCGATCCGGTTTTTTTAGTTTGCACAGCCATGCCGATCTACGAATTCGAATGCAGCACCTGCGGCAACCGCTTCGACCGGCTGCAGAGGCTTTCCGATCCCGATCCGGACACGTGTCCGGAATGCGGCAAACCGACCGTGAAGCGTCGCGTGACGGCGCCTTCGTTCCGCCTGGCCGGCAGCGGCTGGTACGAAACCGACTTCAAGAAAGACGGCGACAAAAAGCGCAATCTTGCCGACAGCGCGAAAGGCGAGAGCAAACCGGAATCGTCGTCGAGCACGAGCGAATCGAAACCCGCCGAGACGAAAAAGGCCGAGGCGAAGCCGGCCGAGAAAAAAGAAACGACGAAACCCGCGCCGAAATCGGCCGAATGATTAGGGCTTCTTTGTTTCCGCGCGCACCGCGGTAACTTCGATTTCGATCAGCCATCCCGGGACAGCGAGCCCGGCGACTTTCATCGCGGAACGTGCCGGCAGATTCGGCTGATCGGCGGTGCCGAAGAATTTCTTGTAGCCATCCATGAAGCTGGCGAAATCGATCTTGTCGCCGTTCTGCGGGTCGCCGACGAGGAATGCCTGCATCTTCACGACATCCTTCATGCTCAGGCCGAGCGATTTCAGCGTCGCGTCGATCTTGGTCAGCGCGCTGATCGTTTGCGTTTTCGTGTCGCCGAAAACGGCGGGGCTGTCCTTCGCCGCGGATTTGTCGGCGACGTCGGGGCCGACGCCACTCAGGAACACGAGCGAATTGCCGGATGGAATCTCCACGGCCTGCGCGATCGGGAAATCCGAATTCGGGATCTTGTGGCGGATCACGTCCGCGGCGGATGCCTCGATCGCGAACGATGCGCAAAAAGCGGCAAACGCTAAAAAGTGGATTTTGCGACGAATGGAATTCACGGATTGGCTCCCTGCTGGAACGCCGCACGCAGCCGCGCGACGTCGGCGGCCGTCAGCGTATCGGTGTAATGATTGTCGAAATGCGTACGTACGTAATTGACGACCGCCGCGACTTGATCGTCGGACAAATTCGCCGCGAACGACGGCATGCCGAGCCAGCCGCCGAGCACGCGCGTCGCCGGAAACGCGGCGGCGGCGAGTTTCGGATTTGCCGCCAGCGCCGGATATTCGCCCGCGCCTTTCGCGCCACGCGCGTCCGGCATGTGGCAGCCTTGGCAGACCGCGCGATACAGCGTGGCGCCATCGGTCTGGACGAATTTCCCGGTCGTGCTGAACGACGTGCCGTGCGAAAACGGCGGAAGGGCGTCGGCGAAACTGGCGGTCGCTGCGAGCGATAGTGCGAGTGCGCAGAATTTTGCGATGCGTGAAATCGTCATGGCGTTCACGCGTTGGCCGAGGCGCGGCGATGCAAGCGGGAAATGGTGTCGAGCGCGGACGTGACCGCGCCTTCCTGCCACGCCGGAAGATACGACGCGTGTTCGCCGGCGAGAACGATGCGGCCGTCGATCTGGCATAGATCGTCGAAATGTTTTTCGCGCTGCTCATCGGTCCACATCGCGAAACAACCGTTCACAAACGGAACGCGATGCCATGCAACCGCGACTCCGTTTTCGAATTCCTTCGTATATTGTGGATGGATCTGTGCGCCGAACTCGACCGCTTTGCGCACGCGATCGGCCGGCGACATCGACGCGAACTCGAACGAATTCACATCCCAGATGTAGCCGCCGAGCAGAACGCCCTTGCCGCCCTGATTCATGCCGTGGCTCGGATAGGAAATCTGTTGTATGGGCAGGTCAGTCAAGCTGATGCCGCCGTAGATGCGGTCGTCTTCTTCCCAGAAACGTCGTTTGAACTGCAGGCCGATTTTCACCGATCCGAGATAGGTCGGTGTCTGGATCGCGGTCTGCATTTTCTCGCTGACGTTCATCGGAATCTTCGCGAGGATCGACAGCGGAATCGTGCAGATGCACCACTGCGCTTGCGCGGTCTGCACCGCGCCGCCGCGTTGCGCGTCGACGTACGACACCGTTACACCTTTCTCGGATTGCGCGATGGCCGTGACCTTCGCGCCGAACTGCACGTCCTGCGCGACTTCGCGATACAGCGCGTTCGCGATGCGGTCCATGCCGCCGACGGGCTGGAACAGCGCCGGGTTGAGATCGTAGTCGATGTCCGTCGCGAGGAAATTCCACAAATTCGATTGCAGCAAATCGCTCATGCCGATCGGCGTCGAATCGATCGGACGTCCGCTCAGACCGCCGCCCGGATCTTTGTCGAAACCGCGTTTTTCACTCACGCGCGGCGATTTGGCGTAACGGAAATTCTGATCGAGACGGCCCCAGTGCCGCAGCGATTCGAGAAGTTTTTCTTTGTCTTCCTTCGAGATCGTCTGGTCGAGCACGCCCTGGCTTGTCGCCTTCGCGAGGAGTTCGGCGGTGTGGCCGTGGTAATCGGCCTGCACGTGTCGATAGCGTTGCGGCTTGCCGCCGAACGCGGATTGCGAATGGACGTAGGTGTTGAAGTTCAACGCGTTGAACGGCTCGAGCGCGACGTTGAACCGCTTCGCGTAATCGAGCATGCCGAAATGGTGATACGGCAAACGCCACGGACCCGGGTTGATATACAAACCCGGATCGAATTCGCATTTCTGCTTGAAGCCGCCGAGCTCGGTATATTCGTCGCCGCCGCGCAGCGTCCACGAACGTCCGCCGGCGCGCTGGTTGTATTCGAGCACTTTGACGTCGTAACCGGCGCGTCGGAGTTCGTAGGCGGAAACGAGTCCGGCGAGTCCCGCGCCGAGAATGATGATCGACGTGCCGCGTTTCGCGCCGCTGAGATCGACCGGACCTTTGTACGGCGACTCCGCCGCCATGCCGAGTGCGGACATCGACTGATACATGACGCCCGCGCCGGCGGCCATGCCGATGCGCGAGAGCAGTTCGCGTCGCGTGAGCGTGTTCGCAGCCATCGGTTCCCCGGAGTTACGCGCGAAGCGTCGCAGTATGCAGAAATCGGCGCGACGCGGCGAGTGTCTGCGTTAACATTCTGGCCAGCTTCGCGGCGATACAGTTCGATCGAATCGAAGGCAAGAGACTGGGGTCGCTTGGCGAACGTTTCCGCGGCGGGGAAAAACCGGAGAGCCGCGCTACATTCATCTCACGAGGAGAAATT
>DATBAU010000196.1:0-3159 GCA_036271355.1 Rudaea sp. | reverse complement strand
CGACGCAGCGCGGCCATGTCATCGGATTTCGGTTCGGTGTCGGTCGCGAGCGCGATCAATGCGGAGCCGCGCACTTTCAGTCCATCCTCGCTGCCGCGCCAGCGCACCGGGCCGTGTTCGAATCGATAGGCGTAGTCGACGCCGCCGTCGAGTGATTCTCCGGTTTCCGCATCGGCGTCAAGCACGAGTCCATAGCCGAGGTGTCCGAGCAAATCGCGCTCGAAGCGGCGCAATGTCCAAGCGGGCGCGATGTCGTCGGCCAGTCGCGTGAAGGCAGCGAAATATTCCTCGAACACGCCCGGATGCGGATCGTTTCGCGGAAGCAGGCGTGCGACGAGTTCGTTGAGATACAACGCGCACAACAAGCTTTCGCCGGTCGCGCGCAGCGCGTTGCCGACAGGTTCGGCCGCACTCAGCGTTGACAAGTCGCCGCGGCCGGACCAGCTCATGCTCAGCGGCGTGAGAGGCTGCAACGCGGCGCGGGGAAATCGCGATCGAACCGCGCGAACGCCGCGTGCCACGAGACCGACGCGTCCGTGATCGCGCGTCAGCGCTTCGATCAATAACGAGGTTTCGCGCCACGGTCTCGCGTGCAGGATGAACGCGGGTTGCTGCTCGACGCGCACGTCAATCCGAAATGCCGAAACGGCGCAGCGCGCCTTCGTCGTCGGACCAGTTCTCGCGCACTTTCACCCACAAACGCAGGTGCACGCGCTTTTCGAACAGGCGCAACATCGCTTTGCGCGCGGCAGTGCCGATGGCTTTGAGCATGAGACCGCCCTCGCCGATCACAATGGCTTTCTGGCCTTCGCGCTCGACCCAGATCACGGCGTCGATTTCGTCGCGTTCATCGCCTTCACGAAAATCCTCGATCTCCACCGTCGTCGAATACGGCAGTTCCTGCGATAGCTGGCGCATCACCTGTTCGCGGATCAGTTCGGCGGCGAGAAAACGTTCGCTGCGATCGGTGATCTCGTCGTCGGCGAACGCGGGAGGATTCAACGGCAGACGACTGCGGATGGCGGCGAGCAATTCGTCCAGGCCGTCTTTTTGCCGGGCGGAAACGAGGAAGATGCCATCGAACGTGCGCGATGCGTTGAGTTCGGCGATGAACGGCAAAAGTAGCTTTTTATCTTTTTTCGCATCGATCTTGTTGAGCGCGAGCAGATGCGGTCGCTCGCCTCGCCCGGTGCTCGCTTCGTAGACGGCTTGATCTTCCGACGTCCATCGTCCGGCTTCGGCCACTTGCACGACGACATCGGCTTCCGCGAGCGTTTGCCGCGCGGATTTGTTGAGCTGACGGTTGAGCGCGCGACCGCCCGTTTTGTGCATGCCGGGGGTGTCGAGAAAAAGAATCTGGCTCGTATTGTTCGTGAGTACACCGAGAATGCGATGGCGCGTGGTCTGCGGCTTGGGACTGACGATGCTCAGGCGCCATCCGATCAGTGCGTTGAGCAGCGTGGATTTGCCGACGTTCGGCCGGCCGACGAGGGCGGCGGTGCCGCACCGATACGTATTTGCCACCGGGCCGTCGGTCATGATTTCGCGGCGAGTCGGTCGATGGCGTCTTTCGCGGCGGCCTGTTCGGCCGCGCGGCGGCTATTGCCGCGTCCTTCGCCGACGAGATCGAGCGAGGCGATGGTGCACGTCACGTCGAACACTTTTTCGTGATCGGCGCCGCTGGAGCGAACCAGATCGTACGTCGGCAACGGCTTTCCCTGCGCCTGCAGCAATTCCTGCAATTTGGTTTTCGGATCCTTCTCGCCGGTGCCGAGCGTGGCGATCAGCGGCTCGAAAATGGTGCGCGTTTTTTCGCGGCAAACGTGCCAGCCGCCGTCGAGGTAGATCGCGGCGACGAGCGCTTCGAAGGCGTCGGCGAGGATCGAATCGCGGCGGTGCCCGCCGCTCTTGAGTTCGCCCATGCCGAGGATGAGCTGGTCGCCGAGTTTCAGGTCGCGCGCGATCGCGGCGAGCGACGGTTCGCTGACCAGGCGCGAGCGGAAACGCGTGAGTTCGCCTTCGTCGGCGCGCGGAAAAACTTCGTACAGAAGTTCCGCGACAAAAAGATTGACCAGCCCGTCGCCGAGGAATTCCAGCCGCTCGTTGTTGCGCGCGCCGACGCTGCGATGGCTCAGCGCGCGTTCGCGTAACTCGGGATCATGGAAGGCGTACGCGAGCGTGACGGACCAGACTCAGTAGGTTGCGCCGCGCGACAGATCGACGGTGTTCGTGAAGTGGACGAGGAAGTCGACGTTGTAGATGAACGGAACGTCCTTGTCCCACGTAATCGTCAGACTGTGCGCGCCGTTTTGAGTGTTGAGCTGAAAACCGCTCGCTGGAATGTCGCTCTCTTCGACATATTGGAGATCGAACTGAACGTTAAGCTTTTGTCGGATCTGAGCGAGCGATGCGGTTTCGATACCCGCTTCCGACTGCAGCACTTTCATCGATTTCACAACGCCGTAGTATTCGATGTAGGCGGGCCATAATTTCATTGCCGCATAGGCGAAGAAGCCGACGACGATGAGAAGAATTGCAAATCCCATCAGCGTGATGCCGTGTTGCCGGTTCTTCATGTTCATGTCCGCCCCTTGATCCGACTATTTGATGATGGTGCCGATGCGCTTGAAGTCGACGCCGCCGTCGAAATTCATCCAGATGACGAACGCCTTGCCGACGACGTTTTCTTCCGGCACGAATCCCCAATAGCGGCTGTCCTCGCTATTATCGCGATTATCGCCCATTGCGAAATAGTGTCCAGTCGGCACGACCCAGCTCCCTTCCACGCCGCCGCGCGATAGCGACGGGAATTTCAGTATCTTGTGCGTCACGACGGTGTGCGCAGCGTCGGGTAACGCTTCGTCGGAAACCTCGGTCCCGGCCATCTTGCGGCCTTCCTCGCCGGATCCGACGAACGGGCCGAGCAGCGTTTGCGGGACGATTTCGTCGTTCACGTACAGGGTTTTGTTGCGGTACGTGATCTTGTCGCCCGGCAGGCCGATGACGCGCTTGATGTAGTCGATGCCTTCCTTCTTCGGATCGTGATCCGGATTCGGATAGCGGAACACGAACACGTCGCCGCGATTAGGTTCGCCGATCGGCACGATCTTGGTGCCGAGCACCGGCAGGCGCAGACCGTACGCGAATTTGTTGACGAGG
>DATBAU010000195.1:0-3172 GCA_036271355.1 Rudaea sp. | reverse complement strand
TTCGCAGGAACAGGAATACGCGTCCGCCGGTTTGATTTCCCACGCGCGACAACTGCGCGTCGTTCACCGCTCTTGCCAGCAACAACGATGCGCCGCCACCGGACGGCGCGACGACGACCCATCGCTTGCCGGCTTCGCGCGAACTGTCTTCGACGAGGGTGAAACCGAGCACGCGTGCGTAGAAATCAATGGCTTCGTCGTAATCGCGCACGACGAGTGCGACGTGCGCAAGCGAGCGTTGCGGCGTGGATCCGGTCATGCGCGTTCTCCGTTTCGAAGAACGCGATGGTAGCCGAACGATCAGTTCTTCGAGAGCAGAACGATTTGCAACGCTTCGGCGTCCGCCGCTGGTGCGTCGTCCGTCTTGCCGAGCGACGCGGCATGTTTGCGCCGGTAGTGCTCCAGACGCTCCGCCATGCTATCGCTGCGCGCACGCATCGATTGGAATCCTTCGCGCACGCTGGCCGCGCGGATGTTTGCCTGCTTCTGCGTGATTTTTTCCGCCCGTTTTTCGGCGAGGGTCGGCTGCAGCCGTAGCATGCGGTCGACTACGTCGCTGAGCAGCGTGCTCATCGACGTTCTATCGCGTGGAGGAGAAGAATTCATAGTGAACCCCTGATGGTGTCTCGCGGAACGCGCGGCGCATGTCGACACGCGGACAAACCGTTTCGTTCCTCGGTACGACGAAGTATGTGATTCAACCGTCCCATTTCGCGGCGATGAGGGAAACTATTCAACGTCAGCAGGGGATGCCCGCTTCCGCCATGTGCCGACGCAGCGTCAGGCAGGCATCGAACGGTGTGCGATGAGGCGCAGCGTTCCCTACAGCGTGGCGGCGAGGCGCGTGCCTTGCGCGATCGCGCGCTTCGCGTCGAGTTCGGCGGCGACGTCAGCGCCGCCGATGAGGTGCACCGCGATGTCCGCCGCTTGCAAACCCGCTTGCAGATCGCGCCGCGATTCCTGACCGGCGCAGACGATCACGTTGTCGACATCGAGCGTCATCGGTTTTCCGTCGACGACGATATGCAGACCGGCATCGTCGATGTGTTCGTAGGTCACCGAGCCAAGCATCTTCACATTCTTCATTTTCAGCGATGCGCGATGCACCCAACCGGTCGTTTTATTGAGGCGCTTGCCCGGCGCACCCGGTGTTCGTTGGAGTAGCCAGATTTCACGATCGGTCGGCTCGGGCGCGGGCTTGGCCAATCCGCCACGATTTGCATAGCTTTCGTCGACACCCCATTCGTGCGACCAGCGCGCGATATCTGTCGTCGCCGACGGCGGTGTTTGCGTGAGGAATTCGGCGACGTCGAAACCGATGCCGCCCGCGCCGACGATAGCGACGCGGCGTCCAACCGGTTTGCCGAGCAGCACTGCATCGACATACGTCATTACGTTCGGCCGATCCGAACCCGGCATCGTGATCATGCGTGGCGTGACCCCGCTGGCGAGGATCACCGCGTCGAAGCTTTTGAGATTGTCGGGCGTCGCCGTCGTGTTCAATCGCACATCGACCTGCGTGTCGGCAAGGCGGTGCGTGTAATAGCGCAACGCTTCGTGGAATTCTTCTTTGCCCGGAATGCGCTTCGCCATATTGAACTGTCCGCCGATTTCAGCGGCCGATTCGAACAGCGAAACCGCGTGACCGCGTTCGGCGAGCGTCGTCGCGCACGCAAGTCCGGCAGGACCGGCGCCGACGACGGCGTACTTTTTCGGCGCATCCGTTTTTTCGATGCGCAATTCCGTTTCGTGACACGCGCGCGGATTGAGCAGGCACGACGCGCGTTTGTTTTCGAACACGTGATCCAGGCACGCCTGATTGCACGCGATGCACGTGTTGATGCGTTGCGAATCGCCGCGGCGGGCCTTCGCGATCCACTGCGAATCCGCGAGTAGCGGACGCGCCATCGATACCATGTCCGCCTCGCCCGACGCGAGTATGCGTTCGGCCACATCCGGCATGTTGATGCGGTTGGTAGTAATGAGCGGAATGGAAACTTCGCCTTTGAGCCGTTTCGTCACCCACGTGAATGCCGCGCGCGGCACACTCGTGACGATCGTCGGCACACGCGCTTCGTGCCAGCCGATGCCGGTGTTGATGAGCGTCGCGCCCGCGCGCTCGATGCCTTTCGCGAGCTGCACGATTTCATCCCAGCTTTGCGAACGGTCGACCAGATCGAGCATCGACAATCGATAGATGATGATGAAATCGCGGCCGACCGCCTCACGCGTTCGACGTACGATGTCGAGCGCGAAGCGTTGACGTTTCTCGAGCGATCCGCCCCACGCATCGGTGCGCTGGTTCGTGCGTTCGGTCAGGAACTGGTTGATGAGATAGCCTTCGCTGCCCATGATCTCGATGCCGTCGTAACCGGCATCGCGCGAGAGCTTCGCGCAATCCACGAACGCGCGAATCGTCGCGTCGACGCCGCGTGTCGACAGGGCGCGTGGCGTGAACGGCGTGATCGGCGATTTGATTTTCGACGGCGCCACCGATAGCGGGTGATATCCGTAGCGGCCCGCGTGCAGGATTTGCATGCAGATGCGTCCGCCTTCCGCGTGAACCGCACGCGTGACTTTGCGGTGACGCGCGACATGCCACGGCATCGACAGGCGTCCACTGAATGGTTTTAACCAACCGACGATGTTGGGTGCTATGCCCCCGGTCACCATCAGTCCGACACCGCCGTTTGCGCGCTCGGCGAAGTAGGCGGCGAGCTTGTCGAAATCCTTCGCGTGATCTTCTAGGCCGGTGTGCATCGAGCCCATCAGCACGCGATTGGGGAGTGTGATGAAGCCGAGGTTTAGCGGCGAGAAGAGGTTTGGATAGTTGGTGGGTGGGGCGTTGGACATGGGTCGAACGGGTGTTTGATTTTGTGCAAGATGCATTTAAAAATGGGTTGTCGCAAGGGGTTTCTTGCGATGGGTGGTTTTGTTTGTTTGGAGCAAAAGCTTCCGCCGCAAGCGGCGGGTAACTTTTTGCTCAACGGCAAAAAGTCACCAAAAAACGTTTTTGATTGTTCGCTGAGTCTGTTGTCCGCAGACAGCACGTCCGTGCTGCTGGCTGCGGACCGCGCGCATCCCTGCGCGCGATCACCCTCGCTTCAAGCTTGAATGTGACCGGTATGAAGCTTCTTGTAAAACATCACTGCACGCCGTGCTCTCGCGGAGG
>DATBAU010000194.1:0-8635 GCA_036271355.1 Rudaea sp. | reverse complement strand
GTCCAGTACGGCGTCGGGATGAGGATCTCGTCGCCTTCGTCGAGCAGCGCGTAAAGAAGATTGAACAGCACTTCCTTCGCGCCGATGCCGACGGCGAGGTTGTTGCGCGTGAATCCGTCGAAGCCGCCTTCCTTCAGATGCTTGAGGAATGCGTCGAGCAATGCGTCCGGTCCGCGATTGGAACCGTATTGACCGGTGTCGTGCTTGAGCGCTTCGTGCGCGGCGGCGTAAACGTGATCGCCCGGCAAAAAGTTCGGAACGCCGATGGAGAAACTGATGATGTCGCGGCCGGATGCCTTGAGCTTCTTGGCCTCGTCGGCCACCACCATGATCGCGCTCGGTTTCGCGCGGCCCATGCGTTTGGCTAGCTCAAGCATCGATCGTCCTTTTTTCGGCGGGGAGCGGGTGAACTCAGCGCGCCATTTTAGCACATTACCGCAGCGCACCAATCCGTCTCGGAAGTCAGGGTGGTGATTTGCTACGATCCGCTTCGTCCACCGCGAAAGGGAGATATCGCATGAACGGCAACGGCATCATCATGACGTTCGTCATCGGTTTGATCGTCGGCATCGTCGCCAAGTTTTTTCATCCGGGCAAAGATCCTGGCGGCTTCATCATCACGGCCATCATTGGCATTGCCGGCGCGTTTCTGGCCACGTTCGTCGGCCAAAAAATGGGTTGGTATCAGGCGGGTGAAAACGCGGGATTCATCGCGTCCGTCGTCGGCGCGCTGGTGTTGCTGATCCTGCACCGGATAATCGCGCCGCTCAAAAAGTAGGTTCCGCGGGCGGCGGCGACCCGCGCATGATCGTGGGATGCCACAACGCCGACGACGCGTGCATGTAGCCGCGTCGTAATGCTACGACCGTCCGCGCGACGGTCGCATCGCGTCCTTTTCTGGTCCGTTTCGATTGCCCGATTGCGGCTAGCTTTCCGCGCCACACAATCGCGGCAGGGAAAAATCGAAATGACATTGTCGAAACTGATCGCCGCGTCGCTGGCGATTCTCGCGACGCAGGCCCACGGCATGACGCTCAGTTCACGCGGCGTCGGCCAGGTTCTCATCTATCCGTATTACACGGTCAACGACCATCAGCAGACGCTGTTCTCGCTGAGCAACACGACCGAAGCCGGCAAGGCGCTTCAAGTCACGTTTCGCGAAGCTTATGACGGCCGCGCCGTCTTCGCGCAGGAAATCTATCTCGGACCGAACCAGTCGTGGAGCGCGAACGTGTTCGCCTTGCGCGATGTGGGCGTATCGAGCGACGCCGTCGGCATCGCATCGGCCGACAAAGCGTGCGTGCAGACGATGACGAACCCGGCGACCGCAACGACCGCATCCGGTCTGACCTACCGCACGTTCGATGCGACGTCATACACCGGCGCGAACAACGACACGGGCCCGATCACGGATGCGCGCATGCGCGAAGGATTCATCGAAGTCATCGAGCTGGGCGAAATCGGCGGCGACACGGCGGGAGTCATTTCGCCGCGCGGTTCAGGAACACCGGATTGCAGCGTCGTCGTTCCGTCTATCAAGATGATCGCCGACCTCGGCCCGCCGATCGGCGGGTTGTCCGGCAGCGCGGCGGTCGTCAACGTTAACCAAGGAACGTATTTCGGTTTCGAACCGAAAGCCATCGACGGATTTCGCGTGCAACGCATCGCTCCGCCGACGTTTGCCGACCTGAGCATGGCCGGCATGGACGGCGAAGACACCGTTAGCGCATCGACCGATTATCACGGCGCGTTTCTCACGCTGACGTTTCCCCGCAGTCACGCGATCGATGCCGTGAGTGCGCTGTTCATGGCGACGACCTTGACCGGCGACATCGACGACACCGTCGCCGTGGGCGCGGCGACTGATTGGGTGCTCACGTTCCCGACAAAAGAATATTACGTCGGCAAAGCATCCATCGACGCCGACAGCAGGCCCTTCGAGAAAAATTTCGCGGATGCGCCAGCAGGCAGTTCACCCGTCACGAGCGACTACCACGCCTATTCGCGCGACGGTAACGACCTCGTCGAAAACTGGTGCGGGTTCGGCGAATGTCCGCCGGTCCATCCGGCGTTGGATTATCAAACTCAAGTCGTATCGTTCTATCCGCAACAAAACGGAGACATTTCGAACGTACTCGGCTCGGGCGTCGCGGAGTTCGCGCCGATCAAAAGCGATCAGGCAGGCTCGGCGACGATCGAATTTTTGGTCGGCCACACGACGCCGTCCAAAGAAGGCTACGTGCTTTCGGGATTGCCTGTCATCGGCGTGCAGGCCATCAATTACGTCAACGACAATGTGAGCGCCGGTGTTTTGTCGAACTACAGCGGCACATCGCCGCTGCGCGGAACGCTGGATTGCGAATCGGCCAAAGGTTGTCCTTGATCGCGTATGCGCGCATCGAATGCCGATGCGCGCATTTTCTCGTCAGCGATGCCTACTTCTGATCGAGAATCGCGTTCCATTGTGCGAGACGCGTTTTCTCTTTCTCGAACAACGGCGCGTAATCGCCGCGAATCGTGATCGAACCGATTTTTTCACCTTGGCGAACGCTGTCGACGATGTCGCGATCTTCGCTACCGAGAATATGCCCGAACACCGTGTGCTTACCATCGAGCCACGGCGTCGCGACATGCGTGATGAAGAACTGACTTCCGTTTGTGCCTGGTCCGGCATTCGCCATCGACAGCACGCCTGGCGAATCGTGCTTCAGCGTCGGCACAATTTCGTCTTCGAAACGATACCCCGGACCACCGCGTCCACTGCCTTCCGGACAACCGCCTTGAACCATGAAATCGGGAATCACGCGATGGAACGCGAGACCGTCGTAATACTTGCGCACCGCGAGGTTCACGAAATTCGCCACGGTGAGCGGCGTCTGATCGGCGAACAGACGCAAATGGATGGTGCCGCGGCCGGTGACGATGTGGGCCTGCAGGTCGTTCGAGCTCATGGATCCGCTTCCTTGATGAATACGAGCCGCGAATCATAGCGAAATTGACGCTTTTCCATGTTGCGATGCGGCAGTTCTGCGCGATATCAGGTATAATTTCCCGTATTCCCAGACTCTTACGCACGCCGTTTCGCGCGCTCATCGCCATGTCTATCGAAAACCTTCGCAATATCGCCATCGTGGCGCACGTCGACCACGGCAAAACCACGCTGGTGGACTGCCTGCTCAAGCAATCCGGCACCTTCAGCGAGCGCACCGTGCTCGCCGAACGCGTCATGGATTCCAATGATCAGGAAAAAGAACGCGGCATCACGATTCTGGCGAAAAACACCGCCATCACGTGGCGCGACAACCGCATCAACATCGTCGACACGCCAGGCCACGCGGACTTCGGCGGTGAAGTCGAACGCGTGCTGTCGATGGTCGATTCCGTGCTGCTGCTCGTCGACGCGATGGACGGCCCTATGCCGCAGACGCGCTTCGTCACGCAGAAAGCATTCCAGATGGGATTTCGTCCCATCGTCGTAATCAACAAAGTCGATCGTCCGGGCGCGCGTCCGGGTTGGGTGCTGGATCAGACGTTCGATCTTTTCGATCGCCTCGGCGCGACGAACGAACAACTCGATTTCCCGGTCGTCTACGCGTCCGCATTGCACGGCTACGCGAGTCTCGATCCCGATGCGCGCGAAGGCGACATGACACCGCTGTACGAAGCGATCATGCAGCACGTGCCCGCGCCGAAAGTCGATCCGGACGGCCCGTTCCAGATGCGCCTGAGCCAGCTCGACTACAACTCGTATGTCGGCCTCATCGGCATCGGCCGCATCGAGCGCGGCAAAGTGCGCACGAACATGCCGGTCGCGATCGTCGATCGCGATGGCAAGAAGCGCAACGGCCGCGTGTTGCAGGTTCTCGGCTTCATGGGTCTTGAACGCCGCGAAGTTCCGGAAGCGGAAGCCGGCGACATCATCGCGATTTCCGGCATCGAAGCGCTCAGCATTTCCGACACCGTGTGCGCGGTCGACACGCCGGAAGGTTTACCGGTGATGACCGTCGACGAACCGACGATCAGCATGACGTTCCAGGTAAACAATTCCCCGTTCTGCGGACGCGAGGGCAAGTTCCTCACCAGCCGTCAGATTCGCGAACGCCTGATGCGCGAAGTGCTGCACAACGTCGCGCTTAAAGTCGAAGAGACCGAAGACCCGGACAAATTCAAAGTATCCGGCCGCGGCGAACTGCACCTTTCGGTCTTGATCGAGACGATGCGTCGCGAAGGTTATGAACTCGCCGTGTCGCGTCCCGAAGTCATCCTGAAAGAAGTCGACGGCGTGACGCAGGAACCGTACGAACAGCTCGTCGTCGATATGGAAGAACAATTCCAGGGCGGTGTGATGGAGCGCCTCGGAACGCGTCGCGGCCAGCTCAAGAACATGGAACCCGACGGCAAGGGACGTGTGCGCTTGGAATACCTCATTCCCGCGCGCGGACTCATCGGATTCCAGACGGAATTCCGTACCGTCACCGCAGGCACGGGACTGCTGTTCCACGTGTTCGATCATTACGGCCCGCGCGCCGATGGGGCGATCGCCAAACGCCAGAATGGCGTGATGATTTCGAACGGCACGGGCATGGCGCCGGCGTATTCGCTGGTCAGCTTGCAGGAACGTGGTCGTCTGCTCATCGACGAAGGCGCGGAAATTTACGAAGGTCAGCTCGTCGGCATTCACGCCAAAGACAACGACCTCACCGTGAACGCGCTGCGCGCGAAGCAGCTCACCAACATCCGCGCCGCCGGCAAGGATGAAAACGTGCAGCTCACGCCGCCGATCAAGATGTCGCTCGAACAGGCACTCGAATTCATCGAAGACGACGAACTGGTCGAAGTGACGCCGAAGTCGGTGCGCCTGCGCAAGAAGCACCTGACCGAAAACGATCGCAAACGCGCGTCGCGTCAAGCCGCGTAATGTCGCGCGCGGCCGGCGAAAGCCCGTCGCGCGTTGACAGGTCTTCTGCAATCGCCGACAGTCGTTGTCGTGTCGATCGCGGAGTGTTTCGATGGCCGATTTGGGCAAGCTGGTTCGCTACAAGGCGTGGGCGAACGAACGCATCTACACCGACGTTGCCAAACTTCCCGAAGCCGCACTGACGCAACCCGATCCGATCATCTTCGGCAATCTGCTGCGCACGCTGCATCACACGTATGCGATGGATCATGTGTGGCGTTCGCATCTCCTCGGCGAATCGCACGGACTGACGTCGCGCAATCCGGATTACTGTCCGACGTTTCCTGAAGTCCGCGATGCGCAACGCGCGATGGATCGATGGTTCATCGAATACGCCGATGGACTCACGCCGGACACGCGCAACGAATCGGTCAGTTTCACGTTCATCGGCGGCAAGCCGAGCACGATGTCGCGCGAGGACATCGTGCTGCACGTCGTCAATCACGGAACATATCACCGCGGACACGTCGCCGGCATGATGCACAAACACGGCGTGATGGCGCCGACGACCGACTATCCCGTTTTCCTCAAATCGGCGGCGATCTAAAATGATCCGACACCTGATGTTCGGTTTGATCGCGCTCGGCGCGATGCCATTCGCCGGCGCGCAATCGTCGGATCGCGAGATGACGATTTCCGATGTCGCCTCGCAAATGAAGCGCGGCGAACTGACGTCGCATGCGCTCGTTCAACAGTATCTGGATCGCATCGCGAAGATCGATAAATCCGGACCCGCGATCAACGCGATCATCGAACTGAATCCGGATGCGATCGCTATCGCCGATTCGCTCGATGCGGAACGCAAATCCGGAAAAGTGCGCGGGCCGCTGCACGGCGTTCCCGTTTTGATCAAGGACAACATCGACACCGCCGACAAGATGCACACGTCGGCCGGATCGCTCGCGCTCGCCGAATCGATCGCCGCGAAAGATTCCGCCGTCGCCGCGCAGTTGGGCAAAGCCGGAGCGATCATTCTCGGTAAAACCAACTTGAGCGAATGGGCGAACTTCCGCTCGACGCGCGCGACCAGTGGCTGGAGCGGACGCGGCGGACAAACGAAAAATCCCTACGCGCTCGATCGCAATCCGTGCGGATCGAGTTCCGGCACGGGTGCGGGCATCGCGGCGAATCTCGCGACCGTCGGTGTCGGCACCGAAACGGACGGATCGATCGTGTGCCCATCGGCGACGAACGGCATCGTCGGCATCAAACCGACCGTCGGACTGATCGCCGCGAGCGGCATCGTTCCTATTTCGCATTCGCAAGATACGCCCGGACCGATGGCGCGCACCGTATCGGACGCCGCCCTTCTTTTGACTGCGCTCGCCACGAACGAAACGCATCGCGCCGACTACGCGAAGTCGCTCGACGCGAACGGCTTGAAAGGCGCGCGCATCGGTGCGATACAAAAGTTCGCCGACACCAATCCGGAAGTGAAGTCACAGTACGAACAAGCGATCGCAGCGATGCGCGCGGCGGGCGCCATCGTCGTCGACGTGGAACTGCCCAATCTCGGCAAATACGACGACGACGAGAACATCGTCCTGCAATTCGAGTTCAAGCACGACGTGAACGCCTATCTCGCCGCTTTGCCCGCGTCGTCGAATGCGCCGCGCACGCTCGCCGACCTGATTGCGTTCGACGAACGCGAACGTGCGCGCGAAATGCCGTGGTTTGGACAGGAATTGTTCGAGCAGTCGCAAGCGCGCGGCGATCTCAACGATAAGATTTACATCGATGCGTCGCAGAAAGCGAAACGTCTCGCCGGCAAGGAAGGCATCGATGCTGCGCTCGCGAAATACAACGTCGCCGCATTGATCGCACCGACGGGCGGCCCGGCTTGGGTCACCGATCTCGTCAACGGCGATCATTTCGATTCGGCGAGTTCCTCGCCGGCCGCGGTCGCGGGCTATCCGGATATCACCGTGCCGATGGGACAAATCCATAGCTTGCCCGTCGGCATCAGTTTTTTCGGCGCCGCTTGGAGCGAACCGACGTTGATCAAATTCGCTTACGCTTTCGAGCAACACACGCACGCACGCCAGCCGCCGACGTTTGCCGCGCATGTAGAATAACGCCTTTCCGCGAGGCGCGTTCTCATGAAAAAGCCGACCCCCGCCGCTATCCGGCGCGTGCTGTCCATCGACATCGGCGCGACCGGCATGAAAGCCGCCATCGTCGATCGCAACGGAACGTTCGTCACCGAACGCCGCCGCGTGAAAACGCCGCCGAAATGTCCGCCGCGAACGATGGTGAAAATGCTCGTCGAACTGGTCGGCCCGTTCAAAGGCTATCAACGCGTCTCGATCGGATTTCCGGGCGCGGTGCGCGACGGTGTGATCAAGACCGCGCCGAATCTCGGCACCGAGCAATGGTCGAAATTCAAATTCGCCGCGATCATGGAAAAACACCTCGGCGTGCCGACGCAAGTCCATAACGACGCCGACGTGCAAGGTCTCGGCGCGATCGACGGCAAAGGACTCGAACTCGTCTGCACGCTAGGCACCGGTTTCGGCACCGCGTGGTTTCGCGACGGCGAGCTGATGCCGCACATGGATCTGGCGCACATGGCCACCCACAAGAAACACGATTTCGACGATTACATCGGCGACAAGACACTCAAGCACATCGGCAAGAAAGAGTGGAACAAGCGCGTGGAGAAACTCATCGACATGCTCTACAACGTGTTCTTCTACGACCGTCTGTACTTCGGCGGCGGCAACTCGCGCTGCATCGACATCGATCTTCCGAGAAGTGTCCGCATCGTCTCGAACGAACTCGGCATTTCCGGCGGCGCGTTCGTCTGGATGCCGAAGGGCAATCGCCAGCCGCACAAGAAAAAGAACAAAAGCTGAGCGTGAAACCCGCCTGTCATCGGCACGCCGCACGCTGGCGGCGCGATTCGGAGAACGACCGATGAATGCGATGAAACTCGGGTTCTGCATGGCGTTCGCGGTTTGCGCGCACGTCGCTTACGCGGACGACGACGACGATGCGCGCGACTTCGTGCCGCAATTGCTCGACGCGCAATACACGCTGATCGCGCAACACCAATATCCGTTGACGTCGCCGTATGCGTCGCCACTGAGTCTGCGCGCGCAGGGCGACGAGGAACGCTCGCACACCTTCGGCGCGTATTTCGGCGTACCGCTCACGCGCACCTTGCAGATTTACTTCGACATGGAAATGTTCAAGGGCGAACCCGTCAGCAACGGCACGGGTCTCGGCGGCGGCGCGAATGGCGATGTCGTCCACGCGGGCTCGGCGAATCTCGGTAAGCGCGCGTATGTTGCGCGTCGCTATTTGCGCTATCTCGTTCCGTTCGGCGACGAGACACGCGACGTCGAAAAAACCGAAGATCAGTTGCCCGGAAAAGAATCGCTGCGCCATCTCGAATTCAAACTCGGCAAGATGGCCGTAAGCGACGACTTCGACAAAAACCGCTACGCCGATTCGGCGCGCACGCAATTTTATAACGTCGCACTCGCGAACGACGTCGCGTGGGATTTCGCCGCCGACACGCGCGGTTACACCAACGGTTTCATGGCCGGCTACATTGCGCCGACGTGGGCGTTACGCTACGGCGTGTATCTCATGCCGGCCTACGCCAACGGCCAGACACTCGAATGGCCTCTCGCCCGCGCGCGCGGCGAACAAACGGAACTGACGCTGCAACCC
>DATBAU010000193.1:0-5156 GCA_036271355.1 Rudaea sp. | reverse complement strand
CTCCATGAAGGCGAGCGACTTCGCATGTTCGCCCATCAACTGATGCACGTGCGACAGGCTCATCAGATTTTCGATGGATCGCGTCCGCGCGATATCCGGATTGCGCATGCATTCGAGCGCGCCCACGACATCGCCGATACGAAACATCGCCAACGCCACCATCGCCGCGAGGTCGGCGTCTTCCGGCAACGCCTGCGCGGCGGCCGTCAACTGTTCGCCCGTCTCGCGCACGAGGCCTTCGCTCGAAAGAATCGCGCCGGCGAGGAGCACACGCGCTTCCACATCACGTGGATGCACGCGAACCAGTTTTTCCAGCGCGACGCGCGCTGCGTCTTCCTGCTTGTTCTCCAGATAACGCCGAACGCGCTCCCACAGGCGAGCGTGCTGGAATTTCGCGTCGTTTCCCAAATCGGTTGTCATGCCGCTTATTTTATAACGTCGCTGGCGGACATGAGCTTTTCGATCAGATCCCACGCCCGATCGCTGCGGCGTCTATCGAAATTTATGCCCTCAGGATATCGCCAAGCCCCTCGACAAGCGGCCCGAGCTGCGATTCATACCGCCGCCACTCGCCGAGCGCGCGCGCATGGATCGGCTCGCGCACCTGCGCGCTGCTGAGCGTGTCGATGGCGCTGACGTTGCGCGTCGTGTCGGTGCAACCGGGTTCGTAATTCAATCCGCAGTGATCGAACACGCGGCGCGCAACGCTTTCCGGATCGGTCACGAGCGCGTTGTAATTCACGTCGAATATCGCGCCGGGTATCAACGCATGCCAATGACGCATCAATCGCCGGTAGCGTCGGTAGTGCGCGGCGAGCGCCGACATGTCGTAACTGTGTGCGTATGCGTCGCCGAACATCGCTTTGTAGTTCGAGAAGCACACATCCATCGGATCGCGGACCATGTGCAGGATCGGCGCCTGCGGCAGCGCGCGACGAATGACGCCGGCGAGCATGTAATTCGCCGGCAGCTTGTCTACGTAAAATCGATGGCCTTGCGCCCGCCATTGCGTCTGTTCGAGATAGCGCCGACCGAGTTCCTCGAAGTCGATTCGCTGCAAACGCGCGATGAGTTTTTCGTCGATGAGTTCCTGACCGTGACAATCCGCGATCCAGCGCAACTGACGCGGAAATTCGCTGCGTTCGCCGGTCGACCGTACCTGCGAATGATTGTCGAGGATGCGGTCGAGCAGCGTCGTGCCGCTGCGTGGCAAGCCGACGACGAAGATTGGCGTCGGCCCATCGAAATTTTTTCCATGCGAAAAATCCGGCCACTTGGACGTCGCGGCAATGAGTTCGCCGAACAGATTTTCGTCGCCCGCACTGTCGTGATGCAGGCGCGAGTACATGATGTCGTTGCCATCTTTCAACGCGGCAAATGCTTCGTCGTAGCGGCCGAGATCTTCGAGCACTTTGTATTCGGCGAATTTGAACGAAGCATGGTGCTCCGTACCTCGCGTCGCCGTGTTCAACTGCGCGCGGATGTAATCCAGATGATTGGATTGCGCGCTCTGTTTTCGCATGCGCGCGAGTGTGAGCGCTGCTCCGCCGTGCGTCAGCCCGAGCGAGAGGCATGTTTCCAATTCCGCTCGCGCTTCGTCGAGCCGGCCACCGAATTGCAATTCGAGACTTCGACAATAACGAAAGTCCGCACCGTCGAATCCGAAAGCGCGCGCGCGATCCAGCATGGCGAGCGCGTTCGCGTGATCGCCCAGCATCTGATACGCATGAGCGATGGCCATCAGCGACAATCCGTCACGTGTCGAACTCGGATCGAACCGAGCGAGCATGTCGCGCAATGCGTTCGTTTCGCCGACGCGAAGCAGTGCGTGTGCGACCGTGCTGACGGCGTGCGCAGCGTTCGCGAGCTGGCGCGAGGCGATCACCGCCTGTTCGGTCGCGTTGCGCACCGTGCCTTCGCTCAGCATCACGCTCGCCAGCAACATGCGCGCATCGTTTCGATGCGGAGCACGGTTGACGATCGATTCGAGTGTCGCTCGCGCGGCGGCGATCTGATTTTCGGCGATGTAGCGTTCCACGCGCCGCCATTGCCGATCGATGGATAAAGCCATGCCGCCGATCGTAACGCGTGTTAGTTACGCGTTCTGCAACACCGAAATATCCGCCACGTGTAGGAACATCCGGCGCAAGCCGGCAAGCAACGCGAGGCGGTTCCGGCGTTTCGCGGCGTCGTCCGCCATCACCATCACGCCGTCGAAGAACGCATCGACCGGCGCGCGCAATGCGGCTAGAGCCCTGAGGGCATCGACGTATTTGCGCTGCGCGATCAGCGGTGCGATCGTCTGTTGAACCCGCTCGATGTTCGCGTACAGATCGCGTTCGGCACCCGCATCGAGGAGCGCCGGATCGACTTTCGCGGCGCCGGAATCGCCGGCCTGACGCAGGATATTTCCGATGCGTTTGTTGGCGGCGGCGAGCGCTGCAGCGTCCGGCAGTGCGGCGAAGTCAGCGACGGCGCGAACACGCGCATCGAAATCCGTCAGCGTTTCCGGCTCGACCGCGCGCACCGCATCGAACTGATCGCCGCCGATGTTTTTATCGGCGTAATAGCCGCGCAATCGTTCGAGCACGAAGTCGAGCAATTCCTGCGTCAGCGCCTGCTTCAATTCGGACGGCGACTTCTCGACTTCTTTTTTCTTCGATGGAATCGCGGGCAGTAATTCGATCGCCTCGCGCAGCAGCGCTTCGAGATCGAGATCGAGTTCCCCTTCGATGAGCGTGCGGCCGAGACCGAGCGCCGCGCGGCGCAACGCGAACGGATCCTTGTTGCCCGATGGTTTCACGCCAACCGCAAAAATGCCGGCGAGCGTGTCGAGACGTTCCGCGACCGCGAGCACGCGCGCGATGTCGCCGTGCGCGATGTCGTCACCCGCGAAACGCGGACGATAGAACTCGTCGAGCGCTTGCGCGACGTCGGAATTTTCGCCGCTCGCCACCGCGTAATAGCGGCCCATTACGCCTTGCAGCTCCGGAAATTCGCCGACCATGCGCGTGACCAGATCACATTTGCTCAGGCTGGCGGCGCGCGTGGCGTTTGCCGCGTCGACACCGAGGCGGTTTGCGATCACGCGCGACAATTCGGCGACGCGCACCGATTTATCCCACACGCTGCCGAGCTGTTGTTGGTAAGTGACGGACTTGAGCATGTCTTGATGCGAAGCGAGCGGTGTCTTTCGATCTTCGTCGTAGAAGAATTTCGCGTCGGCGAAGCGCGGACGGATCACGCGCTCATAGCCCTTGCGGATTTCCGCGGGATCTTTCGACGCGATGTTCGCGACACCGATGAAATGTTCGGTGAGCTTTCCGTTCGCGTCGAACACGGGCACGAACTTCTGGTTCGTCTCCATCGTCTGTATCAGTGTTTCTTGCGGGACATCAAGAAATTCGCGATCGAATGCGCACGCGATGGCGACCGGCCACTCGGTCAGGTTGGCGATTTCGTCGAGCAATACGTCGCGCAAACGCGGTTTGCCGAGCGACGATCCGGCGCGATCCACTTCGTCGCGAATGCGTGCGCGACGCTGTTCGGGATCGGCGATGACGCTCGCTGAGCGCAATGCCTCGATATATGCATCTGCGGACGTGATCGAAACAGCGTGCGGAGTCGCGAATCGATGGCCTCGTGATTCGCGTCCGCTCTTGATCCCGAAAATCGTCGCGTCGACGACATCGGCGCCGTGAAGCACGACCAGCCAATGCATCGGTCGCACGAACGCGAAATCGTGATCGCCCCAGCGCATCGGTTTCGGAATCGGCAGCCCGGCCAGCGCCTCGGCGATAATGTCTTGCAACAGTTCGGCGGTCGGCTTTCCTTTTTGCTGTGCGCGATGGACGAACCACGCGCCCTTGTCGGTCTGCAACGTTTCGAGTTGCTCGACCGGCACGCCGCACGAGGCGGCGAAACCGATCAGTGCTTTCGTCGGTTGTCCGCTCGCATCTTTTCCAGCCGTCATGGCCGGACCGCGACGTTCGATCGCTTGATCGGGCTGCGCCGCGCTCACGGCCGGCACGAGTACGGCGAGGCGTCGCGGCGAATTATACTTTTTCGCATTTTCCGCATCGGCGGCGATGCCGCGTTTGGCGAGTCCGTCGCAGATGCCTTTCGCGAAGGCATCCGTCAATTCATCGAGCGCCTTCGGCGGCAATTCCTCGGTGCCGATCTCGATCAGAAGCGGGCGCAGCTCAGACATGAGCCGCTTCCTTCCGCGCGCGCAACTCGGCGCGTTTGGCGACGTACGCTTCGGCGACAAGCCGCGCGATAGTGCGGACGCGCAGGATGTAGCGCTGACGTTCGGTCACGCTGATCGCACGTCGCGCGTCGAGCAGATTGAAACTCGCCGACGCTTTGCACACCTGATCATAAGCGGGCAGCGGAAGTCCGAGTTCGACCAGCTTTTTCGCCTCGCTTTCGCAGACGTCGAACCAGTGCAGCAGTTCCGGCACGTTCGCGTGTTCGAAGTTGTAGGTGCTTTGCTCGACCTCGTTTTCGTGGAACACATCGCCGTACGTCACGGTGCCGTGCGGCGCGTGTGTCCAGACGAGATCGAACACGTTGTCGACGTTCTGCAGATACATCGTCAGACGTTCGAGTCCGTACGTGATCTCGCCCGTCACCGGCCGGCATTCGAGGCCGCCGGCTTGCTGGAAATAGGTGAACTGTGTGACTTCCATTCCGTTGAGCCACACTTCCCAACCGAGTCCCCACGCGCCGAGCGTCGGCGATTCCCAGTTGTCTTCGACGAAGCGCAGGTCGTGCACCAACGGATCGATGCCGAGCGCTTTCAGCGAACCGATATAAAGATCGAGGATGTTGTCGGGATTCGGCTTCATCACCACCTGATACTGGTAGTAATGCTGCAGTCGATTTGGATTTTCGCCGTAGCGACCGTCGGTCGGACGACGCGACGGCTGCACGTACGCGGCGGCCCACGGCTCGGGTCCGATCGATCGCAAGAACGTCGCGGGGTGGAACGTGCCCGCGCCGACTTCGGTGTCGAGCGGCTGGATCAGCACGCAACCCTGTTCCGCCCAGTAGCGGTTCAAGATCTGGATGACGTCCTGGAACGTGGGTCCGGCCATTGCAACGTGGCTCACGGTTACGGCGGAAAAGCGCGCTAGTATAGCGATCGACCGCAA
>DATBAU010000192.1:0-4077 GCA_036271355.1 Rudaea sp. | reverse complement strand
CACCGTTTTCGTTGTGGCTTGCGATGCGTCAGCATGATGAAAATTGGATCGAATTCGTGACGTGGGCGCTTTGGCTCGCGTTGTCGATTTTCATGATCCGTCTCGTTCTTATCGCAGGATTTGTTGTCTAGTCTTTCGCGCGTGTGGGGTATGACTCGCCATCCATTCAATTCAGCGTCGTGGAACTGGATGCTCGGCATCGCGCTCGGCGGGTTGTATGTCGTCGGCATCTACGCGTTGATCGGAGCGCGTCCGCTGTCGGACGAAAACTACCACTTCAGCCAGATCGCGCAGTTTCTCCACCACGACTGGCGCGCGATTCCCGAACTCACGACGGTTCCTGGCTATCACCTTGTCATCGCTGCCACGATGAGAATCGTCCACGCTCACACGCTCGATGCCGCGCGTCTGATTCACGCGTTGTGCGGATTGATCGCGATCGCCGGTTTCCACGCGCTGCGCCGTCAAGTTTGGTCCGGCACCGAAACGATCGCGACAGCGCAATTCATGGCGCTACCGATTCTCGCGCCGCTTTTCTTCCTGCTTTACACCGATGTTCCCGCGATCGCACTTTTGTTGTGGGCAACATTGGCAACACTGTGCGGACGGCACTTCCTGTCGGCGCTACTGATGTGCCTCATCATTGGCGTTCGTCAGCACGAAGCGGTGTGGGCGTTGTTTCTCATTTCGCTCGCGGTGTTCGATCTGCCGCCTCAAGAACGGCGCGTTCGCACGATTGCGATTACCGTTCTGCCTTACGTGTTGCCGTTGATCGGATTCGCGATTTTCTGGTGGTGGAACGGTTCGATTTCGCTGGCGAGCAGCCTGGAAAGATTTCATCCGGATTTCAGTTTCCACGCCGGCAATGTTTTCGTCGCGATTCTTGTCGCCGGCCTGTTGATGCCGCTGCACACGTTGGCCGGCTTTCGCGACTTTTCGCTGCTCGCGCGCCGGAAGCCTTGGCTCGTCGCCGCGCCGATCGCGGTCTTCGCCGCGTTCTGGTTTGGATTCAGCGCGGACAATCCGTACAACCTCGTCATGCCCGACTATTACCTGCACAACGGCCTCGTCGATGCGATGAGTCACGGAACGTGGCGCGTCGCGGCAGGCATCGTCGTCGCTTGCGCGGCATGCGGACTCGCTACCATTCCGCTGCGTCCGCGCGGCGCGTGGGCTGTTTACGTGATCGGCGCGGCGTTTCTCGCCGCCTCCTGGGTTGTCGAATTGCGATATGTCGCCGTACCTTTCGTCATCTGGCTTGCGTTGCGTGAGCAAAAAAATACGAAAATAGAAGTCGCGACGCTGGCACTTTGGCTCGTGCTTGCTGTCTTGATCTTCGCCAAGATCGTCAAATACCAACTGTTCCTGTGATGCGGACGGCGCCGCCGATCCGTTCGGAGAGTTTATGAATCTCAACCCGTTCCGCTGGTCGTTTCGTGCGCAATGTTTCACCGGATTCATCGTGTGCGCTGCGTTGCTGTCGTACGCGTACTACGTTCAGTTCGATCTGCACATCGAGCCGTGTCCGCTGTGCATTTTCCAGCGCATCGTCTTCATCGTGATGGGCCTCGTGTTCCTCATCGGCGCGATCCAGAATCCGCGCGAACTCGGACGGCGCATCTATTCCACGATCCTGTTGCTCACCGCGTTCGTAGGCGTCGGCATTGCCGCGCGGCATATCTGGGTGCAAAACCAGCCGCCCGATCCGTTCGCTGGTTGTGCGCCCGGCTGGAACTACATGATCAGCAATTTTCCGATCAGTAAAGTACTGCGGATGGCGTTCACCGGTTCGGCGGACTGTTCGGCAATCACGTGGACGTTTCTCGGTCAGTCGATGCCCGTATGGACGCTGCTCTGCTACGTCCTCGTTGGCGCGGGCGCCGTTTGGGCCGGTTTTCGGAAACGTTGACCCGTCGAAGTTGCGATGCGGACCCGCTGTGGCATGATGTCTTTCCGCAGTGCAATAAAAGTCGCGCCATGCAAGTCGAGAAGCCCAGCCTGACCGCCGTTCGCAGCCACTCGGATTGGACTCCCCAATCGTGGCACGGCAAGACCGCGACGCAGCAACCGACGTATCCCGACGCCGCCGCGCTCGATCGCGCACTCGTCGAGTTGCGCGAACTGCCGCCGCTGGTGACGTCGTGGGAAGTGCTCGCGCTCAAGCGCAAACTCGCCGACGCCGCCGAAGGCAAAGGTTTCATGCTGCAAGGCGGCGACTGCGCCGAAAGTTTCAGCGATTGCACCAGCGGTCTGATCACCAATCGTCTGAAAGTGCTGTTGCAGATGAGCCTCGTGCTCGTGCACGGACTCAAGCTGCCGGTCGTTCGCATCGGCCGCTTCGCTGGACAATATGCAAAGCCGCGTTCCACCGATACCGAAACGCGCGACGGCCTAACGCTGCCGAGCTACCGCGGCGACATCATCAATCGTCCGGAATTCGAAGCGGCCGCGCGCACGCCGGATCCATCGCGTCTGCTTGAAGGCCATTCGCGATCGGCGATGACGATGAACTTCGTTCGCTCGCTGATCGACGGCGGTTTCGCCGATTTGCATCATCCGGAATATTGGGATCTCGCCTGGGTCGAACATTCGCCGTTGCAGGCCGAATACAAACGCATGGTCGACGCCATCGGCGATTCCGTCCGTTTCATGGAAACGCTCGTCGGCGATCAGATCGGCAGTTACCAGCGTGTGGATTTTTATACTTCGCACGAAGCGTTGCTATTGCATTACGAACAATCACTCACGCGCCAGGTGCCGCGTCAGTGGGGCTGGTTCAATCTGTCGACGCATTTCCCGTGGATCGGCATGCGCACCGCAGCGCTCGACGGCGCGCACGTCGAATATTGCCGCGGCATTCGTAATCCGATCGGCATCAAAGTCAGCCCGAGCGCGACGATCGCGCAAGTGCTGCGCCTGCTCGACCTGCTCAACCCCGACAACGAAGCCGGACGCATCACGCTGATCCACCGCATGGGCGCCGACAAGATCGAAGCCGCGCTGCCGCCGATCCTCAACGCAGTGAAAGCGGAAGGCCGCCGCGTTTTGTGGTGCTGCGATCCGATGCACGGCAACGGCGAAACGCTGGCCAACGGCGTGAAGACGCGCCGCTTCGTCAACATCCGCGGCGAACTTGATCTCGCGTTCGACATCCACGCCGCCTGCGGCACGCGCCTCGGCGGTGTGCATCTCGAACTTACCGGCGAGAACGTTACCGAATGCATGGGCGGCGCGCGCGATCTATCGGAAAGCGATCTCGCACGCGCATACAAATCGACGGTCGATCCGCGATTGAACTATGAGCAGTCGCTGGAACTCGCGATGCTGATTGTCCGTAAACGCGGACACATCGCGGTCTGATTACATCTCCAGATGCAACCGCGCACCGACGAATTTCGCCGGTCCGCGATCCTTGTTGTAGCCCGGCGCGCGAATGAATTCGAAGTCGGGCGAAATCTCCACGTGCTCGATCACCTTCGCGCGATATTGCAGTTCGATCGCGCGTTCCTGCGCGTAGTCCAATCGGCCGTCGCCGAGCAGAAATCCTTGTCCGCCGAGCGCCAAGTACTCGCGATGATCGGGTGACAATCCGTTCGATGTGAGGCCGAGCGCGAGATGATCGTCCTTGCGATTCCAATGTTCGCCGGACAATTGAGCGCCGGCTGTGAGCGTGCGATCGACTTCAGTGAAAGCAAACGATTCGGTCTTGCCGTCGTTCCAGCCGACGCGTGCGAACAATCCGGTTTCGCCGTCGTCGGCGAGAGGGATTTCGGTGTTGACGCCGAAGCCGTATTTGCGGCGGCCGTCGCGGTCGTCGGCGCGGATGTCGGGAATCGTGCCGGTTGCTTCTGCCATCGCGATCGCGTCGCGATAAATGCCCATGCGCGCGATGTTACGGAAAGCGAGCAATCGCAACGCCCATGCGTCGGCGCCGCTGGGTTGCAGCGTCAGTTCCGTTTGTTCGCCGCGCGCGCGGGCGAGAGGCCATTCGAGTGTCTGGCCGTTGGCGTAGGCCGGCATGAGATACACGCCGTAGCGTAACGCCCACGTCGGCGCAATGTAGCCGGCCATGAAACC
>DATBAU010000191.1:0-3130 GCA_036271355.1 Rudaea sp. | reverse complement strand
GGAACGCCGCGTTCGTGTCACCGCACGCGACCCATCGGCTACACTCCGACTCGACTTGGGTTGCCGTGTTCACGCTTTGTCCTTTTTCAGCGGTCTGTGGTCGGTGGTGCGCCTGATCTGGCGCTGGGTGCGCATCCCGTTTTGGCTCGTCGCCGGCACGGCGCTGGGCTTTCTCGGTCCGTACCTGATCTATCTCGACACGCAAGTGCGCGCGCGCTTCGACGATCTGTCGTGGGATTTGCCCAGCCGCGTCTATGCGCGGCCGCTCGAACTGAAAGTCGGCACGCCGATGAACCCGAAGGCGCTCGCGATCGAACTTGACGCGGCGCGCTACACCAAAGCCAGCGACGCGAAACTTCCGGGAACGTTTGCGTCGAACGGCGATCGCTTCGTCGTCGCGCGTCGTTCGTTCGCCGATGCGGAAGGACGCGAACCGGCGAAACGCTTCACCGTGACGATGACGAACGGCGCCGTCGCGTCACTCGTCGACGATCACAATGCGCCGCTGGATCGCGCGCGTCTCGATCCCGCGCGCATCGCCACACTCTATGGCGCCGAGCAGGAAGAACGGCGCGTCGTGAAACTCGAACAGTTGCCGCCACTGATGGTTGCGGGATTGCAAGCCGTCGAGGATCGCGACTTCAAGCATCATCACGGCATCAATGTCGTTTCGATTTTGCGCGCGATGCTGTCGAACGTCGCGGCGGGTCACGTCGTACAAGGCGGCAGCACGCTCACGCAGCAGCTCGTCAAGAATCTTTTTCTCGATCGCGGACAGCGCTACTCGCGCAAGATCAACGAAGCGCTGATTTCGCTGATCATCGAAGCGCGCTACGACAAGAAGCGCATTCTCGAGGCGTACATGAACGAGGTGTTCCTCGGTCAGCAAGGCGGTCAGGCCGTGCACGGATTCGCGGCCGCGTCGGAATTTTATTTCGGACGCGAACCGCGCGAGTTGACCACGCCGGAGATCGCGCTGCTGGTTGGTTTGGTGCAAGGCCCGAGTTTGTACGATCCGCGACGGCACAAGGATCTCGCCACCGCGCGGCGTGATCTCGTGCTCAACGAATTTTACGAAACGGGACTCATCGATGATGCGACGCTCGCATCCGCGCGCGCCGCGCCGTTGTCGGTGCTCGAATCGTCGGGATTGCAAAGTAATCGCGCGCCGGCGTTTCTCGATTTCGTCCACGCGCAACTCGAACGCGATTACGCGAGCGACGAATTGCAGCGCGCCGGATTGTCGATCTACACGACGCTCTCGCCATCGACGCAAGCGCTCGCCGAGCAGGCGATGGCGCAAACGCTCGACGCGCTCGGCAAGAAGCAACCGGAACTGCAGGGCGCGCTCGTCGTCACCGGCGTACACGACGGCGAAGTGCAAGCGCTCATCGGCGCGCGCGACGCGAACGATCCGGGTTTCGATCGCGCGCTCGAAGCGAAGCGTCCGATCGGATCTCTGATCAAACCGTTCGTCTATCTCGTCGCGCTCGCTCAGCCGCAGACGTATTCGCTCGCGACGCTGCTCGACGATTCCACCGTCGATCTCGTGCAGCCCAACGGCCAGCACTGGACGCCGCAAAACGACGATCACGAAACGCACGGCCGCGTGCCGATGATCGATGCGTTAGCGCATTCGTACAATCTCGCGACGGTGCATCTGGGCATGTCGCTCGGCGTGGAAAAAGTGCGCGGCTTGTTGCAATCGTTCGGCATGAACGAAGACATCAATCCGAATCCATCGCTGCTGCTCGGCGCGGTGGATCTGTCGCCTGTCGAAGTCGCGCAGATGTATCAGTATTTCGCCGCCGACGGTCACGCCGTTCCGCTGCGTTCGGTGCGCGGCGTGCTCGATGCGCAAGGCAAACCGCTTAAGCAATACACCGTGAAATCCGGCGCAGGCGATTACGTCGCGCCCGCACGGCTGGTGACCTACGCGATGCAAGCGGTCACGACCATCGGCACCGCGCACGCGATTTCCGAACGCGGACTCGGCACTTTGCACGCGGCCGGAAAAACCGGCACCAGCGATTCGCAGCGCGATTCGTGGTTCGCCGGATTTACCGGATCGCAACTCGCCGTCGTCTGGATCGGCCGCGACGACAACAAGCCGAATGGCCTATGGGGCGCGACGGGCGCGCTGCAGGCGTGGATCGCGCTGTTCCAGAATCTGCCGACATCGGCGTTGCAGGCGTCGAGCGACGGTCTGGAAACGGCGTGGATCGATCCGGAATCGGGCCAGCGCACGCAGGAGAAGTGCGAAGGCGCGCGTCAGATGCCGTTCATCGCCGGGCATGTTCCATCGGATACGGAACATTGCGTCTGGCAAGAGATCAAATCGATATTCGGCGGGCATTGAGATTCGCCAGGGACGACGACAAAGACGATGAAGAACACGATGAATAAAATGAGATTTGTATACATTGCCGCGGCGCTGGTTCTCGCGGCGTGCTCTCAACCCCCCGCACCGCCGCAAGCCGTGGTGAAACCGGATACGAGTTCGGCACTGAGCAACATCCGCGCGGCGGGTAGTCAGTTCAATTCGAGCGTTGAGGTGCATCCATTGCGCGATCCGGCGGTCGATGGATTGGTCGATCAGGCGCACAAGCTCGAAGCGCAGCAGCAGACGGCGCCGGCGCTGGAGAAAGTCGGAGCGGCGTTGAAAATCGCGCCGAATTCGCCGGATTTGTTGCAGTATCAAGCTGAATTGTTTGTGGAGACGAATGACTGGAATGGGGCGATGGCCTCGGCGCAGAAATCGTATGAGTTGGGGCCGAAGGTCGGGGCGTTGTGTGCGAAGAATCTGCAGACGCTGATTGAGGTTGGCAATGCGCAGAGTAATTCTGTCGTGATGGCGGATGCTAAGCAGAAGATGCTGGGGTGTAAGGTGCCGGCGCCGAATCGCTTCTGAACGGATTTGGTTGTTTTTTTAGATCATGAGCTTCCGCTCGGAACGAGCGGGTAACTTTTTGCTAAACGGCAAAAAGTCACCAAAAAACGTTTTCTTTTCTCGCATAGGACGCTGTCCGCAGACAGCACGTCCGTGCTGCTGGCTGCGGACCGCGCGCATCCCTGCGCGCGATCACCCTCACTTCAGCGTGCAGGTGACCGGTATCGAGCTTCTTGTAAA
>DATBAU010000190.1:0-2017 GCA_036271355.1 Rudaea sp. | reverse complement strand
CCGGACCGGGTTTTGTCGGTGCCTGGCACCACTATGGACCGGTGCCGGGCGAAGGACCGATTCTGCATGCCGACCTTGACGCGTTCTACGCGTCGGTCGAGCAGCGCGACGATCCGTCGTTGCGCGGCAAGCCCGTCGTCGTAGCGTGGCGTGGTTCGCGCTCGGTGGTGTGCGCCGCATCGTATGAAGCACGCAAGTTCGGTGTGCGCTCGGCGATGCCGGCCGTGCGTGCGGAAAGACTGTGTCCGGACGCGGTGTTCGTGCCGCCAGATTTCACGCGCTACCGCGCCGTATCGAAACACGTGCGCGAAATTTTTTTGCGCCACACCGATCTCGTCGAACCGTTGTCGCTCGACGAAGCGTATCTGGATGTCACGCGTCCGAAAACGGATTTCACGTCGGGCACCGCCGTCGCGAAAGCGATCCGCGAACAGATCGCCGACGAAACCGCGCTCACCGCATCCGCCGGTGTCGCGCCGAATAAATTTCTCGCGAAGATCGCGTCCGACTGGCGCAAGCCGGATGGGCTATTCGTGATTCGACCGCACGAAGTCGAAGCGTTTCTCGCACCGCTGCCGGTTTCGAAGATTCCCGGTGTCGGCAAAGTGATGGACGCGAAACTGCAAGCGCTCGCGATCCACACCTGCGCCGATCTGCGCCGCTACGACGTGCACGAACTCGAACGCCGTTTCGGACGCTACGGCCGTCGTCTCGCCGAACTCGCGGTCGGCACGGACAATCGGCGCGTCGATCCGGATCAGCCGGTTCAATCGATTTCGTCGGAAGACACCTTCGAGCACGACGTGCCGCTCGACGACACGGAACCCATGATCCGCTCGCTCGCCGCGAAGACGTGGGCGGCGACGCGCAAAACCGATCGCATCGGACGCACCGTCGTGCTGAAGCTCAAGACGTCGGACTTTCACATCCTCACCCGCAGCCACACGCCCGGCGTGCCGCCGCAAACGGCCGAGGAGTTCATCGGGATCGCTGTGGGTTTGCGCGAGCGCGTCGGCCTGCCCGAGCGAACGCGTTTCCGCCTGGTCGGTGTCGGATTGAGCAATTTCCGCGAAGCCGACGACGCGGCGGCGCAACCTGCGCTTTTTTGAGGCAAAAAAAAGCGCGCGGGGTAGCGAGATACCACGCGCGCGTGCGAGACCACGGCACTCAGGGGGTGAGCGGCGTGGCATGAGCAGTCTAGGTATCGGCCAGGGCCGCCGAAACTGTAAGGATTGACAGGCAGATGAGGGGCTGCCCGTTACAGTTTGGTTACAACGTGTCGAAAAACTCGACGATTCCGCTCTCCAGCGAGTATTCCGCGCCGACGACGCGCAGACCGTCGGTCTGGATCATCTGCTCGATCATCTCCGAACCGTGCCGCAATTGATTCGACGACGCGAGGATATTTGCGCGCACGGCCGCTTGCACGAGCGCTTCGTGATCGTGACGCAACTCCGTCGCCATCAGCGGCTCGACGGATGGACGCACTCGATTGACGATTGATCGCAGGTTGCGCGATTGCTCTTCGGAGCGACGCCCAAGCTCCTCGATCGTCGCGAGGATCGCCCCGCAGCTCGAATGTCCAAGCACGACGACGAGTTTTACGTCGTAACGCGCCACGGCGAATTCGACGCTGCCGATCTGCGACGGCGCGACGATGTTGCCGGCGACGCGGATGACGAACAGATCGCCGAGACCCTGATCGAACACGATCTCGGCGGGCACGCGCGAATCCGAACAACCGAGGATGATCGCGAACGGATTTTGTCCAGCGGCCACTTCACGACGGCGCGATTCGGCGCTCGCATTGCCGCTGCGCGTTTCGTTGACGAAACGCTGATTGCCGTCCTTGAGTCGTTGCAGCGCGTCGTCGGCCTGGCTCATTGCGTTCCGTGCGTGGTGCGAGAACGCAATTCTAGCATCCGTGGTGGCGGCGACTATTTCTTGCGGTAAATCCCATCGAACGCCGCTTTCCAGCTTCCGTCGGGATTGGCCGATTCCCAGAACTGGCGAACGC
>DATBAU010000189.1:0-4184 GCA_036271355.1 Rudaea sp. | reverse complement strand
GGATGCGCGCGGTCCGCAGCCAGCAGCACGGACGTGCTGTCTGCGGACAACAGACTCCGAGAACAATAAAGAAACGTTTTTTGGTGACTTTTTGCCGTTAAGCAAAAAGTTACCCGCCGCTTGCGGCGGAAGCCTTTGCTCCAAAACCTCAAAACAAAAAAGCGTCAAATGATTTAGCCATCTAAACGTCTTGACGTCCAAATAAATAATCATTAAAATCACCGCACCCAAAACCGGCCAGCGGTCATGCCAATCTCAAAGACCATCAACGAGCAAATCGTCGACTACCCATCAAAAACCATCGATGGCGGCATACTTCGACTCCCAACCCCCTTCACTCTCGAAAGCGGCGAAACACTGATCGCCGCAGAGCTGGCGTGGCAATGCACCGGCCCAGCAACCGCCCCACTGATCATCGTCCTCGGCGGCATCTCCGCAAACCGCAACTACGAAAGCTGGTGGCAAGCCCAATGCGGCCCCAACCGCGCCCTGGACACGCAACGTTTCCGTCTCCTCGGCATCGACTGGCTCGGCGGCTGCGACGATTCCACCGGCCCGCAAGCGGGCGAAGTGTTCCCATCCCTTTCCTCGACCGATCAGGCCCGCGCCATCCTGCTTTTGCTCAACCGCCTCGGAGTCCGTCACATCCACGCCGTCGTCGGCGCGTCGTACGGCGGCGCGGTTGCGCAACATCTCGCGGCGTTGCTCGGCCGCCGACTCAGTCGACTGGTCCTTCTGAGCGCCACGCACAAACCGTCGCAATTCGCGCTCGCGTTGCGCGACATCCAGCGCTCAATCCTCGATCTCGGCGACGACTCCGCGCAGGCGCTCGCGCTCGTCCGCGCGCTGGCGATCGTCGGATATCGTTCGCCGGAAGGTTTCGAACAACGCTTCGCGACGTCCGATAGTGCAACCGCATGGTTGGCCCATCACGGTCGCGCGTTCGCAGATCGTTTCAGCGCGTCGTCGTATCGATGCCTGAGCGCGTCGCTCGATTCACATCGCATCGATCCAGCCGCGATCACGGTGCCGACGACGATATTTTCCGTCGCGGAAGACCTGCTCGTGCCGCCGTCGTTGTCGCGCGAATTCGCTGAAACGTGCGGTGGTGCGTGCGAACTCGTCGAGATCGCATCGAACTACGGTCACGACGCATTCCTGAAAGAAGAAATCATCGTCGGCGACTTGCTTCGCCGCGTCGTGGAGAAGCAATCGTGAGCACGAATATCGCAACACAGTCCGTCCGCGCTGGCGTCGATGCCGACGCGGCGCACGGCGCGATCATGCCGCCGGTTTATTTGTCGACGAACTACAGTTTCGCCGGCTTTGGCCAGAAACGCCGTTACGATTACACGCGTTCGGGCAATCCGACGCGCGACGCGCTCGCCGATGCGCTGGCCGAACTCGAAGGCGGCGAGGGCGCGCTCGTCACGGCGTCGGGCATGGCGGCGATTGCGTTGATCACGGCGCAACTGCGGCCGGACGATCTGATCCTCGCGCCGCACGATTGCTACGGTGGGTGCTATCGCCTGTTTAAGGCGCAGTCCGAACGCGGGCTGTATCACGTGGAGTTCGTCGATTTCGGTAACGAGATCGCGCTCGGCGATGCGCTTGCGCGCAAGCCGAAAATCGTCTGGATCGAAACGCCGAGCAATCCGCTGTTGCGCATCACCGACATTGCGCGCGTTGCGCGTCGCGCGCATAAGGTCGGCGCGGTTGTTGTGGTCGACAATACATTCTTGTCGCCGGCGATACAGCAGCCATTGTCGCTCGGCGCGGATGTCGTCGTGCATTCGACGACGAAATATCTCAACGGCCATTCCGATGTCGTCGGCGGCGCAGTGATCTGGAAAGACGCCGCCTACGGCGAACAGCTCGCGTGGTGGTGCAATTGCCTCGGGCTTTCCGGCGCGCCGTTTGATAGTTTTCTTACGCTACGCGGCGTGCGCACGCTGCAGCCGCGGCTCAAGGAACATCAGGCGAACGCGCTTGCGATGGCGCGCTATCTGCACGATCACGCGTTCGTCGAAAAAGTATACTTTCCGGGATTGCCGTCGCATCCGGGCCATGAACTCGCGCGGCGTCAGCAGCGTGGATTCGGCGCGATGCTGAGTTTCGAACTCGCTGGCGGCGAATCGTCAGCGCGGGTTTTCGTCGATGGGTTGCGCTATTTCAGTCTCGCCGAATCGCTCGGGGGCGTGGAGAGTCTCATCGCGCATCCGGCGACGATGACGCACGCGAGCATGGATGCCGCCGCGCGTGCACGCGCGGGCATCGGCGACGGTTTGCTGCGGTTGTCGGTCGGCATCGAAGCGGCCGAGGATTTGCTGAGCGACCTCGACGCCGGTCTTCATCGCGTGGACGCATTGGTCAACGCGCGAACGCGTCCGGCCGTGCGCGCCGTTTCGGCCTGATCAGCGCGGAGCGATCGAGAAACGTTCCACCCACACGACTTCGCACGCACCGGCGCCCGTATCGGTGCGCGTGAGCGAGCTGCGCCAAATGCCACCATTCGGCCAGTGGGCTTCGATGAGATAGCCGTCGAACGTGACGACATCGCCTTGTTTTACGTGGTCGATTTCGCGTGCGACGGTGTCGTCGGCGGGAATCAGATGCATGTTCGCGCTGGATTCGATGATTTCGTTTTGCGGAATCGGAAACTCGCGAACGCGCCAGAAGTAAAAGCGCACCGATTGCGAAATGTCGATCTTGTCGAGCACGGCGGTGTCGGACATGCGGCCCCAGCCGAGCGCGAGATCGGTCGGCGAAATCGCAGCGGCCGTGTCCCATCGATAGTCGGCGCGCGACAGCACGCGCGCGGTGATAGAAAACGTGGCGAGCGGCGTGATAGCGATGTCTTTCTTGTGCAGCGATGGCGGTGTTCCATCGACCGGTTGCTGCAACGGAATATCCGGCGCGATCACGCCCGCCGCGTGCGTGACGGGACGATGCACGACTATCCAAAGCACCGAGCCGACTAGCGCGGCGATCGCCAACACCAGTGCGCGCGTGCTGCTCATCGTGTGCGCGCGGCCATTTTTTTCGCGGGTGAGCCGGTCTTTCCGTCGAGCAATCGATTCGGCAGATTCTTGAAAATCGACGCGAACGTTTCGAGGAACATCGACGTCGCCGAACTCTTGCGCCACATCATCGCGATACGCCGGCTCGGCGCATCGCCACGAAAGGACAGCAAATGCACGTTGTCCGACTGCGCAATCGGCGGCTGCACCGACAGCGACGGAAGCAGGGTAATTCCCACGTTCGCCGCAACCATCTGGCGCAGCGTTTCGAGACTCGTCGCGCGGAATCCGGATTTCTCGTTCGCGCCGGAGGTGCGGCAGACGTCCAGCGCCTGATCGCGCAGGCAATGGCCTTCTTCGAGCAACAACAGGCTTTCGTCGGCGAGATCGTCGAGTTTCAGCGTCGTGCGCTTGGCGAGTTGATGCTGTTCCGGCACGGCGAGTAGGAATTGTTCTTCGAACAGGAATTCGGCGTGCAGCTGATCGTCGTGGACGGGCAGCGCGAGAATGCCGGCGTCGAGACGGCCTTCGCGTAACTGTCGCAGCACGACTTCGGTTTTTTCTTCGACCAGCAGCAGTTCGAGTCGCGGAAAACGCTCGCGGATGCGCGGGATCACATGTGGCAATAAATAAGGACCGAGCGTCGGAAAAATGCCAAGGCGGATCGTGCCCGATTCGGGATCGCGCGTGCGCCGCGCGATCGCGCGGATCTGTTCGACTTCGGTCAGCACGTCGCGTGCGCGTTGCGCGATTTCCTTGCCGACTTCGGTCAGCAACACTTTGCGCGGCGTGCGTTCGACGAGGGAAACATCGAGTTCGTCCTCGAGTTTCTTGATTTGCGTCGACAGCGTCGGCTGGCTCACGAAACTCGCTTCGGCGGCGCGCCCGAAATGTTTGTGCTCGGCGAGCGCGACGAGATAGCGCAGGTCCCGAAGATTCATGGATTCACCATCAATGCTGCCTATCGAAAGTATACCATTCATCGATTTGGACAATGGTTGAGACTTTAAGCGCGTTGAGGACGAGTGACTTGCGTCCCTTGTCTTTACGCGCGGCAACGTGGTTAGCTCATGGTTTCTTTTTGCAAGGATCGCGACATGCGCGCTGCGACACGATTGGGTTTCCTTCTCCTCGCGACGGCGACGCCGTTCGCATTCGCCGCCG
>DATBAU010000188.1:0-3605 GCA_036271355.1 Rudaea sp. | reverse complement strand
TTGCCACTGCGCCTTGATCACGGCGTTGGAATCGCGCAATTCGAGCAGCGCGACCGGCACGATGTTGAAATTCGCCGCCATCGGCGTGAGAAGCGTACCGCAATAGCCGGCCAACATGCCGAGCGCGCCGACGGCCGCGGCACTCGCATGATGCTGCTGGATCAGAAGCGGTAGTCCAATGCCGGCCGTCATCACAGGAAACGCGGCGAACGCGTTGCCCATGATCACCGTGAAGGCGACCATGCCGAACGCGTATGCGATCACGCACGCGAGCCGCGAATCCGCCGGAATCGCCATCGAACTCAAATGACCAACCGCCGCACCGACGCCGGTCGCGGTGAACACGCCGCCGAGCGTGGCGAGCAGCATCGGCAGCAACGCGGCCCACGACAACGCATCGAGCAGACGCGCCGTTTCCGTTCCGGCGTTCGTCGGTGTCGCGCGCGTGAGCCACATCGCCGCGATCAACGCGAGCACGCACGCGACCGCGAGTGCCGTCAACGTTGCCTGCTTCGCGTCGAACATCGAAATGTCGCCGACGTGCAGCCACGGCTGCGTGAGCGCGAGCACTAGCGTTCCGATCGGAATCAGCAACGCGGGCAGAAAAAGTTTATTGCCGAGTCGCGCCGCACTGGCTTCGCGCGTCGGCGGATCGTCGTCGACAGCACGACGCTTGAGTTTTCCCGATCCCGCCAACAACGCGAGCACGATGACCGCGACGCCCACGAGTTGGTCCGCGAATTTCGATCCCGCTGTGTACATCGTTTCGAACGCATCGCCGCCGAGAAAAACCACTGCGAGAATTCCCCAGAACGCCGTGTGCAACGGCCGTCGCGCGCGCGCATCGACGACCGCGCACACCGCGAGCAGCAATCCGCACAGCCAGTATGCGTATTCAATGCGCAGCATCGCGATCCTTCCGCGCCAGGCGCCGCTGCATCAACACAATGCGTACCGAATGAATGACGAATGCCGCGATCGCCGTCGGCACGGCCCAGATCGCGATCGATTTCGGATCGAGATCGATATTGTTCTGCGCGAAGAACCCTTGAATCAGCAACACCGCGCCGAGCGCGATGAAAATATCCTCGCCGAAGAAAAGACCGACGTTGTCCGTCGCCGCCGCCATCGCACGCACGCGCTCGTGTCCGGCTTCGTCGAGCGCCGGATCGATTTTCTCCGCCGCCGCTTCCGCCATCGGCGCGAGCAACGGACGCACCGTTTGCGGATGACCGGCGACGGTCATCAATCCGAACATCGACAACACTTGTCGCACGGCGAGATAGGCGATGAGCAATCGCGCGAACGTGAGTTGCCGAAGCCGGCCGATGAGATATCGCGCACGTTCGCGCAAACCCGCGCGTTCGAGCAAACCGATCGCAGGCAGCGTGAGCACGAACAACATCAGCGAGCGATTACCGACGAACGTGTGGCCGAGCAAGGCGAGCAGATCGGGAATCGACATGCCGGACAGCAGTGCGCTGACGACGCCCGCCGCGACGACGACGAGCGCTGGATTCAGCCGCAGCGCGAACCCCATAACAACAACCGCAACGCCCAGCAATGGCCAATAGTTCATGCGACGCGATCAGGATTTCCCGGCTAAGATGCGAGTATCGCACGCGGATTTGAGGAGCAACGCATGAACTCGATCGCACATTGGAGCGCCGCCGTTTTGCTGCTCGCCACGGCCAATCTTTTTGCGGCGCCGACCGCCATCGTCGGTGTCACGCTCGTCGATCCGTCGCGCGACGAAGCGCACGCCGCGACGAAAGACGCCACCGTGGTTTTCGACGGCGACCGCATCGTCGCGGCCGGTCCGAGTGCGTCGGTGAAAGTTCCGAAAGACGCGACGCGCATCGACGGCACCGGACGCTGGCTCATTCCCGGCATGATCGACGGACATGTCCACTTTTTCCAATCGGGAAATTTATACACGCGGCCGGACGTCGCCGATTTCAACGCCGTCGTGCCGTACGCACAGGAAGTCGCGCGCAACAAGACGCGTTTGCCGGCGACGTTCAAAGTCTGGCTCGCGAGCGGCATCACGAGCGTGATCGACGTCGGGGGTCCGTTCTGGAATTTCGACGTGCGCGACATGGCTGCGAAATCAGACGCCGCGCCGCGCGTCGAAGTGGCCGGCCCGCTGATCTCGATGGTCGCGCGCCCGCAACTCGATCTCGACGATCCGCCGATCATCAAGGTCGATTCGGTGCAGGCCGCCCGCGATCTCGTCGCGCGCGAACTCAAGCGCAAGCCCGATTTCGTCAAGGTCTGGTACATCCATCAGAAAGGCGACGACCTCGCCGCGCAGGAGCAGATCGTCAAAGCCGTCGCCGATGCCGCGCACGCCGCGCACACGCGCTTGGCGGTTCACGCGACTGAACTCGATGTGGCGAAGTCTGCATTGCGCGCCGGCGCGGATTATCTCGTTCACTCAGTCGAGGACGCGCCGATCGACGACGAATTCCTCGCGCTGCTGAAGAAAAATCACGCGATCGAATGCCCGACACTGTTCGTCTACACCGGTTACAGACTCGCGCTGTCGAACACCTGGAAACCGACGCCCGAAGAATTACGCACGGCCGATCCGCAGACCGTTGCGGCGATGCGCGATCTCGACAAAATTCCCGCCGACAAACGTCCGCCGATCGTCGTGCGCATGATGGCGAACGCGAACATCCAGCCGCCGACGATCGCCGAGCAGAATCTGAAGAAGCTGCGCGATTCGGGCATAACCATCGTTATGGGCACCGACGCCGGAAACATCGGCACGCTGCACGGCCCGTCAGTGTTTCGCGAAATGGCGATGATGCATGACGCGGGTTTGACGCCGCTCGAAATATTGCGAAGCGCGACGGTGAACGGCGCGAAGGCGATGGGGCGCGATGATCTCGGCACCATTGCCAAGGACAAGCGCGCGGATATGGTGTTGCTGGATGCCGATCCGTTGGCTGACGTTGGTAACTTCAGTCACGCGCAGCGCGTGATCAAAGGTGGTGTCGTTTATGATCCAAAGGTGTTGATTGATAGTATTCGTTGAGTGTCGATTTTTATTTGGTTGTTGAGAGTTAGAGGGTCTGTTGCTGGAGGTGGGTTGTTACTTGCTTGAGCCAGAGCTTCCGCTCGGAACGAGCGGGTAACTTTTTGCTAAACGGCAAAAAGTCACCAAAAAACGTTTCTTTTTCTCGCAGAGGACGCTGTCCGCAGACAGCACGTCCGTGCTGCTGGCTGCGGACGCGCGCATCCATGCGCGCGACCACCGTCGTAGCAGACTGCGCGTGACCGGTATCAAGCTTCTTGAAACTCTCGACTGCACGAAGCCAGGGCGGTGAGGTCTAAGAGCAAAGATCTTTTTTTTCTTTCTCTCTTGCTTTTAACCTCCCGCGAGAGCACGGCGTGCAGCGATCTTTTACAAGAAGCTCGATACCGGTCACTTCCCAGCTTGGCGCGACGGTGATCGCGCGCAGGGATGCGCGCGGTCCGCAGCCAGCAGCACGGACGTGCTGTCTGCGGACAACAGACTTCGAGAACAATCAAAAAAACGTTTTTTGGTGACTTTTTGCCGTTGAGCAAAAAGTTACCCGCCGCTTGCGGCGGAAGCT
>DATBAU010000187.1:0-4181 GCA_036271355.1 Rudaea sp. | reverse complement strand
CGTGATGTTGGACCACACGCCACGGATCAGGATGTAGCGACCGTCGAGCGTGTCCTGCGCGAACAGTTCGCCGCGACCGTCCTTGAACGATCCGATCAAGCCGTTGGAAAACGCGCCATGCGCGGAGTTGATGAACGTCTGGCTCCATTGATGTCCGGCCGGGTCGTAAAGAAAGATCGACATGCCTTCCCAATGACCTTTCGGTCCATCGACTTCAATCTGCTCCAGCGCCGCGCGGCCTTCGAACAGTTTGCGAACATCGACCGT
The DNA here is from genome assembly GCA_036271355.1 of Rudaea sp. GTDB lineage: Bacteria > Pseudomonadota > Gammaproteobacteria > Xanthomonadales > Rhodanobacteraceae > Rudaea. Next base: position 3,914 of record DATBAU010000187.1, on the reverse strand, counting down.
GCCCGCGAGTTCGATCGATTCCGCCGAGGCCGTCAGCGGATGTACGCGCCGCGTGATGTGCGTACTCCACGTGCCGAAATCGAAATCGAAATCATGCGCGCCGTCGCGTTCCGTCGGCGCTGCCGGTTTTTCGTCTGCGAACGCGAGCGTGAAACCCGACAGCGTGAGAACGAGCGCGCCGATGCAGAAACGTTTTGCAAACCTCATGTTCGATTCCTTATTCAAGACTCGTCCCGCGTAAAGTTCGCGATCCAGTTCGTGTCCCAGGTTTTGCCGCCGTCGAGCGAGAACGCCTGCTCGATCTGGAATTTCGTTTTCGACATGCCGGAGAAAATGAATCGCGCGAGGACGGCGCGATCCTCGACGGTGTCCTGTCCGAAAAATTCGCCGTGTCCGTTGCTGAAATCGCCGATCATCGGCGCGCCGATCGCCGGATCGCTGCTGTTCGACCAGTAGATGCTCCACTGCTTCGACTTCGGGTTGTAGACGCGCAGCGAAAAACCTTCGAGATGTCCCGACGGGCTATCGACTTCGAGTTCGCCGAGATTGCTTTTGCCGTTCCACACTTTGCGCACGACGGAGGTGCCGTCGTATTCGACCCACGAACCGCCGCCGGTGACCGGATGCGTTTTGCGTTTGATGTGTGCTTTCCAGCTGCCAAATTCGAAATCGAAATCGCGCTGGCCATCGACGACGATCACGCCGTTCATCGCTTTGATCGGCTCGTCGGCATGCACCGTTGCGACGGCGCAAACGACGTTCGCCATCAGGAAACCCAAAAAATATTTCGCGAGATTCATCGCCACTCCGGAAATTCGTAAGGGGGAACTTTTAGCGCCGGAAATCGATGCTGCGGCCGAGGTGGCCTTGTGTCGAGCGCCAATTCTTGGAAAAATAACTGGGCCACTGGAAGCATTCGCGAGCGCCGGAATGGACCCGTTTTTCGAGATCCCGCTTGTTCGCGACGGCGCACCGCGCAACCGCGCGCGAAGTTTCGCCGCGCAACTGAAAGCGGCGATTCTCGACGGCAAGTTGCGGCCGGGAACCCAACTTCCGCCGACACGAAAAGCGCCGACCTTCTTCGGCGTGTCGCGCAACACCGCCGCTGCGATCTACGACGAATTGCTGAGCGCCGGTTACGTCGTCATGCGGCAAGGTTCGGGCACGTACGTCGCCGACACGTTGCCGAACATCGCGCCGCGGCCTAAATCGGAAATCGATCATTCGTCGAAATTCCGTTTCAACGAATTCTGGATTCGTCCCGATGTCACCGCCGCGATGGGTTTCTGGCGCGATTCACCGACGACGCACAAAAATCCCGTGATCGATTTTCGTCCGGCGTTGGTCGACTCGCGGCTTTTTCCTTTCGACGTATTCCGGCGCGTGTCGTCGCAACAGTTGCGCGCGCTCGAACGAAAACCCGCCGCGTTCAAGAGTCCTCAGGGAAATCAGGGAAACCATTCGTTGCGAAATGCGATCGTCGAACACATCGCATTGACGCGCGCGGTCGTTTGCGACATCGATGACGTGATCGTCACGTCAGGCGCGCAACAGGCGTTCGACTTGCTCGCACGCGTGCTGGTGACGCCGAACGAAACCGCTGTTGCGATCGAGGATCCCGGCTATCCGCCGATGCGAGTCGCGTTCGCGGCCGCCGGCGCGCGCGTGATTCCGGTTGCGGTAGATGACGAAGGTTTGATCGTCGAAAAAATTCCCGCCGATGTCCGCGTGATCTGCCTGTCGCCGTCGCATCAGTTTCCTCTTGGGCTGACGACATCGATGCGACGTCGTAAAGCGCTCGTCGCATTCGCTCGCGCCAACAACGCTGTCATCGTCGAAGACGACTACGACGGTGAATTCCGCTACGCCGGCGGCGCGATGGAAGCCTTGCGAACGGCCGGTGCCGCGGATGTCGTGTTCTACGTCGGCACGTTTTCGAAGTGCATGTTGCCGTCGCTCCGCACAGGTTTTATCGTCGCGCCCGACTGGGCGATCAAGACGCTCGTCGCCGCGAAGAACTGCATGGACTGGCATTGCCCGACGCCGATGCAGATCGGTATCGCCGGCTTTATCGCCGAGGGACATCTCGCCCGTCACGTGCGCAAGCTGCGACAAATCTATCGGGAGCGCCGCCACGTTCTACTGAAAAACTTGAAACAGCATCTCGGAAAATGGATCGAGCCGCTTCCGTCGTTTTACGGCACACACGTCGCTGCGGTAACGCGCGGAACACTCGATTGCGATCGCATCGCTGCATCGCTCGCCGAGAAAAACATCAAGATACATTCGCTCAGCCGATATTTTCTCGGCGAGAAATCGCTGAGCGGATTTGTGTTCGGATACGGCGCTGTAACGTCGGATCAGATCGAAGACGGCATCCACGCGATGCGGAAAACCATCGCGAGTGTTTCGGACTAATCGATGGTGGGCCCACCAGGATTCGAACCTGGAACCAAAGGATTATGAGTCCTCTGCTCTAACCGTTGAGCTATAGGCCCGCCGCGCTCGGAAATAGTAGCGGGTGGACGACGCAAACGAAAACGCCCGCGAAACCGCGGGCGTTATTTTTCGGATCGTCGTTTATTTATTCGAGATCGAGGAACGAGCGCAGCTGTTCAGATCGGCTCGGATGACGCAGCTTGCGCAGCGCCTTCGCTTCGATCTGACGGATACGTTCGCGCGTCACGTCGAATTGCTTGCCAACTTCTTCCAGCGTGTGGTCGGTGTTCATGTCGATACCGAAGCGCATGCGCAGCACTTTGGCTTCGCGCGGCGTGAGGCCGGCGAGAACGTCGCGCACGGTTTCGGTCAGTCCCGTTCCCGTCGCCGCTTCAACCGGCGATTCGACGTTGGTGTCTTCGATGAAGTCGCCGAGATGCGAATCTTCGTCGTCGCCGATCGGGGTTTCCATCGAGATCGGTTCTTTCGCGATCTTCAAGACCTTGCGGATCTTGTCTTCCGGCATCTCCATCTTTTCGGCCAGTTCGTCGGGCGTGGGTTCGCGACCCATTTCTTGCAGCATCTGGCGGCTGATGCGGTTGAGCTTGTTGATCGTTTCGATCATGTGCACCGGAATGCGGATGGTGCGCGCCTGGTCGGCGATCGAACGCGTGATGGCCTGACGAATCCACCACGTCGCGTAGGTCGAAAACTTGTAGCCGCGGCGGTATTCGAACTTGTCGACCGCCTTCATCAAGCCGATGTTGCCTTCCTGGATCAGATCGAGGAACTGCAAACCGCGATTGGTATACTTTTTCGCAATCGAGATGACGAGGCGCAAGTTCGCTTCGACCATCTCCTTCTTCGCGCGGCGGGCTTTCGCCTCGCCGATCGACATGGCGCGGTTGATTTCCTTGATGTCGGCCAGCGAAAGATACAGCGTCGATTCGAGCGCGATCAGTTTTTCCTGCTCGCCGATGATGTCCGTCTTGTGCGCGCGGATTGCGGACGCCCACTTCTGTTTCTTGCGGATGATTTCGTCGGCGAACGCGACGTTGATTTCGTATTGCGTGAACGCTTTGAGAAAATCCTTGCGTGGCATGCGGGCCTGACGGACGCAGATATCCATGATCACGCGTTCGTGGCTGCGGATGTTGCCGACGACGTCGCGCAACTTGCGCACGAAGCTGTCGATCATGATCGACGGCAGCTTGAGCTTGAGGAACGCTTCGGCCATCTGATCGCGGATCTTCTGCGTCTTCTTGTCGGCCGCGCCGGCTTTCTCGGCGGATTTCTGGAATTTTCCGTACAGGCCGCGTAATTCATCCATGCGGCGCGTTACTTCGACCGGATCGGGACCGGTATCGACCGGATCGGAATCCTCGGCATCGCCTTCCTTGTCGTCCTCTTTTTCGGTGACGACGGCGAGTTCCGCTTCCATTTGCTGTTCGGAGATTTCGAGACCCGGCACTTCG
>DATBAU010000186.1:0-8556 GCA_036271355.1 Rudaea sp. | reverse complement strand
CAGGGTCTGGCCGGTCACTTCGACAAGACGTTCGGCAACTTCGCCCGCGTCCGTGCGTTGGCCACCCTGGACTGGAACATGGGTCCGTGGAACGCCAACTGGACCGCGCGTTACATCGGCCGCATCACGCTGGGCTACGCTCTGCCGAGTTTGGGTCCGTCCGGTGTGGAGTCGAGCACCAACCCGTACTTCCCGAACCCGGTCGGACCGGTTCTGCATTACGGCGCGGTCACGTATCACAACGCGTCAATCGGCTACAACATCGAGCCGATCAACACGTACGTGGGCCTGGGTGTCGACAACATCTTCGACAAGCAGGCGCCGTTGCTGTACCAGAACAACGTGCTGAATGCGAACACCGACGTGAGTACGTACGACCTTCTCGGCCGTTATTACCACGCCAGCGTGACCGTGAAATTCTGATCGCTTCAACCGTTGAACCCTTACGCCGCGCTCGAAAGAGCGCGGTTTTTTTTTGCCTCGCCGCGGCGGAGTTGCGTGCGCCGGTCGAAGCGAACAACATGACCTTGGAGAACATCGACCGTCCGCACCGAGGTATCGATCATGGCGAATCTACGACGTCAGCTCACGCCGCAATGGTTGCTCTTTGTCCTGCTGGTGCCGCTCGTGCGCGTTGCGTCCGCCAGCCAGACCAGCATCGTCGGACCGCCGGGAAGTGTCCTGTTCGGGTCGTTCGTCGCGTTGTTGCCGAATGGCAATATCGTCGTCGCCGATCCGAAGTGGACCGACGGCACGACCGAAGAATTGGGCGCCGTATATTTGTATACTTCTGGCGGACAATTGATTTCGAAGCTGACCGGCAGTTCGGCCGACGACGACGTCGGCTCGCAGATCGTGGTTCTCGCCGGTGGAAATTTCGTCGTCGGCAGCGGAGCGTGGAGTCTCAACAGCAGCGCCACGCATGTCGGCGCGGTCACGTGGGTCAACGGCACGACGGGATTGTCCGGCACCGTGTCGGCGAGCAACTCGTTGACCGGCAGCCAGACGAACGATTCGATCGGCGACGACTTCGGTGTATTCGCGCTGCCGGGCGGCAATTATCTCGTGCTCAGTCCGAGCTGGGCTAACGGATCGAACACGTTTGCAGGCGCGATCACGTGGGGAAGCGGAACGGCGGGCGTGAAGGGCGCCGTATCGGCGAGCAATTCGCTGGTCGGCACGCATCAGGGCGATCAAATCGGACTGGGCGACGATACCAACGATCATCCGCGTTTCACCACGCTCAGCAACGGCAACGCCGTCGTCGCCAGTCTCGATTGGGCGAACAACACGGGTGCCGCAACATGGATCAACGCGAGCGCCGGCAATCACGGTGCGATCTCGAGCGCGAACTCGCTCGTCGGCGCGCAGGCCGGCGACATCGTCGGCTACGGCGACGTCGTCGCGCTGACGAACGGCAACTACGTCGTCTCCAGTCCCTACTGGTCCAACGGTTCGACGCAGGCGGCCGGCGCGGCGACGTGGGGCAACGGCAGCACCGGCACGAGCGGCGTGGTGTCGGCGAGCAATTCGCTGGTGGGAACGCACGCCAACGATCAGGTCAGCGTTCCGGGTTTGAACTTGAATCTCGGCATCACGGCGCTGAGCAATGGGAATTACGTCGTCTCCAGTCAGTCGTGGAACAACGCAGCCGGCGCGGCGACGTGGGCGAACGGCGCGACGGGAACGTCAGGTGGGGTGACAACGTCGAATTCACTCGTCGGCGATGCGGGAGATGGCGTCGGTTACGGCGTGACCGCACTCAGCAACGGCAACTATGTTGTCGCCAGCGTGGACTGGGGCAGCAGCAAAGGCGCCGTCACCTGGGCTAACGGCACGACGGGACTCGTCGGTAAGGTGAGCGCGAATAATTCGCTCACTGGGTCGACGGCGTCGAGCGACGGTCCTTCCGTGGACGGCGACCGCGTCGGCTGGTCCGTCGCCGCGCTCACCAACGGCAACTACGTCGTCGGCAGTCAATTCTGGAACAACGGTATCGGCGCGGCCACACGTCTGAGCGGCACGGGCGCTTTTTCGGGAGTTGTATCGACGTCCAATTCGCTGACCGGTTCGGTGTCCGGCGATGCGGTGAGCAGTCGCGGCATCGTCGCGTTGACGAACGGAAACTACGTCGTCATCAGCGACGACTGGAGCAACGGCGCCACGACGAACGCCGGCGCGGTGACGTGGGGCAACGGAACGGCGACGATGAGCGGCACCGTCGGCACCACCAATTCGCTGACCGGTTCGACCAGCGGCGATCAAATCGGCGACCTCGGCGTTTTTCCGCTGGCCAACGGCAACTACGTCGTCGGCAGCCAGAACTGGAGCAGCAGCGCGGCGCAGGAAGTCGGCGCGGTGACGTGGGTCAATGGATCTCACGCGACCGCCGCGCCCGTGTCGGCGGCGAACTCGCTGGTCGGCAGCCGTTTCGAGGACTGGGTCGGATTCGACGAAATCCTGACGTTCCCGAACAGCAATTATCTCGTCGTCAGTTTCGATTGGGACAACGGCACTCTCGTCGATGCCGGCGCGGTCACGGAAGGACGCGCGAACGGCGGCACGGTCGGCGCGTTGTCGTCGGCGAACAGCGTTGTCGGAACGGCGGCGTTCGATGGAACCCGTCAATCGTACGACTACGATCCGTCGCGCGATCTGCTCGTCGTCGGCCAGCCGGTCGCCAACATCGTGTTCCTTTTCAATTCCGATTCGATTTTCAAGAACGGATTCGAATAGATCCCGATCACTCGGATTTCGCCACCAACGCCGCGTTGGTTTCCTTGACGATGCCGGGAATGGCGCGTTCCGCATCGCAGAAGCGCCTCCCGGCCAGCGATTCCGCGTTGACGTTTCACGCGTCAGTTGGTTTCGAATCCGTTGCGGAAAATATCGTCCGGCAAACTGTTGCCGTACAACTCCACGCTGCCGGTCGCGTCGCCGCCGGCGACGAACGTCTGTCCGCCGGAAACCGGTGTCGCCGTTTGGCCGTAGCGATTCTCGGAAAGATTGGCGCCCAGCGTCCACGTGTTCGTCGCCGGATCGTACGTTTCGCCGCTGTCGAGGTATGTCTGGTTGTAAACAATCTGATCGACGCCGCCGAGTACGAGCAACTTCCCGTTCGGCAGCAGCGACGCGGTGTGATAAACGCGCGGTGTGCTCATGCTCGCGGCGACCGTCCAGGTATTGCTCGTCGGATCGTAGATCGAAACCGTCGCGACCGAACTCGACTGATTGTCGTAACCACCCGCGATCAACACCTTGCCCGATGGCAGCAACGTCGCCGTTTGTCCGCCCGCGATGTTCGCGAGACGTCCGCCCGTCGACCACGTGTTCGTCGCCGGGTTGTACAACTGCGTCGCCGTGTCATATCCGCCGACCAGAAGCACCTTGCCCGACGCGAGCGCCGTCGCCGTCGGACCCGAGCGGTCGTACGACGGCGCTGCCGCGGCCGACCATGTGTTTGTCGCCGGATTGTAGAGTTCGGCGCTGCCCGTGGGTCCGCCGCTCATCGATCCCACGACGAGTACTTTGCCGGTCGAGAGCAACGCCGCCGCATGTTCCGCGCGGCCTTTGCTCATCGAGCCGCCCGCGCTCCACGTGTTCGTGGCGGGGTCGTAGATTTCCGTCGTCGACAATTGTGTGGTTCCGTTCAACGGATTTCCGCCGGCGACCAAAACTTTTCCGGATGGAAGAAGCGTCGCCGAATGCGCGTAACGCACCGATTGCATCGGTCCGGTCGGGCTGAGCGACTTCGCGACAGGATCGTACACATCCGCCGTCGGATTCTGCGAGCCGCCCGCGAGCAGAACTTTTCCCGACGACAACAACGTCGCGGTGAATTCATAACGCGCCGCGCTCATCGGACCGAGAAAGCTCGCCGTGATGGCGCAGTTTGCGTGGATCGCATTCGTGGCCCATGTCGTACCTGACGTGTGCGTCACGGTGCAGGTGTCGCCGGAGACGTTCAATATGCTCGAAGCGTAATCCGGATAAACATCCACGTTCACCGTGCCGCCACTGTTGACCGTCTGCGTGTCCGGCGAAATGCTGCCGTGCGCGCCGGCGGTCGCGGTGACCGTGTACGTGCTGCTCGTCGCATCGAACAGTTCGGAACTTTTCAGTTCGCCATCCACGCCGAAACCGCCGGTGATCAGGACTTCGCCGTTTTTCAGCAACGTCGCCGTCGGCCCGTAACGCGGCGTGATCATGCTCGACGCACGCGTCGTCGTGTTGGTCGAGGGATCGTAGATATCGGGATTCGCGATGAGGCCATCGCTGCCGCCGACGTCGCCCGCCGCGATCAGCACCTTGCCCGACGGCAGCAACGTCGCCGTGTGATCCTCACGCGCTGTCGTGAGACTGGCCGCCGCACTCGACGCATTCGCCGCCGGATCGTAAAGTTCCGCGCTGGCGAAAATCGCGTTGCCGTTGTCGCCGCCCGCAATGTATACTTTTCCACTTCCGAGCAACGTCGCCGTATGGCCGACGCGCGCGGCGACGAGATTCCCGGCGGAACTCCAGGTGTTGCTGACCGGATCGTACAGTTCGGCATTCGCCACGACGCCGCTATTGCCGCGTCCGCCAGCAACCAGCACTTTTCCCGATGCCAATAATGTCGCGGTGTGATCCATGCGCGCGGTCGTCAACGTTCCGGCGGCACTCCACGAATTCGCGGCCGGATCGTACAGCTCGGCCGTCGCGAGGTAGGTGCAGTAGAACGTTTCGCTGCTCGGATCCAGGACCGTGGTGCAATCGCTCGCGCCGCCGACCACGAGTACTTTTCCCGACGCGAGCACGGTCGCCGTGTGTCCTTGGCGCGCCGTCGCCATCGTGGCGGTCGTGTTCCACACGTTACCGCCCGGCGTATAGAGCTCGGTGCCGGTCGTGGCGTAACAGACGGTCGTCGATCCCGTCGTCGTTTCCATCACGTTGCAGTCTTTCGCGGGATTGCCACCCGCGACGAACACCTGTCCTGTCGAGAGCAACGATGCCGTCGCGGCGCCGCGACCCGTGTGCAGGCTCGCCGCTGCGCTCCACGTGCTCGTCGCCGGATCGAACAACTCCGCCGTCGCCGTTCCGAGGAAATCGCCCGTGACGAGTACTTTCCCCGACGGCAACAACGTCGCCGTGTGCTCATCGCGCGCAACGGCCATGTCGCCGGCAGCCGTCCACGTTCCGGGCAGCGCGTGCGCCGGAATCGAGACGGCGAGCGCGCTCGCGCACAGCAAATGAATCCAGGATTTCGCGGACATCGTCGTTCCCCCGTTTGTTCGGACTGATTCTCAGCACGCGAAACAGCGGGGGCAGGTCTCATCCGACAGAAAACTGAACCAACGGCGCCACCGAATCCTCGCGATATACTCGATCGCGACACTCCATGAGGCGGACATGCCGGCGTCCAGCGATCTGCCGATCACTCAGCTCCTCGAGCTGGCGCGCGCCGGAGACGCCAACGCGGCGGATGCGATTTTTCCGATCGTCTACGCGCAACTGCGCAACCTCGCGCGCCGGCAGTTAGCGATGGTCGGCGGCGCCACACTCGTTCCGACCGAGCTCGTGCATGAGGCGTATCTGAAACTCTGCGATGGCGGTCTGGCGAAAGTTGCCGATCGCGATCATTTTTTCGCGCTCGGCGCACGCGCGATGCGGCAAGTTCTCGTCAGTCGCGCGAGGCGTCGTCACGCGCTCAAACACGACGGCGGAAATTTCGTCACGCTGACGCCCGACATTCCGGCCGCCGCGGAGAATCAACTCGACGTCGTCGCGCTCGACACCGCGCTCAACGCGCTCGAAGCGTTCGATGCGCGCAAGGCGCGTGCCATCGAACTGCGCGCGTTCGCTGGACTTTCGTTCGATGAGATCGCTCGCGTGCTCGACATTTCGCGCGCCACACTCGCGCGCGACTATCGCAGTGCGCAAGCATGGCTGTATCGCGCGCTGGAAATGCCAGAAACGATCGTGAAGGCGCAATGATCGATCCGGCCCGCGCGCTCGCGCTGTTCGAGCAAGCCGTGGCGATGGATCCATCCGCGCGCGAACTCTGGCTGGATTCGGCGTGCGCCGGCGACGCGGATTTGCGCCAGGACGTGCAACATCTCCTGGAAGCCGACGCTCGCGCGAACGATTTTCTCGGCGCGCCGCTCGTCGTCGAGTCCGATCGCAGCGGTGAACGTCTCGGCGCGTGGCAATTGCAAAAGTTACTCGGTTCCGGCGGCATGGGCAGCGTTTATCTGGCCGCGCGCGCCGACGGCACGTATGAAAAATTCGTCGCCATAAAATTCCTGTTGTTCGACGCGGGAAATCTGCGCCGCCGTTTCGCGCTGGAGCAACGCATTCTCGGCGCGATGACGCACCCGAACATCGCCGCATTGCTCGATGTCGGCACTGACGCGCGCGGCGCGCCGTATTTCGTCATGGAATTCGTCGACGGCGTGCCGATCACGAAATACGTTGTCGACCATGCATTGGACCTGCGCGCACGCGTCGCGCTGTTTCTGCCGATTCTCGCGGCGATGCAAATGGCTCACGCTCAACTCGTCGTGCATCGCGACATCAAGCCGAGCAACGTGCTGGTCGATGCGAGCGGCAATCCAAAACTGCTCGACTTCGGCATCGCCAAATTGTTGGGTGATCGCGAACCGATCGCGACGCGCACAGGACTCGGTCCGCTAACGCCCGAATACGCCAGCCCCGAACAGGCGCGCGGCCTTCCGATCGGAACGCCGTCAGATATTTATTCGCTCGGCGTTCTGCTTTACGAGCTCGTCACCGGCGAACGGCCGTATCGCATCGACGATCAAAGCCCGACGGGAATCGAGCGCGCGATCTGCAACACCGAACCCGTGCGACCCAGCGCGCGCATGAGCGTGCATTCGTCCGGCGAAAGCCTGCGCGATCTCGACGCGATCATTCTCAAAGCGATGGAAAAACAATCGCCGCGGCGTTACGGATCGTGCGCGGAATTCGCAGCTGATCTGAACCGCTGGCTCGATCGGCGCACCGTGACCGCGCGCGAACCGAGTCCGCGCGAACGCGTGCTGCGCTATCTGTATCGCCATCGACTCGCCGTTTCCGTCGCGGCCGCCATCGCGCTGACGTTGGTCGTCGGTCTCGGCGCCGCGTTATGGGAAGCACGCGTCGCGCGCGAGCAGACGCGCATCGCGCTGACCGAACGCGATCGCGCGCAAAGCGTCATTCATTTCCTGACCGACACGCTCTCGGCCGCGAGTCCGGAAAATCTCGGCCGCAACGTGACCGTGCTCGACGTGCTGCAACACGCGCGCACGAATCTGCCGCACGATTTCGACGATCATCCCGACGTGTCGGCGACCGTGCAGAAAACGCTCGCCGATACGTTCCTCGCCGTCGGCGACCTGCAGTCGGCGCGCGAGTGCGCCGAGAATGCGCTCGCGATCGCGCAGCGCGAAGGCGATCAGAGCCTGATCATCGAAAGCGAAATGTCGATCGGTTACATCCTGCGTCAAAACCGCGATCTGAAAGCGGCGCAACCGATGCTCGAATCCGCGCGCGCAGCGGCGTTGTCGAACGGCACCGCGACGCAGCGTGCGACGTCGGCCGAAATGCTCGGACTTTTATCCGCGACCAACGACGACGTAAAAACCGCCGAGCGCTGGTACGCGACGGCGCTGGACGAAGTGCCGTCCGACGATCCCGGTTTGCGCGCCGAACTCGTGAACAATCTCGCGATTGCGAAAGAGCAGAGCGGCGACGCGAAATCGGCCGTCGAACTTCATCGGCAGGCGTTGAACATTCTGCTCGAAGCGAACCAGCGCCGCAGCACGCGTCTGGCGAAACTCTGGATCAATCTGGCAAACACCGAAGACGAAACCGGCGACCGGCAAGCCGCCGCGACGTCATTCGAGAAAGGTCTCGCGATGCAGATCGATCTCGACGGCGAACAACATCCCGACGTCGTGAACACGCTCAGCACGATGGCGATGTTCTATCTCGATCACGGCGACGGCGCCAACGCGTTGACGTACGGTGAACGCGCGGTCGACGGCGCGAAGTCGCTGTCGGAAACCAATCTTCAGGTTCCGTATGCGCGCTACAGCTATGCACGCGCTTTGCTGTTCGCGGGCGATGCGCAAAAAGCGATTCCGCTGTTGCAGTCGGCATTGTCGGAACGCGTCGCGCTTTATTCGGCCACGCATCCGCAATCGTTGATAACGCAGAGTTGGCTCGGCCTCGCGATGGCCCAGGCCGGCGACCGCGCAGCCGGCGCCGATCTTGCGCAACGCGCGTACGACCAATTGCGCGCCAAGCTCGGCGACGATCATGCGATGACGAAGCGCGCACTCGGGAACGTCGAGAAAGTCGCTGCGCTGAAGTGACGGCATAATCGCGAATTTATATACAAATGTTACTTGTATACAACGTGCGATCGTTTTCGAATGGTGCCCAGGAGAGGACTCGAACCTCCACGGTTTTACCCGCTAGTACCTGAAACTAGTGCGTCTACCAATTCCGCCACCTGGGCAGGTGCGCGTGCGCGTGAAAAGCGCAGGGCCGCGAACGATACGGTTCAGGCGGCAC
>DATBAU010000185.1:0-6829 GCA_036271355.1 Rudaea sp. | reverse complement strand
CGCTTCGCCGAATCCGGCGAACCACATCGCGGTGCTCGACGGCACCGCGCGCTGCAAATGCGTGTAGCCCGGCATCGGTAACGCATCGCGATCCGCGCGATCAACGCACACCTTCGCAATACGTTTGCACTGATGCGAAAGCGTCGCGAGTTTTTCCTTCAACCACAACCGCGTCGCGACCAGAACCTGATCGTTACGGCTGCGGCCCGTATGAACCTTGCGACCCGTATCGCCGAGACGATCGGTCAGGAAATATTCAATTGCCGAGTGGCCGTCCTCGAAACGCTCGTCGAGAACGAAAACGCCTTTCGCGAACAAATCATCGAGCGTCGACAATTCGCGTTTGAGTGCTTTTTCCTCGTCGCCGCTGAGCAAACCGATGCGCGCGAGTCCTTCGACATGCGCGCCACTCGCGGCGATATCGTGACGGAAAAATTCGCGGTCGAGCAGCACGTCGTCGCCGGCGAGGAATTTCATGACGCGCGCATCGATCGCGACACCGGATTTTTGCCACAGCGGATCAGTCATGCGGAATCCCCGCGAATTCGAAAAATCCCAAGGCCATGTTGAGATTCTGCATCGCCTGCGTCGCCGCACCTTTGAGCAGATTGTCGAGCGTCGAAACAATTACGACGCGTTTTCCGCCCGGCGCCACGCCGAAACCGCCGATCTCGACATAATGCTTGTTCGCGATGTTACTGACCCAAGGCGCATCGTCGATCACATGAATCAATTGTTCGCCGCGATAGAAATCGCGGTACTTGCGCTTCACGACGGATTCGTCGAGCGCGCGATCGAGCCACAGATTCACCGTCATCGTGATGCCACGAAAATGCGGCGCGACGTGCGGCACGAATTCGACCGGAATGCCGAGATGCTTCGTCACTTCGCGCTCGTGCACGTGGCCGGTGAGCGAATACGGCATCAGGTTATCGCGCAGTTTTTCCGGATCGTTGCGGTCCGACGGCGATGTCCCGGCACCGGAATATCCGGAAACGCCGAAGCACGTCGGTGGCGCGGCTAAATCCTGTTTCAACGGCGCAATCGCAAGCTGCATCGCCGTCGCATAACAGCCGGGATTGCTGATGCGGCGCTGGCCGTCGTAATCGCGGCGCGTGAGTTCGGGCAATCCGTAATACCAGTTTCTGTCGAAGCGAAAATCGGCCGAGAGATCCACGATCACGGCGTCCGGGTTTTTCGCGTCGATCGCCTTCACGTAATCGTCTGCCTTTCCGTTCGGCAGCGCGAGCACGATCGCATCCGCAGATTCGTACGGAATCATTTCCGGATCGGTCGGCGTGTAACGCAAATCGCCTTTCACCTGCGGCACATGATCGCGCACGAGTTGACCATCGAGTTCGCGCGACGATACAAACGCGAAATCCAGATCGGGATGACCTTCGATGAGTCTTATCAGCTCCGCGCCGGTATGCCCACGCGCGCCGACGATGCCGACACGTTTGCTCACGCGGCCTCCTGCGACGGTGACGGCGTCAAGTCGATCAACGTCGCCGGCCGTCGATGCGCGTGTTCGACGCAACGCCGCACTTCATCGAAATCGGTGATGCCGAACCAGAACATCTTCCATCCGTTCAATCGATAGCAGCCGTCGGATTCCGCAAAATAGAAATCGTTGACCACATTCTCATTGCGCGAGCGCCAGAACACACGCGGATTGTGATCGCGCATCTCCAGCCACACCGCGCGGCCCAAGCCTTCGCCTTGCGCATCGTCGAGCACGGCGAATTTGTCGAGATATATCCCTTCGGATTCCTGCGTCAGAATGATCGCCGCGCGATAATTTTCCGAAACGTACGCGCGATAAAGTTGAGTACGCGCGAAATAGTCGTCGACGAGTTTGCGGCCAAAACTCGATTCGATCAGATTGCGCAGGCGCGGCAAATCAATCGAATTCCACGACGTGAACGTCTGCACTTTTTCGCCGCGTTTCACGAGCGTGCCGGATCCTTTGTGCGTGAACAGTTCCTTCGCGAGTTCCGCCGGACGCGTGATCGATACCGACGACGTCTGCGGCAGCGTATCGAGCAGTCGCTTGATCTGCTCGATCTTCAAACGCATTCCCGAGTGCAGCCAAGGCTGCGTCATCAAGTGTTCGTATTCGCTCGACAGATTGATTGAATCGATGATCTTGCCGTCGCCGTCGAGCAAGCCGCCGGTTTCCGTGAGAAACACGATCTTGTACGGCTGCAATGCGCGCACGAGTTCGTTCGCGGCGAAATCGGCGTTGACGTTGAGAATCTGGCCGTCCGCCGTTTCACCCATGCTGGCGATGACGGGAATCGACTCCGCATCGAGACTCGATTCGATCGGCGCGAGATGCACGTTCGCCACCTTGCCGACGAGACCGTATTTTTCGCGATCGAGGAACTCCGATTCGAACACACCGGAAACGATCGACGTCGCGCGCACATCCACGTCGCGCAAGGCCGCGACGAGTTGCAGATTCTGCGCGTGGAACACACGGCGCACGATCGAGAGCGCCTGCGGCGACGTAACGCGAAGACCGTCGACCGTCTGCTTGACGATGCCCGCCGCCGACAATTCCGCATCGAGTTGCGGACCGGCGCCGTGCACGACGATCGGCGTAAGCCCGACTTGCTGCAAGAACGCGAGCGACGACGTTAGCGCGTCGAGATCATCGCGCAACACCGCACCACCGACTTTCACGACGGCGAACCGTTTCGCATCGAGTTGCGAGAAACGCTTGAGATATTGCGTGATCTCCTTCGCGCTGCCCATGCTCGACAGCAGCCGCACGATCGTCTGGCGCGTCTGCTTATGCGCGTCCATGGTTCGTTCCTCCAATGATGCGCACATAGTTTTCCGTGGCGCGCTGCAGGTCTCCAAGCGCAACGAATTCGTCCGCCGAATGTGCTTGCGCGATATCGCCCGGTCCGTACACGAACGTCGTGTAGCCCGCCGCGGAAAACAACGAAGCTTCCGTCCAGAAATCGACGGCGTTGCCGATGTCGAGACCGAGCGCATCGGCTGCGTCGCGCGCGGCAAGCCGGCGCGATTCGGCTTGCGCGATATCACCGGCGGGCAACGATGGCCCCCGAAATGTTTCGACGAAGGTCTCGACATCACTCTCCGCGCAATTACGGAATTCGCTGAGCAGATCGTTCGTGTCCATCGAGGGCAGCGGACGAAAACCGAATCGCACTTCGACCGACGGCGCAATCACGTTCGCTTTGATGCCGCCTTCGACGCGTCCGATGTTGAAGCGCAATCCGGTAAGCCCACCGAAGCGTTCATGCGACAAACTCTCCGCATACGTGAGCGCCTTCCCACCCCAGCGCATCGCCTGATGCACGGCGCTATTGCTCGACGCAGCGGAAGCGTGACCGGCATCGCCGGCGAACTTCAAGTGCACGGAGCTGATACCGCGATGCGCGAGCACGGCCTCGCAGCGCGTCGGCTCGGACACGATCACGGTTTCGAATAGGAGCTCGCGTTGCAGAAACGCGGCGATGCAGCGCGTGTCGTTGGCCTCTTCGTCGCTGGTAAACAGGAAGGCGATATCGCCGTTCGTCTGTGCGGCAGCGGTGACCAGTGCCGCCGCTGCGCCTTTGATGTCGCATGCACCGAGACCGATAGCGCGCTCGTCCGTCACCGATAACTGGAACGGATCGCGCGACCAGGTCGGCGTTGCCGGAACGGTATCCAGATGCACGTTGAAAAGTATTTTCGGCGTTCCGCGCACCGCATACAGACTGACCGCGCCTGCACCGTGATCGACCGTCTCGCACGCGAAGCCCGGCAGATGATCACGCAGATACGCAAAGATTCCGCCGGTGCCGATCGCGCGCGGCGGATTGCGCGTATCGAACAGCACGAGCGAGCGCAGATGATCGAGCGTGGTGGCGAGCAACGGCGTCATGCGTTGCGGTTCACTTCAGCCCACAATGTCGAGCTTTGGCCGTATAGACGGATAAACCCCTCAGCCTCCTCGACGCCCCAATCGGCGGACTGCGCATACGTTGCACCTTTGGCGTTGAGGATATGAGGCGACGAAATCGAAACCGCGTAGGCGGAACCGCCGCGCGTCTCGACGACGACATCACCGTTCACGCACCGCTGCGACGACTCCAGGAACGCTTCGAGATCGGCCTTCAGCGGATCGTGGAAGAACCCTTCGTAGGCGAGTTCGATCCACTTGCGCGCGACTTCGGGTTTGAAACGGTTCTGCAGTTTGGTCAACACGGCTTCTTCGAGCGCGCGGTGTGCGACGAGAAGCGCAGTCAATCCGGGCGCTTCGAAAATGATGCGGCCTTTGAGCCCGATAGTGGTGTCGCCGGTATACAAACCGCGTCCGACGCCGTATTTGGCGAACGATGCATTGAGCGCCGCGAGCAGATTCGCGCCGTCGATATTTTTTCCGTCGAGCGAAATCGCTTCGCCGTTGCGAAATCCGACCGTCGCGCGCAGCGGTTCGCTCGGCCAATCCGCGCGTTGCGCGCACCAGCCACGCGCGCCGTCGCCGGGCGCTTCCCAGCGATCGATTTCGCCGCCGGACATCGTCAGTCCCAGCAGGTTTTCGTTGATGGTGTAACTCTTCTGCTTCGCGCGCACGGAAAATCCGCGCTGTTCAAGATATTCCTGTTCGTATGCGCGAACGTGCGTATGCTCGCGCTGGATTTCGCGGATCGGCGCGATGATCGTGTAGTCGCCGAGCGCTTTGATCGTCAGGTCGAAACGCACCTGATCGTTGCCCATGCCGGTGCAGCCGTGCGCGATCAGCTTCGTGCCGAGTTCGTCGCAACGTTTCAGCGCGGCTTCGACGATGAGATATCGATCCGACACGAGCAGTGGATATTGGCCTTGGTAACCCTCGCCCGCCCACACGAACGGTTTGACGAATTCATTCCAGATCGCCGGACCGCCGTCGATGGTGACGTGCGACGCCGCGCCGAGTTCTTTGGCGCGCGCTTCGATAAAGTTGCGTTCGTCCGCATCGACACCGCCAGTGTCGGCGAACACGGTGTGCACGGCGTAGCCGCGTTCCTGCAGATACGGAATGCAGAAACTCGTGTCGAGTCCGCCGGAAAACGCGAGGACGACGTCATTTCTCATCGAGCCCGCAGTGCTCATACGTCTTCTCCCGCCAAGATCGTCATGATCGCCTTCTGTACGTGCAGGCGATTTTCCGCTTCGTCAATCGCGATGCAAGCCGGTGAATTCATTACGCCGTCGGTCGCTTTCACGTTTCGGCGCAGCGGCAGGCAGTGACTGAAAACGCCATCGTTCGTCAGTTTCATCTTGGCTTCGTCCACAATGAAATTCTTATACTTTTCCCGGATCGGCTTTTCGTCTTCCCATCGTCCGAAATACGGCAGTGCACCCCAGCTCTTGGCGTAAACGACGTTCGCGCCGGAATACGTTTCAGCCACATTGTGGCTGACGCGAAACGAGCCGCCGTTCTCCGCGACGTTCTGCTTCGCGAAATTCATGTAGCGCTCGTCGAGCACGTATTCGGGCGTGGGACATAGCAACGTGACGTCCATGCCGAAGCGCGTCGCGATCGTCAGCGCCGAATTCGCGACGGCGGTATTCAACGGTTTGGGATGATAGGTCCACGTCAGCACGTATTTCTTGCCGCGAAGATCCGATGCGCCGAAATGCTGTTGCAACGCCATGATGTGCGCGAGCTCCTGACACGGATGCGTGATCGTCTCCATGTTGATTACCGGCACCGTCGCGTAGCGCGCGAAGGATTTCAGTACGCGGTCCTCGCGATCGACGGCCCAGTCCTTGAACTTCGGGAACGCGCGCACGCCGATCAGATCGACGTAGCGCGACAGCACACGCGCGACTTCGGCGACATGCTCCTCCGCTTCGCCGTCCATCACCGTACCTACATCGAATTCGATCGGCCACGCATCCTTGCCAGGTTGCAGGACGACCGCATGACCGCCGAGCTGAAACGCGCCCAACTCGAAACTCGTGCGCGTACGCATCGACGGATTGAAAAACAGCAGCGCGATGCTTTTTCCGCTGAGATCGCGGCCGAGTTTTTCACGTTTGAACGCGGCGGCGCGCGCGAGGAGCGCGTCGAGATCGGCGCGGCTCCAGTCCTGCGTGTTCAAGAAATGGCGAACGGTCATGTGGATTCCGAAAATTTCCAAGGCGTAGAAACGAAAAACCCGGCTCAGGGCCGGGCTGTTGTAAAACGAAAAGATGACAACGAGCTACCCGGCTGGATTTTCAATGTCCGGTCGGCTCGCGCGAGACGTCATGCCGGCAGCCATGCGGGCGCTGGTGAGGACGTCGGCTGAGAAGTGAAAGCTCATGCCGCGCACGTTATCACGGCGGTTGCGGCGGCGCAATAAAACGCGCTCAGTCGGCGGGCGTGACGTTGACCTTCACGCGAATGCGGTCGCCCGGATCGTAACTGAGTCTGGACGTATAGACGTCTCCGCGATAACGGTACTCAACGTCGTACGCGGAAATCCGGCGATTGCCGGTGTCGACGCCCGGGCAGCGACGTTCAATTGTATACTTTTGCGCAGGCGCATCCTGCCGGTCGTTGCCCGAACTAGCGGCGATGTTGCTGCCGACGACCGCGCCGGCGGCGACGCCGCCCACGGTGGCGATCTTGCGTCCATCGCCCTTGCCGACCTGATGTCCGAGAATGCCGCCGACGATCGCGCCGAGCACGCCGCCGGCGGTGCGACGACCGGAATCGTCTTCGGGCACGGACGACTGCGAACGCACGGGAACCTGCTCCTCGTAGCACGGCTGCGGCGCGGGTTGATCGGTGGGTTCGGACGCTTCGTACACCGGATCGACGCGCAGCACATCGGCCCAG
>DATBAU010000184.1:0-12613 GCA_036271355.1 Rudaea sp. | reverse complement strand
CGGAAGCGCAGCAGCGAGGCCTCGAAAATCGCTTCGCGCGGCGTTTTGCCGTGCACACGCTCGGCTTCGAGCGCGACGTCGACCATCATGATCGCGTTTTTCTTCACGATGCCGATCAGCAGAATGATGCCGATAATGGCGACGATGCCCAGATCGTCGCGCGCGATGATCAACGCGAGCAGCGCGCCGATGCCGGCGGACGGCAGCGTGGACAGGATCGTGATCGGATGGATGTAACTTTCGTACAGCACGCCGAGCACGATGTACATCGTGACGATGGCGGCGAGGATCAGAAGTACCGTGTTGGTGAGCGATGCCTGGAACGCGAGCGCGGCACCCTGGAAATTGGTGCTGACGCTGGCGGGAAGCTTCAGGTCCGCTTCGACCTGCTTGATCGTTTCGACCGCTTCGCCGAGCGAATAGCCGGGTGCGAGATTGAACGAGATCGTCGTCGCCGGAAATTGCGCGAGGTGATTGATCGACAGCGGCGCGGCGCGCTCGTGCAGCGTCGTCACCGTGTTGAGCGGCAACTGTCCGCTCGAAACCGCAGCAGCGGTGAGACCTTGCGTGACGCCGGGCGTCGCGCCTTGCGGCGTGCCGCCGAACGACGACGCGTTGGAATTGCCGGCCGATCCCGTCGAACCTTGCGACGTCTGCGCGACGCTGTTGGCGTTGCTCAAACCGGGAATGTAGATACTGTCGAGCGCGGTCGGTCCGTTCTGCAATTCCGGCTGCACTTCGAGCACGACGCGATATTGGTTCGACTCGGTGTAGATCGTCGAGATGAGGCGTTGGCCGAACGCGTCGTACAAAATCTGATCAATCGCGGCGGGCGTAATGCCGAGGCGGCCGGCCGTGTCGCGGTCGATGTCGAGATAAGCCTGCAAGCCTTGCGATTGCAGGTCGCTCGCGACGTCGGCGAGTTCCTTGTGCTGGTTAAGACGGTCGACGAGTTTCGGCACCCACGTATTCAGGTCGTCGAGGTTCGGGGAGCCGAGCGTGAACTGGTATTGCGTGCGGCTGACGCGATCTTCGATCGTCAGATCCTGCACGGGTTGCATGTACAACATGATGCCGGTGACGTCGCGCGTGGATTTCTGCAGGCGCGCGATCACGGTTTGCACGTCGTCGCGCGTGCCGTGCTTTTTCAGATTGATCAGGAATCGCCCGCTGTTGAGCGTGGTGTTGGTGCCGTCCACGCCGATGAACGACGACAGCGATTCGACGGCCGGGTCTTCGAGGATTTTTTTACCGAGCGCATCCTGGCGTTCGGACATCGCCGCGAACGAAATCGATTGCGACGCTTCGGAAATTCCCTGGATCAAGCCCGTGTCCTGCGTCGGAAAAAATCCTTTCGGGATGATGATGTACAGGATAATCGTCAGCACCAGCGTCGCCACGGCGACGAGCAGCGTCGCGAACTGGCGGTCGAGCACCCAATTCAGCCAACGGCCGTAGGCGGCGACGATGCGGTCGAACATCTCGCCGGTTTTGCGCTGGAATCTGTTTTCGTCTTCCTTGCGGTGATGCTTGAGGATTTTCGCGCACAGCATCGGCACGAGCGTCAGCGAAACCACGGCCGAAATGACGATCGTGACGGCGAGCGTGATCGCGAACTGTCGGAACAGCCGGCCGACGACATCGCCCATGAAGAGCAGCGGGATCAGCACCGCGATCAGCGAAATGGTCAGCGACACGATGGTGAAGCCGATCTGTCCAGAACCTTTCAGCGCGGCTTCGAGCGGCTTGTCGCCTTCTTCGAGATAGCGCGAGATGTTCTCGATCATGACGATGGCGTCGTCGACGACGAAACCGGTCGAGATGGTCAGCGCCATCATCGTGAGATTGTTGAGACTGAAGCCGCACAAGTACATCACGCCGAACGTGCCGACGAGCGACAACGGCACCGAAAAACTCGGAATGATCGTCGCGGGTAAATTGCGCAAAAATATAAAAATCACCGCGACGACGAGCACGACCGCGAGGAACAATTCGAATTCCACATCCTCGACCGACGCGCGCACCGTGATGGTGCGGTCGGTCAGCACGGCGACATCGACCGAAGCCGGCATCGACTGCGTGAGCTGCGGCAACTGCTTCTTGATCGAATCGACCACGCCGATGACGTTCGCGCCCGGCTGGCGCTGGATGTTCATGATGATGCCGGGCGTGGTGTTGCTCCACGCGCCGAGTTTATTGTTCTCCGCACCGTCGACGATGGTCGCGACATCCGACAGATGCACCGGGCCGCCGTTCTTGTACGCGATGACGATATCTTTATATGCGTCGGCGGATTTGAGCTGATCGTTCGCGTCGATCGTGTACGAGCGCGTCGGTCCGTCGAAGCTGCCCTTCGAGCTGTTGACGTTCGCGCTGGCGATCGCGTTGCGCAAATCCTCCAGACTCATGCCGTACGCGGCAAGCGCGGTCGGATTCGCCTGGATGCGCACCGCCGGCCGCTGGCCGCCGGACAAGGTGACGAGCCCGACGCCGTCGATCTGCGAGATTTTTTGCGCGAGCCGTGTGTCGGCGAGATCTTCGAGCTGCGTCAGCGGCATCGTCTTCGATGTCAGCGCGAGCGTGAGGATCGGCGCGTCGGCCGGATTCACTTTGCTGTAGATCGGCGGCGACGGCAGGTTCGCCGTCGGCAAAAATGTGCCCGCCGCATTGATCGCGGCCTGCACTTCCTGTTCGGCGACGTCGAGACTCAGATCGAGACTGAACTGCAACGTCACCACCGATGCGCCGGCCGAACTCGTCGACGACATTTGATTCAAGCCCGGCATCTGGCCGAGTTTCTGTTCGAGCGGCGCGGTGACCGACGAGGTGACGACTTCGGGACTTGCGCCGGGATACAGCGTGGTGATCTGGATCGTCGGATAGTCGACTTCGGGCAGCGCCGACAGCGGCAGATAGCGGTAGGCGAGGATGCCGACCAGCAGGATCGCCAGCATCAGCAACGACGTTGCGACCGGCCGCAGAATAAAAAGGCGTGACGGATTCATGCGTCAGCCGCCGGACGACGATCCCGAGTTCTGATTGGATGAATTCGAATTCGACGGTGGCGGACTGCTCGGATTGCTGCCCGGCGCCTGCGCGGGCGCATTCGGATCATTCGACGGACCATTCGCGCCGTTGGCATCGCGCGTGCGATGTTGTCCGTTCGCGTTCTTCGTATTCTGCCCGCCCTGATTCTTCGCGTTGTCGCCGCGGTTCCACTGGCGTTTCTGTGCATCGGCGGGTTTCTGCGCGGGTGCCGGTTCTTCGCCAGGCAGTTCGACCTTGCTGCCATCGCGCAGACGGTCCGCACCGCTCGTCACGACCGTTTCGCCGACTTTCAATCCGTCGGTGACGGCGACTTTCTCGCCTTCGGTCGGACCGGTCTTGATGTTGCGCACCTGCACCGTGTGATCCGGTTGCACGACGTACACGAACAATCCGTCCGAGCCGCGTTCGAGTGCCGACGTCGGAATCACGATCGCGTTGCGCAGCACGTCGAGCAGCAGATGCACGTTGACGAACTGGTTCGGGAATAGGCTTTCGTCGTCGTTGGCGAATTCGGATTTCGCCTTCACGGTGCCGGTCGATGTGTCGACCTGATTGTCGAGACTCGCGAGCGAACCGCTCGTGAGTTTCGTCGTGCCGGCGCGATCGTATGCGTCGGCCGACAGCGTGTCGCCAGCGTGCATCTTCTTCAGCACCGGCGGCAGATTGTCTTCGGGAATCGTGAACAGCACGTCGATCGGCTTGAGTTGCGTGATGACGACGATCGCGCTACCCACGCTCACGTTGTTGCCCGGATCGACCTGACGCAAACCGACACGCCCGGTCACCGGCGCGGTGATCTTGGTGTAACTGATATTCACTTTCGCGTTGTCGATCTGTCCCTGATCGGACTTCACCGTGCCTTCGTACTGATGCACGAGCGACTTTTGCGAATCGAGTTGCTGCTTGGCGATCGAATCCTGCGCGAACAACGTCGTGTACCGATCGAGATCGATCTTCGAATTCGCGAGCAATGCTTCGTCGCGCGCGAGCGCACCTTCGTACTGCGTGAGTTGCGCCTGATAAGGACGCGGGTCGATCTCGGCGAGCGCGTCGCCTTCTTTCACCATCTGGCCTTCCTTGAAATTCACTTTCAGAAGATTGCCGGCGACCTGCGCCGTGATGGTGACGCTGCGCAACGGTGTGACGGTGCCGAGCGCGTTGAGCGTGATGTTGATGTCGCCGTTCGCGACTTGTGCGACGCCGACCGGCATCGGCAGACCGCCCGGCCCGCCCGCACCGCCGGGGCCACCGCGACCGCCACGGCCGCCGCCGCGCGCGCCTTGCGCGGTTTCGGCACTGCTATGCGCCAGCCAGTAACCGCCGATGGCCAACAGCACGGCCACGACGAGCACGATCAGCATGGCGCGCTTGGTGCCGCGGGGGCGCGCCGATGTCGACGCGCGATCGGGGGAATCGATGCTCATTGCAGTTCCGTGGACAGCCTTATCCGAGCCGGGATTTTAGGGTGCGCAAACTTAACGCGCACCCGACTATATCGCAGTTGCGAGACCGTAAAACCCTGTAATCAGATGTAAACCGCCACGCGCGCACGCGTTTGCGGGCCCGTGCACGACTTTGTCAGCGCTGTCGATGCGCGGATTTTTTGCGCATGCACAACACCGGCACTATTTCTCGTCCTTGAACATGCTCACGTGTGTGTTGCCGTTCTTGTCGACCCACGCGTGGCCCATGCCTTCGGTGTTGTACTGCGCGACGATGTTTCCGTCCGCATCGAGCGCGATCACGCCGCCGTCGCCGCCAAGTTTCGGCACGATGCCCATGACGACGTCATCGGTAGCCTGCTGCAACGACTCACCACGATATTCGACGCGCGCGCAAACATCATGCGCCGCGACCGAGCGGATATAGAACTCGCCCCAGCCTGTCGCCGACACGGCGCACTTGCCGTTCGCATACGTGCCCGCGCCGATGATCGGCGAATCGCCGACGCGCCCAAAACGTTTGTCGGTCATCCCGCCCGTCGACGTGCCGGCGGCGAGGTTGCCTTTCGAATCGAGCGCGACCGCGCCGACCGTGCCGTGCTTGGACGCCGTCGATTTTTTCTTTTCCTCGTCTTCCTTGAGCGCTTTCTGCAACTCCTGCCAGCGCCGTTCGGTGTAGAAATATTTCGGATCGACCAGCGATATGCCGATCGATGTCGCGAAGGCTTCCGCGCCATCGCCGACCATCATCACGTGCGGCGATTTTTCCATCACCGCACGCGCGAGCAGAATCGGATTCTTCACGCGATGCACGTTCGCGACAGCGCCGGCGCGCAGCGTCGAACCGTCCATGATCGACGCGTCGAGTTCGTTCTTTCCGTCGTGATTGAACACCGCTCCTTTGCCCGCGTTGAACTCCGGTTCGTCTTCGAGGATCACGATCGCCGCGCTCACCGCATCGAGTGACGAGCCGCCGGATTTCAAAATGCCGTAGCCTTTTTCTGCCGCTTGTTTCATGACTTCGCGCATGTGCGCGTCGCGCTCGGGCGTGAGTCCTTCGTGGACCAGACCGGCACCGGTGTGCAGGAGGAAAACAGGTGTGGCGGCGTGCGACATCGAAACTCCGGCGGCAAGGACAACGGCGGCGAGCGGCATTCGTTTCATCGGACGATCCTCGAGGTCGATCGTTCGATTATAGGCCGCGATCAGAGCGATTCGTGATCCACCGGTTGCGCGAGCGGAAAACGGATCGTCGCGGTCGTGCCGGTGCCGAGTTCGCTGTCCATTTCGACCGGCCAGCCGAAACGATCCGACAAACGCCGCACCAAACTCAAACCCACGCCGTAGCCACCGCGCGTGCTGTTGCCGCCGCGGAAATAGGGCTGGAACGCCTGCCGCAGATCGTCCTGGCTCATACCGATGCCGCTGTCGCGAACGCGCACGAAATCCGCGCCGATCTCGACGACCACGTTGCCCGCCTCGGTGTACAAACACGCATTCCGGATAAGGTTGCCGACCATCGACGCGAACACTTTCGGCGGCGCGTGCAACAGGAATGTCGCGTCTTCGACGAGGTTCAATTCGACCGGCTTTCCTTCGAGCAGCGGCTGCGCGCGTTCGACTTCGTCGCGCACCGCTTCGTTCGCGATGAAATCCTCTTCCAGCAAACCGGTGTCGGATTCGCGCGCGAGAATCAGGAACGCTTCGATCATCGCTTCCATGTCGCGCACCGAGCGGCGGATGCGCTCGACCGCCCGTGTCGAGAACGGGGAGAGTTCTTCTTCGCGCAGCACATCGCCGGCGACTTTTATCACCGTCAGCGGACTGCGCAATTCGTGACTCGCATCGCGCGTGAAATTGCGTTCGCGTTCGACGAACTCCTCGATGCGCGTGGCGAAACCGTGCAACGCACGCGCGAGCGTTTCGACATCGCCGTCGAAATCCGGCGGCAGATTCTGTGGATCGAGCGCGGCGAGATCGGGATGTTTCGGATCCCATCCGCGCACCGCTTTCGCCAACGCGATCACGGGCGACAGCGCGCGGCGCGACGCGCGATACGTCAGCCATGTCGTCAGATAAATGATGACGAGCACGAGGATCAGCGGCACGAAACCGAACATGAAAGCGAGCCGTCCGACCTGCTCCTGGTTGAAAACCAGATACAGCCGTCCGGGCGGCCCGTCGGACACGAGCACGAGCATCATTCCGTCGTGCTGCACGCGGTGGTAACCCGGTTCGAGTTCTCGCAACGGCGCCGGAAGATTCGCCGCGCTGCCGCCGTCAGGCACGAGATAGCCGTGCATGTTGGCAGTCACCGGCACGGGCGTGCGCGGATTTTTCTCGACCGCTTTCCAGAAGAAATCCGCCTCGCCGATCAGCGCGTGCTTGATGAGCACGTCTTCGAGAACCGATGCCGCCGCGTAAACGCCGAGGATCGTGGCGAGGCTGATCGCCGCCACCTGCAGAACGTAGACCGTCCAGATCTTGCGACGGATCCCGCTGCGCGACGACACGCGCGCGTCAGCCACTTTGGTTCGCGGCGACGTGATTCGCGGCAACTTCGGCATCTAGATCGGCCAGGCGATAGCCCGCGCTGTGGATCGTGTGCAGCAGCGGCCGCTGGAACGGCTTGTCGATAATTTTGCGCAAATTATACAAATGGCTGCGCAGCGTGTCGGAATCCGGCAGCAGATCGCCCCACACTTCGCGCTCGATGTCGCGGCGGCTGACGACGCGCGGCGATTCCCGCATGAGGATGCCGAGCAACTTCAATCCGATCGGCGACACCGTGAGTTCCTGTCCGCCGCGCACGAGGCGCAGCGTGGCCGTGTCGAGAACGAGATCACCGACTTTCAAAACTTCGGCGCTCACCTGACGGCGGTCGCGGCGTATCAATGCACGCACGCGTGCTTCGAGTTCGCGGATCTCGAATGGTTTAACCAGATAATCGTCGGCACCCGCGTCGAGGCCGGTGAGTTTGTCGTCGAGCGTGTCGCGCGCGGTGAGCATAAGCACCGGGGTGGATTTCTTCGCATCGGCGCGCAGCTTGCGACACAGTTCGAGACCGTCCATGCCGGGCAGCATGAGATCGAGGATGATCACGTCGTAGCTGTTCGACACGGCCAGATGCAAGCCGGTGACGCCGTCGCTTGCGTAGTCGAGTCCGTAGCCGCGACGCTCGAGGAATTCGCCGACCATCTCGGAAATGCCGCGGTTGTCTTCGACGAGCAGAATCAGTCCAGACTGTTCTTCGCGATGTTTCATGGTAGTCGGCAGTCCTTCTTCACATTTGTGAAGGATGCCGTGCGACGGGTGAGTGTTGCGTGAAGGGCTTATTCGAATCCGTCGGTAAAAATGGAATCTGGCGCGTATTCGAACGAACCTATATCCGCAGCAGTACCGAATACGCGTGCGAAACCGCGCTGGTCGACGGCAAGACCTGTGAGATTGGCGCCGGCGTTCAACGCCGGGCTCGCTGCTTCAAGCGCGTGCGTTTGCGTCGGTCCGCCGTTGTCGGCGAGAGGCAACAACATGGGATCGGCGTTGAGCGTGGCCGGAGGTAGGACAGCCATCGTCGCTGTCATGACTAGGTTGTTCGCGCCGCTGAACGTGACGCCGTATTGGGAGGAGACATCGTCGCCGGTCACCGTCGCATGATTGTTGGCGACGATCGTGCTTTGCATGACGCCGCTTCCCGAATGCCCGGCGAGATAAACACCACCGCCTTTGGCTGCCGTGTTGTTCGCGATCGTCGATGAAGTAATCACGAGATCGCGGAAAGCGCGCACGAATACGCCACCTCCGCCTTTTTTCTTGGCCGTGTTACCGGAAATGGTGCTGTCGCTCACCGAAAAACCGTCGTGCGCGGCGATGCCGCCGCCGGTGCCGTCGGTGTAGTTGTTCGAAACCGTGGAACGACTTACCGAGCCGCCGTTGTCGACGAACAAACCGGCACCCGTGTCGTACGTGCCGAACATACCGGCCGGATCGCCAACGGCGCGGTTGTTCGTAATCGTGCTGTCGGAAATCGTAGCCGAGCCGCGGTACGCGAACCCTCCGCCACCGTACGAGGCGGTGAGGGTGCTCAACAACGATCCTTGGGCCGTGTTGTACGAAAGTGTACTCGTATACATGTACAGTCCCGGCGCGACGATTCCGCCGCCGTAAGCACCTTCGCCGATCGCCTTGCAGTTCGTGACCATAGCGTGATCAAGTGTGACAGCCGCGTTCGAAGCGATGCACGCACCGGCCGCGACGTGATATCCGGAAACCTCGTTGAACCCATCCCGAACCGTCACGTCGTTAAGCACCAGGGCGGTATATCCATAGTCGACGAAAACACGGTCCGCGCCGTTTCCGCCAATGATCGTATCCGCTGCGCTTCGACCTTGAATGGTGAGAGAGTCTGCGTAAATCTGGATCGCGCCCGCTGACAAGGTTATCGGGCCACACGACAGTCCACTGAGATCAACCGTGTCGCCATCGGCCGCGCCGCTAATTACAGACCGCAACGTTCCCAGGCTTCCGTCGTCGGCGCAGCTTGTGACGGTCTGCGTACTGGACAGCAGATGCGGATTCACCTTGTGTTTGACATCCATGGCCCGAAACAAGCTGGCGATGGCGGTGCGGTCGCCGGGGGTCCAGTCGTGTGGGATTTCGGCCTGAAGCGGCGCCGCGGATATTTCCCCCGTGGCTGAAAATGCCACAAGGATCGACGCCGCCAACAGCCGTCGCAATGGGATTCGCGCGCATCGATTCACGGAAAACTCCTTCATAGATGTCGGTGCAACATATCGGCTTGGCGAACTTAGAAACGCCGAACAATCGGACATTTCTCGGACATTGCCAGCGAATCGGCCCACGCTGCAACTTGCTTCTGAAAGATGACGGCGACTACTCTTGCAAAGATTGCAGGGACTGGCATCGATGTCTCAATCCGAAAAGCGTCGCCATCCGCGTCTGGCCATCTACTCCGCCGCGCTCGCCGTGAGCGGCTGCGACGGCTTTCTGTCCGACGTGAAAGATCTGTCGCAAAGCGGCGCCTGCATCGGCAAGCCGAAGAACTGGCCGGAGCCGGCACCGGTCGAATGCCGCGTGTTCTTCATTTTCGATCAGGAAACCGTGATCGGTCTCGACGCGCGCGTAGTGCGCTTGGGCGTCGATGAGATCGGCGTTGAGTTCACGCCGGGCCAGAAGGAACGTATCGACAGTCTGCTGTACGAGTCGAGGTTCCTGGATCGCGAAGTTTTGTAGCAACGCGAATCTTCGGACGACCGCACCTAGCTGTTAAGCAGCGCGCGTACGATGCCGATCGCGGCGATGATCCAGAAAATAAAAATCGGCAGGAAACTCAGCGCGGCCGACCACGTGCGCTTGCCCGGGTCGCCGACATAGACGAAGAAATACCACGCGCGTCCGACGAGAAACAGCACGCCGATCGCGGCGATGTACGTTGGAAAAAAGTAGCGCACCGCCAGCCACATCGACGGGATGAACAGCACGAGCAATTCGAGTGTGTTCTGATGCACGCGAAAATAGCGCTCGAAGATTGCGTGTCCCGTGATCGCGGGCGCGTGCACGCCGTAACGCGTGCGGGCGCGCGAGACCGCGGCCGCGAACAGAAAGAACTGCACCAGCGCCAGCAAGGTGACGAGATCGACCCAGATCATCGCGATTCCTTTTCCGTCAGAATTTCATGCGCCCGGTGATCACCTGCCACCACATCACCCAATCGCCGAGCAGGCTGTACAGCGGATACGAGAACGTGGCCGGCCGGTTGTGCTCGAAGAAAAAATGTCCGATCCATGCGAAGCCGTAACCGATGACGGGCACCGCGATCAGCCATAACCAATGTTGCGTGACGACGGCTGCGACGAAAACCAGCACCACGAGCGTCGATCCGATGACGTGCAATCGCCGGCACGTGGGATTGGTGTGCTCGGCGAGATAGAAGGGATAGAAATCGCGGAAGGTCGCGTAGGGTGTGGTCATGCGCGGATTCTGTTCCGGCGGCGATGACCGCGCAAGTCAACCGATGCGTCCATCCCGCGTTGGGTGGATTCGCAATACGGTGCCGCAGCTTGTCACGCGGCATTTGCCCCGAGGCCTCGCCCGCGAGTCGAGGCCGGTTCGTCGGCGGCGGGCTCCGATCCCCGGCCCGCCGCCGTTTTTTATCAGTCGTCGTTATCGTTGTCGTTGTCGCTATCGTTGTCGTGCGGCACGGAAATCTTGCCGTGCACCGTGCCGTGATGGATATCGCCGCTGCCGGCGGATTTCACGATGAAATCGCCGCCGATGTCGTTTCCGTTGACGTCGCCCGAGCCGATCGAATCGATGACCAGGCTACCGCCGGCATGGCGCACGGTGACATCACCCGAGCCGATCGATTCCACGTGCACACCTTTGCCGACATCGCTGAAGTTGAGATCGCCCGATCCGACGTGACCGACGTGCACGTCATCGCGCACTTTCGTCGCGACGACATCGCCGGAGCCCGAACGCGCGACGTCCAGCTGGCCTAGCTCGTGCGCTTTCACGTCGCCGGAATGCACTTCCGCGCGCAATTCGCCGTCGACGCCGTCGACGACGAGGTCGCCCGAATTCGAGGTGAAATCGAGCGACGACACATGCTTCGCGTCGACATCGCCCGACGCGCTGCGAATGCGCACCGCGACACTTTGCGGAATGCGCACCTCGACATCGAGATACGCATAATTGGAACCGAACGGACCGATGTTCATCTGGTCGGCCGAGTGCGGCGTGAGCACGAGCGTGTCGCCGTCGCGGCGCTGCTCGAGCGACACCTCAGCGAGTCGATTTTGCGCCGACGCGCACGCACGGCCACGAACTTCGACGCGCTTCACCGACGGATCGCCGACGACGCGTAGATCAGTTGAGCCCAGCCGCGCTTCGAGCGTGCGCACGCCGCCGGCGTCGATATCGAGATTGCGCGGTTCCTGGAACGCGCATTCGTTCGCGAACGCGCTGGACGCGACCAAAATCAGTCCCAACGAAACGATGGATCGCATAATCATTCTCCACTGGATATGCACGTGGGATGCGGCAGCGCGGCTTAGGGTTTAAGCCGTCCCGCCTTGTCGTCGGCCTTGGCGCGATCCCAATAGGCATCCTGCTCGGCCAGCGACTTGCCGTCGAGTTGCGTGCCTTCGGCCGCGGCCAGTTCTTCCATGCGGCGGAACCGGCGTTCGAACTTCGCGTTCGCGTTGCGCAGCGCCGCCGAATAATCGACGTTTGCCAGCCGCGCCAGATTGATCGCCACGAACAGCACATCGCCCACTTCGTCGGCGACGCGGGCCGGATCGCCGCCATCGACCAGCTCGGCGCGCACTTCGTCGATTTCCTCGCGCAGCTTGTCCAACACGGGTTCGGGATTCGACCAATCGAATCCGATGCGCGCCGCGCGCTTCTGCAATTTCAGCGCGCGCTGCCATTCCGGCATTCCGCGCGAGATGCCGGCGAGCACGCTGGTGTCGGAGTCGCCGCCCGCTTCACGCTCGCGGCGTTTGTGTTCGTCCCACGCAAGCGTCTGCGACTCGGCATCGGCTAATTTTTCCGCATCGCGATCGAACACGTGCGGATGGCGGCGGATCATCTTGTCGCAGATCGCCGCGACGACGTCGCCGAAATCGAAGCGACCGCCTTCCTCGGCCATGCGCGCGTGGAAAACGACTTGCAGCAGCAGATCGCCGAGTTCGTCGCGCAAGCCGGGATAGTCTTTGCGGTCGATGGCGTCGGCGACTTCGTATGCTTCCTCGATCGTGTACGGCGCGATCGTCTCGAAGGTCTGTTTCACGTCCCACGGACACCCGTTTTGCGGATCGCGCAGCGCGGCCATGATGCGCAGCAGTTCGTCGATCGATCGCTCAGTCACGCAGGATTTCCGTCCAGTTCACCTCGGGATCACCGCAGGCGATGAAATCGGGATTGAGCAAGGATTCCTTCGCGTTGTAACGCATGCGTTTGCCATCCATCGTCACCACGACGCCGCCGGCTTGTTCGAGCACGCATTGACCGGCGGCCGTGTCCCATTCGCTGGTCAAACCGTAACGAATATACAAATCCACATTTCCACGCGCCGCCTGGCAGAACTTGAGCGACGAGCC
>DATBAU010000183.1:0-5702 GCA_036271355.1 Rudaea sp. | reverse complement strand
TCGGCGCGCCGATCGATTTGCTGGTGTACGAGAAAGACGCGCTGTGCGTGAAGATCAAGCGCCGGCTCGACGAAGACGATGCGTATCTCGAAGCGATCCGCACGGAATGGGAAAACGGTCTGCGCGTCGCGTTCGATGCACTGCCGCCGAATCCGTGGCTGTGATCGCTACTCGAAGCCGTCGGCGAAAATCGTGTCCGACGTGAATTCGTAGGCGCCGATGTCGAAACCGATGCCGACCGGACGTACGGCGGTATCGTAGTCCGTCGTTACCACAGCGCTGACGGAACTGCTGCCGGCGTCGATCGCCGGGCTGTTCGCGCCGATGTGGAAATCCGTCGGCGCATCCACGAACTTCGGATCGCTCTTCACCGCGTGCGCGTCGAAGCCGACGGCGCCGGTGCCGTCGAACCAGAGATTGTTCGTGATCGTGCCGATCGTTCCGCCGAATCCGACCGTTCCGCCGCTGTACGGTTTTCCGGACGTCGGTTGGAAAATGTTGTTGCGGATGTCGAACGCGTCGCTCGGCACGCCGGCATCGTTCGACATCGCCGCGTAATTGCCGCTCGCGCCGGCGGTGTCGACGTTATAGAACGTGTTGTTGTACACGATGAGTCCGTGCGCGATCGCGGTGTTGAAGCGCAATCCCGAATACGCGGTGTCGTGGACGATGTTGTCCCACAGCGCGATGTCGTCGCGTGTGTTGTCGGCGATGTTGAGGCCGTGCTTGGAAACGCCGTGCACGAGGTTGTGATGGAAGTGCACGTGATCGGCGAAATTCGAACCGTTGCCGCCGTTGACGAAAATCTGGAACCCGTTGCCGCCGGTCACGTTCTCGATGATGTTGTAGCCGATGTCGTACGAACCGGTGCCGTCGATGTAGATGCCGTGGTTTTCCTGCGCGGTGCCGCCGACGATATCGTGGATATGGTTGCCGAACCAGAACGCGTTCGTCGCGTTGCCATTGATGCCACCGGCGAGCGCGTTGTTCGTTGCGCTCGCGGCACTCAGTTCGTTGTTGACGATGCGCCAGTGGTCCCCCGCGATCTGCACCGCGATCACGCCCGCGTTGCCGCCGGATTCGACGCGCAAGTCCGCAATCGTCACGTAATGTCCGCCGGTGAAGCCGGCGGTCGTGTCGATGCCCGAAATCGCGCCTTTGTGCGTGGCGTTGCCTTCGATGTCGATGAAGACGTCTTCGCCGGGATAGCCCATCAGCGTCAACGGACCGGTGCCGGATGTGCCGGTCGGCGCGGTGCCGTCCTTGTTGATGAACTTGATGAAGTACGTGTCGTCGCCGAAATCCGTCCACGCGGTGCCGGTGCCGCGCATGACGAGGATGTCGCCGGGCCGCATGGCGCCGTAGGCGGCTTTCGACGTGTCCGACGTCTGCACGTGGCGATACGGGTGGGCGAGGTCGTCAGGTACGGCAGTGGAGTCGTCGCCGTGCACGTTGTCGACGAACAGGATACGGCCGGGATTCACGGTGAACGTCACATCCGCGTTCGATGCAGCGCCGTTCACGATGACGCGCACCGGCTGCGCGACGCCGAGCGACACGCCGCTCAACGCGCCGATCTGCACGGTCAACTGCTGGATATCGCTGCGCGCTTTCGACGCACCGAGCGCACGATACGCGACGACTTCCTTTCCGCCGATGGTTACTTTCGTCGTCGTACCGAGGCCGCCGCTGCCGAAGCGCTTGCCGAAAATCGACAGGTACGCGCCGTTGCCGTTTTCGCCGCCGCTGTTAGGGCCGGATGCGATGTCGGTATACAAAACCGCCGGCGCGGTTTGTGCGGACGCCGCGATCGAGGCGGACGCCAAACAGATCGCGCAGACGATCGACGCGACAATCCGCATGCTATCTCCCCGTGTCATGCCGTCATCGTGCAACGCGAGCGCGCCGCCCGCGTTGACGGAAGTCTCATCCGTGAGCGACCGGCTCCGACGTGGCTTTCAGTGTTTCTTCCTTCGATTCCATCTTGTCGCCCAGCAGGCGGCGAACGGTGACGTAGAACACCGGAATGAACAGTACGCCGAGGAACGTCGCGAAGATCATGCCGCCGATCACGCCGGTGCCGATGGCATGACGTGCGTTCGCGCCCGCGCCGGTGGAGATCGCGAGGGGCAGCACGCCGAGAATGAAGGCGAACGATGTCATCAGGATTGGTCGCAGTCGCAGACGCGCCGCATCGATGACGGCGGTGGCGAGCGGCCGACCCGCGCGTTGTTCCTCGACGGCAAATTCGACGATCAGGATCGCGTTCTTCGCCGCCAGACCGACGATGGTGAGCAGGCCGACCATCATGTAGACGTCGTTGGCCATGTACGGATCGAACGTGCGGCGCAGCCAGGTCAATCCGACCATGCCGGTGATGCCGAGCGGGATCACCATCATTACCGCGATCGGGATCGACCAGCTTTCATACAGCGCGGCCAGACACAGGAACACGACGAACACCGACAGCAGCAACAGCAATGGCGCCTGATTGCCCGAGATGATTTCCTGCAGTGACTGGCCGGTCCAGTCGAAACCGAAACCTTTCGGCACATCGTCCTTGATGATCTTCGCCATCGCCGACATCGCCTCGCCACTGCTCTTTCCGGGCGCGGGCGATCCGACGATTTCGGTGGCCTCGTAACCGTTGTAGCGCACCAAGGTCGGTGGACCGATTTTCCATTGTGCCTGCACCACGTTCGAAATCGGGATCATCAGCGGCAGCGTGCCCGCCGGCGTGGTGATGGTCTTCGTACTCGGCACGTAAAAATGCTGCAGCGAATCCGGACCGCTGCGGAATGGCGCATCGGCCTGCATGGTGACGCGTTGCACGCGGCCGCCGGAGATGAAGTCGTTGACGTACACCGGCGCCAGCATCAACTGCACGGCGGTATAAACGTCCGACAACGCCATGCCCATCGAACTCGCCTGGATGCGGTCGATGGTGAGTTTCAGCTGCGGCGTTTCGGGCAGCACGTTCGGACGCACGCCGGCGAAGGTTCCCTGCATCTGGCCGGCTTTGGCAATGACGGCGCCGCCGGCTTGCATCAATGCGTCGTGACCCGCGCCGGACCGATCCTGCAGGTACAGGTCGAAACCGCCGAACTGGCCGAGGCCGCGAATCGTCGGCAAGTTCACGACGAACGCCATCGCGTCCTGCACGCCGCCGAAAAGCTGGCCCTGGATTTTTTGGATCAATTCCATCGCGGTGTCGTGACGTTCGTCCCACGGCTTGAATCGGATGAACGCCATGCCGACGTTTTCCGCGCTACCGACGAAACTGAAACCCGAGATCGCGAACACGCCGTCGACTTCCTTGTTCGAGCGGATGATCTGCGATACCTGATCCATCACTTCGTTGGTACGCGTGATACTCGCGCCCGACGGCAGACCCACAATCGTCAATGCGTAACCTTGATCTTCGTCGGGCACGAAACTCTTCGGCAGACTGGTGAAGCCGAAATAGCAGGCGACGGCGACGATGAGGAACAGCCCCATCCACAGCGGCACCGCCCGAACGGCTCCGCGGATGTGGCCGGTGTACTTATTGCGTGCCCAGTCGAAGGTACGGTTGAACCATTGGAAGAAACGATTTTTCTTCTTCTTCTCGTCGTGCGGCTTGATGATCGTCGCGCACAGCGCCGGCGTGAACACCAGCGCGAGCATCGCGGAGAAGCCCGTCGACAGCGCGATCGTCAGCGCGAACTGGCGGTAAATCGCGCCGACCGATCCGGACTGCAGCGCGCTCGGAATGAACACCGCCATCAACACCACGGCGATCGCGACGACCGGCGCCTGGATCTGCTTCATCGCCTTGCGCGTCGCGTCCGGGGCGCTCAGGTGCTCCTCGTCCATGATGCGTTCGACGTTCTCGATCACCACGATCGCGTCGTCGACCACGATGCCGATCGCCAGCACCATGCCGAACAGCGACAACTGGTTGATCGTGAATCCGACCACCCACATGCCGAGAAAGCCGCCCATCAGCGCAACCGGAATGACCAGCGTGGCGATGATGGTGGCGCGGAAATTCTGAAGGAACAGCAGCATCACCAGGAACACGAGCACGATCGCCATGAGCAGGGTCTTGACCACTTCCTCGATAGAGATCTTGATGAACTGCGTGGTGTCGTACGGCACGAACCAGCTCACGCCCGGCGGGAACGTCGCCTGCAGCTCGGCCATCTTGGTCTTCACTTCGTCGGCGACATTGAGCGCGTTCGCGCCCGAGATGAGCTGCACGCCGAAGCCTGATACCGCCTGTCCGTTGTAGACGACGCGGCGGCCATAACTACCCGCTCCGATTTCGACGCGCGCGACATCCTTCAGACGTACCGAGGTGCCGTCCGCGTTCGCGCGCAGGATGATGTTCTCGAAGTCCGCGGCGGTGGTGAAGCGGCTCTCGCCGAGCACCGTCGCGGTGAAACCGGTTCCCTTGACGGCGGGCTCCGCACCGACCGAACCTGCGGCGATCTGCACGTTCTGCGCGCGCACTGCATTGAGTGCGTCGGCGGCCGACATCGAATAACCGTGCAGCTTGTCGGCGTCGAGCCAGATGCGCATCGCGTATTCCGATCCGATCTGGAACGTGCTGCCCACACCCGGAACGCGGCCGACCTGATCGATCACGCGCGTGGCGAGGATGTTGTCGAGCGCATACGAATCGAGTTTGCCGTCGTCGGACTTGATCGAGACGAACATCAAGAAGTCCGGATTCTGCTTCGCGACGACGATGCCCTGCTGCGTGACTTCCGTCGGCAAACGCGGCGTGGCCAGCGTGACCTTGTTCTGCGTCTGTACCTGCGCGATGTCGGGATTGGTGCCCGGCTCGAAGGTCAGCGTGATTTGCCCCGCGCCGTTCGCACTCGAGGTCGAACTGAAATACATCAGGTGATCGATGCCGGAAAGCTGCTGCTCGATGACCTGCGTCACGGTGTGTTCCACGGTTTCGGCGTCCGCACCCGGATACACCGCAACGATCGCAACCTGCGGCGGCGCGATCGGCGGATACGATTCGATGCCCAATGTGGTGATGGCGAGCACGCCGCCGAGCGTGATCAAGAGCGCCAGCACCCACGCGAAGATGGGACGTTGGATGAAGAAGTTGGAAAACATGATGCTTCCTTCCTGGTCGCGTGCCGGCCGGACCTAGTGTTGCTGCTCGGCGGGTTTCTGTTCGGCCGGTTTAGGCGTTTGCGAAGCCGCATTCGGCGCAGGCGTTTTGCCTGCCGCACCCGGGGCGCCGCTTTGCGCCGCTGGATTCGAACCCGGCGCCGCCGCTTTCGCTGGCGCGCCCGGACGCACCTTCATGAGGCCCGTCGTGACGACCTGATCGCCATCCGCTAGACCCGTGACGACCGCATCGGCACCTTGCGTGGAGTGCATCACGATGTTCTTCTGCGCGATCTTGCCGTCGTTGCCGAGCACATACACGAAGGCGTTCTGAGCATCGCGCTGCATCGACGCCTGTGGCACGACGTACGCGTGCTTGAGCTCGCCGACGGTAACGCGCACGTTGACGAACGTGCCGGGCAACAGCCGATGTTCGGGATTCGGTACGATGCCGCGCAGGTTCACCGCGCCGGTCGCGGCATCGACGGCCGCATCGGAGAAATCGAGCGTGCCGGTCACGCCGTACGAATCTCCGTCGCCGCGCATCAGCTCGATCTTGGCTTTGTCCGGCTCGTTCAATTCCGCCGTGC
>DATBAU010000182.1:0-5083 GCA_036271355.1 Rudaea sp. | reverse complement strand
CGCCAGATCAGGCGCACCACCGACCACAGACCGCTGAAAAAGGACAAAGCGTGAACACGGCAACCCAAGTCGAGTCGGAGTGTAGCCGATGGGTCGCGTGCGGTGACACGAACGCGGCGTTCCGGGATAATCGGCGGGCTGTATTCCCGCCCGAAAAACTCTTAGCCGAGGAGCTTCCATGCACGTCAGATTCGCGTTGGCCGTTGCGATCGTGGGTTGTCTCGCCTCCGTTCCGGCGATGGCGGATTTCCGCGCCGAATTCGCCGTCGTCAAAGGCGGCCAAAGTGCCGAAATGCCGGGCATGTCCCGCCTCGAACTCGGCGGCAACAAGATGCGCATGGATGCCGACAACGTGTCGATGCTGTTCGACACCGGCAGCGGCAAGATGGTCGCGCTGATGCACGACAAGCATCAATACATGGACATGCAGAAAATCGTCGAGACCGCGAGCGCGGCGATGGCGCAGGCGAACGCCGCGCTGGCCAACTTGCCGCCGGAACAGCGCGCGATGATCGAGCAGCGCATGGGCGGCAAGATTCCCGGCATGGGCGCCAAGATGGACGTGAGCGTGACGCCGACCGGCGTGCGCGACCGCGTCGGCAACTACAACTGCGAGGTGTATCGCACGCAGGTCGGCGGCGAGCACATGGAAGACGTGTGCCTCGCCAACGTTTCCGATGCCGGAATTTCCGGCGCCGATCAGGCCACGCTGCGTCGGGCTTTCGAGGAAATGAAAACGATAACCGAGAAGATGTCCAACGGCATGTTCCACTCGCCGCTGAACGCGATGCCGGCCGACAAGTTTCCCGTGCGCATGACGCGCTTCGACAATGGCAAGGTCGCGCAGGTCGTCGAATTGAAATCGCTCACGACGGGCGGCGTTTCCGCCGGCGATTTCGCCATCCCGGCCGGCTACAGCGAGGCCGACATGGGTTCGCTGCGCCGCCACTGATCGAAAAAGTTTACTTGTGGAAAATGCAATCTCCACGCCGGTGCGCGTATGCCTGTTCGGCGCCGCATCCGCCGCGGAGTCCGGCATCGGCGTCGAGCACGAGCGCATCGATGCCCACGCCGTCACTGACGCGTTACGTCAGGCCGCGGCGAAATCTCCGGGCACATCGCTGATCCTCATCCGGGCCGGCACGGCGCTGCCGTTGTTCTGGCGCGAACGCCTGACGCGCGCGTTGAACTTGCCGAATGTCGCGGTCGCCTCACCGCTCGACAATCTCGATCCGCAACGCTCGCCGTTGACGCCGGACGCGTCCAGCAATGCGGCGGCATTCGACGTCGACGCCGCGTGCTACCGCCACGGCGACCGTACACCACTGCAATGGCCGAACTTCTCGCCGTTGCTGAGCGCGTGGAACGGCGATGCGCTGAAGGCGATCGACTTCGCATCGCTCCGCGAAAACAGGTTGCCGCCGACAGTGTCGCCGTGGCGATCGATGCTCGTCGGCGATCTGTATGTCGCCGATCCGACCAAACCCTTGCGCGGACCGCGCGTGCCGAAACCGGGCGAAGACGAGGCAACACCCTCGCCGCTCGGGGAATTGCGCGAGCGCGTTTCCGCGTCGTTGCGTGTGCCGCGCGCCGCGTCGTATCCCGGACTCGACAACAAGCCGGTCGTCTTGCACGTGCTGCACGCGTGGGGCGGCGGCGCAGAGCGCTTCGTGCGCGATCTCGCCGCAACCGATACGACGCGACATCACCTCGTCTTCGTCGCGCGCGGAAATTTCGAGCGCCGCGCATTCGGTGAATCGCTCGAACTCCTCGACGGTGCTTTCACGCAGCCGCCGCTGCGAAGCGCACCGTTGTCCGATCCGATCACGAGCACGCGCACGACGCATCGCGCGTACGCGGATTTCCTCGACGGTATCCGCCGCGATTTCGGCGTCGATTCCATCTTCGTCTCGTCGCTGATCGGCCACAGCCTCGACGTTTTGCGCACCGGCTTGCCGACGATTCACTTCATCCACGATTTCTATCCGATGTGGCCGCTGCTGCATCGCAATCTCGACGACGCCTCGCTGACGTTCGACGCGGCGTTGATGACGCAGGATTTGCAAACCGCGGACGCCGGATTCGAATTCGCCGAGCGCGATGCCGCGCACTGGCTCGCGTTGCGCGAACACGTTGCCGATGCGCTGATCGCCGCCAAAGCCACGCTGATCGCGCCGACCCAATCGGCGATGACGTTGTTCCTGCGTTTGCAACCGCGACTGTCCGCGTTGCCGCAACACGTGATTCAACACGGCACGGCGTTGCCGAAAACCGACGACGCGTTGCCGCTGCCCGCGCCACCGCGTCGCGAAAAATTGCGGCTGATCGTGCTCGGCCGCGTTCGTCGCGGTAAAGCGGCGGCGATGTTGCGCGATCTTTTGCCGCGCATTCGCGACCACGCGGAAATTTTCCTGCTCGGCGCCGGACCCGAAAGCCACGAATTCTTCGGCACATCGGGCGTGCATATCCTGCTCAACTATCGGCATCACGAACTGCCGCAACTGCTCGCGCGCGTCGCGCCCGACGCCGCGATGATCCTGCCGAATTTCGCAGAAACCTTCAGCTATACGTTGTCGGAACTGATCGCGTTCGGCATCCCCGTGATCGCCACGAAACTCGGCGCGCTCGCCGAACGCATCCGCGATGGCGTCGACGGATTCCATGTGCCGCCGGATGCCGTGCGCATCGCCGAACGCATCGCCGATCTGAATGCGAACCGCGAGCGCATCGAATCCGCGCGCGCGACGCTCGTGCAAACGCCGCATCGATCGCTCGAAGCGATGTCGTCCGACTATGCAGCCTTCTTGCCGACGACGCATCGCCGCGCGGACAACATCGTCGAAGAAACGCGCATCGACCGAACGGTTGCGCAAGCGCGCGCCGGTGAAATCGGCGCGCTCGAACGAAGCGGACAAGCACTTCGCAGAACCATTGCCGACCAGCAAACCGAACTCGTGCGACGCGGCGAATGGGGTTTCGATCTCGACAAAACGATCCGGACGTTGCAATCCGACGCCAAACAGTTGCGCGACGATGTCGACGAACGCACGCAATGGGCGTTGCGCCTCGACGGGGAACTCAAACGCACGTACGCCGAACGCGACGCGCTGCTGCACA
The DNA here is from genome assembly GCA_036271355.1 of Rudaea sp. Lineage (GTDB taxonomy): Bacteria > Pseudomonadota > Gammaproteobacteria > Xanthomonadales > Rhodanobacteraceae > Rudaea. The sequence continues at coordinate 1,966 of DATBAU010000182.1, read as the reverse complement.
GCACCTCGTGGCGCATCACCTCGCCGCTGCGCTTCGCCGTGCGCAAACTGCAAGCGCTGCGCGCGCGGATGCGCTATTCGGCGAGCCGCGTGCGCGCCGTCATGCATCGTACGCGAGGCAGTCTCGCCAGTCGCGGCGTCGTCGGCACGATGAAACGCGCGGCGGATGAATTCCGTCGCAAGCAGGCGCTGATTGCAACGCCGCTCGTGCCGCAACCCAGTGAACATTTCGCGCCGTTCGCCGTGCCGACGGCCGATGCACCGCAGGTTTCGATCGTCATTCCGGTGTTCAACAAGATCGCCTACACCGCCGCGTGTTTGCGATCACTCGCCGAGCATGCGGAAGGCATCGCTTTCGAGACGATCGTCGTCGACGACAGTTCGACCGACGCGACGGCCGAACGTCTCGCGCAAATCGACGGCATCCACGTCGTTCGAAACGCGCGGAATCTCGGTTTCGTCGGCGCGTGCAACGCCGGTGCGGCGATGGCGCGCGGCGAATTCGTCGTCTTCCTCAACAACGACACGGTCGTAACCGCCGGCTGGTTGCGCGCGCTACTCGAATGCTTCGCTCAGGAACCCGCTGCCGGATTGGTCGGCTCCAAGCTCGTGTATCCGGACGGCCGTTTGCAGGAAGCCGGCGGCATTGTGTTCAGCGACGGATCGGGCTGGAACTACGGCCGCTTCGACGATCCCGCCGACCCTCGCTTCAACATGCGCCGCGAAGCCGACTATTGCTCCGGCGCGGCGATCATGCTGCCGCGCGCGTTGTTCAAACAACTCGGCGGATTCGATTCACGCTACGCACCAGCATATTACGAAGACACCGATCTCGCCTTCGCCGTTCGCGACGCCGGAAAGAAAGTGCTCGTCGAGCCGCGCTCGTGTGTTGTGCATTTCGAAGGCATCACCGCAGGCACCGATGTCGCCAGCGGCATGAAGCGGTATCAGACGATCAATCGCGAAACGTTTATGCAAAAGTGGAAAAATGCGCTATCGAAGCAACCGGCGCCGATCCACGAAGCGAGGCTTGCCGATCATGCCGCGCACTGGCGCGATCGCGGCCACGTGCTGATCGTCGATGCGTACACACCGACACCCGACCAGGATTCCGGCTCGCTGCGCATGCTCAATCTCATGCGACTGCTGCGCGAAGACGGTTACGCGGTGAGTTTCCTGCCCGACAACCGCGCGCACGCGGGCGATTACACGCGTGCGGTGCAGGATCTCGGCGTGCAGGCGCTGTACCACCCGTTCGTGTCCGACCCGATTGCATGGCTGCGCGAGCACAGCAAAACGTTATCGGCGGTGATTCTGTCGCGGCATTACGTCGCGACGAACTACGTCGAAAGCGCGCGGCTTTACGCACCGCAAGCGCGACTGATCTTCGACACAGTCGATGTGCATCATCTGCGCGAACAGCGTGTCGCCGAACTCGAAGGGAGCACCGAACTGGCGCAGCACGCCGCGCGAACGCGCGCGCAAGAATTGAAGCTGATGCGCGCGAGCGATGTCACGCTCGTCGTCAGCGCGGCGGAGAAGGAAATCCTGTCGCGCGAATTACCGCAGGCGCGTATCGAAGTCGTGTCGAACGTCCATGAGATTTATGGGCGACGTCGCGAATTCGCCGAGCGGCGCGATCTGGTTTTCGTCGGCGGATTTCAGCATCCGCCGAACGTCGATGCCGTTCTGTGGTTTGTGCGCGAAGTGTTTCCGCGTGTGCGCGAGCGGCTCGGCGATATCACTTTCAATGTCGTCGGCAGCAAAGCGCCGCCGGCGATTCTCGAATTGGCGCACGACGGCGTGGTCGTGCACGGCTACGTTCAGGACATCGCGCCGTTCATGGATGGATGTCGGCTCGCGCTGGCGCCGTTGCGTTATGGCGCAGGCGTGAAGGGTAAAGTGAATATGGCGATGAGTTACGGGTTGCCGGTTGTTGCCACGTCGCCCGCTGCGGAAGGGATGCA
>DATBAU010000181.1:0-9877 GCA_036271355.1 Rudaea sp. | reverse complement strand
CAGCGAATGCATGTAATCGGTGAACTTCAGCATTTCTATGGTTTTCACCGCGATCTCAGGCGCACGGCGCAACCAGTTGAAGATGCCGATGCGCAGCAGCCGCGCGAAACGTTCGTTGACCATTTCCAGCGTCGGCATGCGTCCGCGGACGATGCGGTCTTGCGTCGCGAAATCGAACGGACGCACTTCGTCCGGCGCGACGGGCGGCGCATCGATCGGAACCGCTCCGTTATCGACGCCGCGCGTTAACGCGTCGATTTCTTCCTGCGAGAGGATCTCGTCGCTCATTGGGTGACGAAACTGGTGAAGTAGAGCGCTTCGACGCCGGGCTTGCCGGTTTCGGCGTTCAATACGTCCTGAACTTCTTTCAACGCCGCCGCCTGCAATTTCTCGCGGCCCGCGCGATCGCGCACATCGGCGCAGCGCTGTGCGGAAAACAGCAGCAGCAGATTGTTGCGGATGCGCGGCATATGCGTTTTCACCGCGTCGACGACCGTCGCGTCGTGCATCATCACCTGCACGTCGGTCTGCAAATAGTGTTGGGTTTCTTCGTCGGCCGTGTTCACGACGAAGGTGGGATCGAGCGCGAAATATTCCGTGGCGCCGGCGACTTTCTTCTTCGCTTCGCCACCGTGTTCGTCATGCGCCGACGCTTCCGCAGCCTGTTCGGTGCCGGCCGCTGCAGCTTTCTTCGGACCGAGAAACCACACACCCGCAGCCCCGCCGCCACCGGCGATCAAAATCAGCGCGATCACGAGGATGAGTGAAACGCCGCCCTTCTTTTTCTCGGGCTTCGCTTCCGCAGGATTGCCTTTTGCCGCTGCCATGAATTCGCTCCAAATCCGCTACGGGTAAAAGTGCAACCCGTGTGCCGCGGTTTTGGCGCCGGTATTCCGGCGTCGGAAATCAGGCGAACGCGTCGAGAAGCCCGTCGTGGGTATAGGCGGAAACGTGCGGGGCGGGCAGGGAGATTTCGTCTTCGACAGGCGAAGATGCTGCGTCGTCCGGTTTATTCTGGGCCGGTTGCTGACTGGAACCGTTGCCGACATGCGATTCGGCCAGATTGAAACCGTGCTGCGACAGCATGTCGCGCAGACGCGGCAAATGATCGTTGATCGCCTGGCGCACATCCGAATTGGCCGACGCGAACTCCGCGCGCACATGTTCACCGTTCAAACGAACGCGCACGTCGACTGTGCCGAGATCCTCCGGCGAAAGCCGGATTTCTGCGTGACCGATATGGCGTTCGGCCATCCACGACAGTTTCGCGCCGAGCGCATCGCCGAACTGCGGCGACGACGGCGCGAGAACCGGCGCTTTGCCGTCGACCGTCGCTATGTCGCGCTGCTCGGGCAGAGTAAACATTGCCGTCGCACCGGTGGGTGTCGTCGCGCTGATGCTGTCGCGTGAATCGTCAGGCGTATCGTCGTGCGACATCGAGGGGTGCGCCACGGCTGCGGCAACGGCGGTTGCGATGATGGTCGGCGCCGCGTTCGAGAAATCGAGTTGTGTAGCGAGAATCGCGGGCGGTTGCGCGATAGGCGCAGTCGGCTGTTTCGCGGCCTCAATGTTGATTGGTGGAGCATCGTTCGACGGCGGCGTGCTCACCGGCGAAGGTGCGGCCGGCGTCGCTGCTGCCGTTTTGTCAGTCGTTTGAGGCGTCGTGATAGCCGGTGCATCCGCAGTCAACGTCGACGGCACGAACGCGCGCTGCGATGGCGAGGCGGCACGTGGAACTGCGGCGCTCGGCTTATCGGCGATGGCCGTTGTCGCGACCGGCGTCATTGTTTTTAGCAACGCAGCCGTGTCGGCAGCGGGAGTCGCGGTGGCAATCGCGGGTGTCGTCGATCGCGTAATTGCTTTCAAAGCGGCGTCGGTTGTCGTCGCGCTCGTAGTGGTGTCCGTTGTCGCGTCTGCGGCAGCTGAAGTTGTCTGCGCGACAAGACTGGCAATTGGCGCTTGCGCAACGGCTTTCGTCGTGGATTTCGACAGTACGTCGTCGATGGTTTCGGCGGCCGGCTGGACGGATGGCTCGGTCTGCACGGGCGGCGTCACGGTCGGCTGAATCGCCGTCGAGGTTTGCAAAAGATGCAGCGTGTCGTCCGGCTTCGCGTCCTTCGGTTTCGCCGGCTCGGATGTCTTCGGTTTCGGCGCCGACGTGTGTTGGGTCGACGGCGCATCTTCACGCGCCTGCCGTTGCGACAACATGTTCGAGAAATGTTCTTCGCCCGACGGTTCCTTCTCCGCCGGTTTGTCGCGCGCGACGGCGACTTGCACCGGCGTGGCGACGCGCAAATTGGCGGTCATGGCGTTCATTGTCCTTTGTTCCGGCCGAACTGGCGTCCGGCGTGGTCGTCGAGTTCTTTCTGCGAGCGTTGTTCGGCGGTTTTCTTTTCCTGCGCCTGATAACTCGCGGCGAGTTTGTCGAGCACGCTGACTTCGCGGCTCGCAAGAAGCAGTCGTGCACGTTCGACGTCGCACGTTCCGCGCGCGCGTTCGACCTGTTTGCTTTGTTGTTGCACGGCTGTGTCGAGTTTCTCGACGAATGCACGGCGGTTGCTGAGCAACGCCGGCGTCAGCGTCGTCGTGGACGGCAACGCGGAATATTCGGCAGCGTAGCGACGCAATTCCTCAAGCCGCTGCTCCTGCGTGTCCAGGGCTTTCTGTTGGTCGGCGAGTTGACGTGCCTGATCGTCTTCGCGTTTCTGCGCGAGACGTTGTATCGGTATCAAACGCTTTGCGTTCACGGCGTGTCCCCCTGTGGACTACGGTCGTTCAAGCGGAGCCGACGAGCTTGGCCAACGCGGCGCGGCTGGCGGCCGTGTCGGTCGATTCGGCGACGTCTTGATTGAGGAACGTGTTCAGCGCGGGCCAATATTGAATCGCCTCGTCGACGCGTGGATCCGCGCCGCGCTGATAGGCGCCGATGGCGATGAGGTCGCGATGATTCGCGTAGGCACTCATCCATTGGCGCACGCGGCGGATATCTTCGCGCCACGGCTGATCGGTGATTTCGTTCGCAACGCGACTGATCGACGATTCGACATCGATGGCCGGATAGCGACCGGATTCTGCGACCGAACGCGACAGCACGATGTGGCCGTCGAGGATCGCGCGCGCCGCATCGGCGATGGGTTCCTGCTGATCGTCGCCTTCGGTCAACACGGTGTAGAACGCGGTGATCGAACCTTGGCCTTCCGCGCCGTTGCCCGCGCGCTCGACGAGCTGCGGCAGACGCGCGAAAACGGACGGCGGATAACCGCGCGTCGTCGGCGGTTCGCCGACCGACAATCCGATCTCGCGTTGCGCCTGCGCGAAACGCGTGAGCGAATCCATCAGCAACAAAACATGTCGACCTTGATCGCGAAACCATTCGGCGATCGCCGTCGCGCGCAATGCGCCGTGCATTCGCGCCAATGGCGGCCGATCGGCGGGGGTGGCGACGACAACCGCGCGCGACAAGCCCATCTGACCGAGCGTGCGTTCGACGAAATCGCGCACTTCACGACCGCGCTCGCCGATCAGACCGACGACGACGACGTCGGCCTTGGTGAATTTTGTCATCATGCCGAGCAATGTGGATTTGCCGACGCCAGAACCGGCGAACAGGCCCACACGCTGGCCGCGTCCGATAGGAAGCAACGCGTTGATCGCGCGCACACCGACGTCGAGCGGCTGCCCGATAGGTTCGCGTTGCAGCGGGTTCATCGGCGTGCCGAGCAGACGCACGGCATCGTCCGTGTGCGGTTCGCCGCGACCGTCGAGCGGAACGCCTTCGCCGTCGATCACGCGACCGAGCAAACTGTTTCCTACGCGCACGAGACCATCACGCGGCGCGGGAATGACGCGCGCGTTCGGCAGCAAACCTTGCAGTTCGGAACTCGGCATCAGGAAGGTGCGATCGCCGGAAAATCCGACAACTTCCGCATCGACCCATTCACCGCCCGCGCTTTCGAGACGGCATTGCGAGCCGAGCGGAACTTCGCAGCCGACCGCTTCGAGGGTCAAACCGACCACGCGTTTGAGCACGCCTTCGTGCAAGAAATCGCGCTGTCCGCCGATGCGCAATGCGCCGAGACGTTCGGACAGGCGAATGTTGCGTTGATCGCGCCAGGGCATTGCGTTCATACGGCGGGCTTCGCACTTAAATTGTCGAGGACGCGCTTCAGGCGCGAAGACAACCGCGCATCGATGCGGACGTTTTCCGCGTGGACGCGCACGTCGCCGCGCGCGAGGCTGATATCGGGAACCAAACCGCTCACGCTCGGCAGCAACGGACGCAGCATCTGCAGATCATCCGGATGCACGCGCACTTCGACCGCGCGCGCCATCTCGCCAGCACTGACGATCGCTTCGCGCACGAGTGCGGCCATGCGTTCGGGTTGTTCGATGTAATTTTCGCGAACGAGCGCGCCGGCAATTTCCGTCGCCAGCGTCGCGAGTGCGTGTTCGATGTCGTTGTCGAGTCCGGCCAGCGGGCGGGTGAACGCATCCGCGATGCCTTCGAGCCGCGCGATCAGACGACGCACGTCGGTCTGACCTTGCGCGAATCCTTCGGCTTGTCCGCGCGCGAAACCTTCATCGCGTGCGGCACGTTCGATTTCCTCGAGCGCGGCGATGGATTGCGGCGCGCTCGATCCGAACGCTGGCGCTTCCCAACGGATGGCATCGCTGTCGCCAGCGAACGCGATCGGCGCGACCATCGGCATCAGACGAATTCCTCGCCTTTGCCGCCCATCGAGACGGCGCCGCTGTCGATCAGTCCGCGCACGATGGCGAGAATTTCTTTTTGCGCCGCTTCGACGTCGCTCAAGCGCACAGGTCCGCGCGCTTCCATGTCTTCGAGCAAAATCTGCGACGCGCGCTGCGACATGTTTTTCGTGATCTTGTCTTTGACGCGCTGATCGGCGCCGCGCAGTGCGAGGCCGAGTTTGTCGCCGGGAACGTCTTTAAGAACGCTTTGCATCGAGCGGTCGTCGAGTTCGGCAAGGTTGTCGAACACGAACATGAGGTCGGCGATTTTCGCGCCGAGATCGGCGTCGACTTCGCGGATGCCCGCCATAATCTGCTGTTCGGTTTGCGCGTCGATGAAGTTGAGGATATTCGCCGTCACCTTCACGCCACCGACGCCGGTTTGCGCCTGACTCGATTTTCCGGCGAACTGGCGTTCCATGATTTCGTTCAGTTCGTCGAGCGCGCTCGGCGGAACGCCATCGAGCGTAGCGATACGCAACAGCACTTCGCTGCGCGATTTTTCCGGCAACTGTTTCACGACGTCGGCGGCTTGATCCGGATCGAGATACGCGAGCACGATCGCCATGATTTGCGGATGTTCGTTGCGGATCAGATCCCCGATCGCGCGCGGTTCCATCCATTTCAATGTTTCGAGACCTTTCGTGTTGCGGCCGAGCAGGATGCGATCGATGAGGCCGTTCGCTTTGTCCTGACCGAGCGCCTGCGTCAGAACCTTGCGCACGTAATCGTCCGCGCCCATGCCGAGCGAGGTCTGTTTGTCGAGCGTCTCGACGAATTCGTCGACGACGTTTTCGACCTGATTCTTGCTCACGTTCGCGATGGTCGTCATCGCGAGCCCGAGCTTCTGGACTTCCTTCGCGCTGAGCTGCTTGAGAACCTCGGCGGCTTCCTGTTCGCCGAGCGACATCAGGAGCACCGCGGCGCGCTGCGTCTTGGTGAGAGGGGAGGGGACGATGGCTTCAGGCATCGTCGCTCACCCAGTTCTTCACGATCTGCGCGACCTTTTTCGGATCCTGATTCGCGGTCGATTTCGCGACGCGTAACTTGTCTTCGTAGCCCGTGCCGCCGTTCGGGATGCGCGGTTCGTCGCTGAGCACGCTGCCCGGAAGTTGCTGGATGTCGTTCGGGCCGAGCGGAATCAAACGCGTGGCGGTGAGGTTGCGCAGCGTAGGTCGCAGCACACCGAAAATCAGGACGAGAACGATCAGGCTGCCGATGGCGAGCCGGCTGATGTCGTGCATCATCGGCTGTTTCCAGAACGGCACGCCCGGATCTTCGACCGGCGTTTCGTTGCGCACGAACGATGCGTTCATCACTGAAACCGAATCGCCGCGCTTGTCGTCGAAACCGATTGCCTGACGCACGAGCGCGTCGACCTGCTTGAGCTGATTTTCGTCGAGCGGCTTTCCGGCGACGGCGGTAGTTTCTTTCTTCGTATCTTTGTCGCCGGACGCGGACGTCGAAGCAGGAATATTGTCGACCAGAACCGCGGCCGTGATGCGGCGAATGCGGCCGCCCGGCTGACGCGTGTGGCTCAGCGTACGGTCGTAATCGAAACTGCGCGACGCCGTTTTCGACGACGACGTCGGCGAACTCGCAGCAGTCGCGGCGGCCGGGGCAGGTGTTGCGGAAGGCGGCGTGTTGCTCGTCGCGCCCGGAACACCGGACGCGCTGTTTTGAACGGCGGCGGTCTGTTCGGACGTCTGCTCGTTGCGAATTTTTCCCTGATCCGGCGCGTACGATTCTTTTGCTTCTTCGGTTTCCGAAAAATCCATATCGACGGCGACCTGCGCGCTGACACGCCCCGGACCCGTCATCGGTTCGAGCAGATCGCGGATGCGCGAAACGAGAGTAGTTTCCATGCGACGACGCTGTTCGAACTGTTGCGCTGAGCGCGCTTCTTCGCTGTCCGGATCGGCCTGCGTGAGCAAACGTCCGTTCTGATCGACGACAGTTACGCGCTGCGGCGACAAATCCGGAATGCTCGATGCGACGAGATGCACGATCGCGCCGATCTGGTTCTGTTCGATTTCGCGGCCCGGATAAAGCTGCAACATCACCGACGCGCTGGCCGCATCGTGTGTTTTGGAAAACGGACTCGGTTTCGGCAGCGCCAGATGCACGCGCGCTTCTTTGACGGGTTTCAGATCGCCGATCGTGCGTGCGATTTCGGTTTCGAGCGCGTGTTGGTAACGCGCGCCTTCGACGAACTGGCTCGTGCCGAAACCTTGATCTTTCTCGATCATCTCGATGCCGCCCTGCGTGCCGCCGGGCAAGCCTTTCTGCGCGAGGTTCATGCGCGCTTCGCGCACGCGGCCTTCGGGAACGTTGATCGCACCCGTGCCGGGATCGATCTGGTATTCGATGTTCGACGCGCGCAGTGCCTCGACGACTTCGGCGGCGTCTTTGTCCGCGAGTCCGGAGAACAGCGGCGACATCGCCGGTTTCTGCGACCAGAAAAACACCGCGAGGCCGATCGCTATCGCACCCGCCAGCGCGAGCAGCATGCCGCCCTGGCGAATGCCGGGGATGTCCTGCCACCGTTGAATGTTTGCCAGAGCCGCCATTGCCGATCCTTAATGAATTCCGTTGCGCGCGCCGATCACATCGGCATGTTCATCACGTCTTGATACGCCTGCACGATGCGGTTGCGCATCTCGACCGTGGCGCGAAAACTCAACTGCGCGCTTTGTTGCGCGAGCATCACTTTGGTCAGCGATGCGTCGGGATCGCCCAGCTCGAAACGTTGCGCCAAACCTTGCGCCTGCTTCTGATCATCATCGATTTTCGAAATCGCCTGACGCAGGCTTTCGCCGAAACCGGAACTGGGCGTCGACTCGACCGCTTCGCTGGTCGACGGCCGAAAGGCCGTCTGTGCTTGCATGCCGCGAATCTGCGAAAGGATCGAACTGATCGTTGCATCGCTCATGACCTGTAAATCCGCGCCCGAAGTGCTCTATGTCCTATCAGGCAATCCGTGTGCCGCGCGGTGTCAGGCTTCCGTCGTCAAAAACATGTCGCATTCGCGGCTCATGCCGTACTTGCGCAGCTTCTCGACCAGCGTCGTGCGACGCAGGCAAAGCAGTTGCGCGGCGTGCGCGACGATGCCGTTGGCGCGTTCCAGCGCGGCGCGGATCAGACGCACTTCGATGCTCGCGATGTGTTCCTTGAGATCGAGGCCGTCGTTGGGCAGCACGTCGGCGGGCGGGACATTGGAAATGTCGGCGACCACGATGATTTCGTCTTCGACCGGCAATTCCATGTTCGAGCGATAGCGCGTCGGAAGATCGCGCGCACGCACCGTGCCGCCCGGATGCAACACGGCCAGACGTTCGACCAGATTGCTCAGTTCGCGCACGTTGCCCGGCCATGCATAAGCCTTGAGCATCGTCAGCGCTTCGCCGGTCAGCGAGACGTTGCCGCGGCCCGATTTGGAAAGCTGACGCGTCAGCGCATCGACCAGCGCGGCCAGGTCTTCGCGACGATCGCGCAGCGCCGGCATTTCGATGGGGAATACGTTGAGTCGATAGAAAAGATCTTCGCGGAACGAGCCTTTGACGATCGAATCTTCGAGATTGCGATGCGTCGCCGCGATCACGCGCACGTTGCAGCGAATCGTGGCGTCGCCACCGACGCGCTCGAAACAGCGTTCCTGCAGCACGCGCAGAAGTTTCACCTGCATCGGCATGCTCATGTCGCCGATTTCGTCGAGGAACAGTGTGCCGCCTTCGGCCAGTTCGAAACGGCCCTTGCGCGAGGTGATCGCACCCGTGAACGCGCCTTTCTCGTGACCGAACAGTTCGCTTTCGAGAAGGTCGGCTGGAATCGCGCCGCAGTTCACGGCGACGAACGGACCATTGCGGCGCGCCGAACGCTCGTAGATTGCGCGCGCGGCGACTTCTTTGCCCGTTCCCGATTCGCCGGTGATCAACACCGTCGTGTCGAAGTTCGCGACCTGATCGATCATGCGGCGCAGTTGTTGTACCAGCGCGCTCGATCCGGTCGGCCCACCGCGCGGCATGTCGGCCGCTTCGGCGTCGTGCAGATGCTTGATGCTCGAACGGCGCAACAGGTCGGCGATCTGCGGTTGTTTGATCGGATAATCGAGCGGCCAGAAATTCGATTCGTTCAAACCGAATTTTTCCGCGCCTTCGTAATGATGAACCGGCAACGCGAGAACGGGCGGATGCAGCGGATCGCGGCGCAGCCATTGCAGGAAACTCGTCCAGGCGGATTCGTCGGCGATGTCGCCGATGACGATCGCGAGCCAGTCTTGCGGATCGCGACGCTCCAGCGAAAGTTCACTAACGCACGCGTGCACGTTCGGCGTCAGGTCCATGAAATCGAGCACGGTGCCGATGCGCTCGGCGCGGGTGGTGTTGTCGTCGATGACGAGAATGCGCGACTCAGACATGAGCGGTGCTCCCGCGAACGTTGGCCAGCAGCGACATCACTTCCTGCACGTAATTGAGCTTGCTCACGAAACCGTCGGCGCCGGCGCGCGCGGCGTGCTCGCGATGTTCGGCGTCGTCGAAGTGGCTGGCGATGATGATGTACGGCGGTTCGGTCTGCGCTTTGATCAGGCGCGTGGCCTGCAGCCCGCCCATCTCGGGCATGGCGAGATCCATCAGCACGACCACGGGTTTCAGCTGTTCGGTTTTCGCGATCGCTTCGAGACCGTTCAGCGCCTGACCGACGATGTCGATCCACGGCACGTTGCGGAAATGTCGCTTCGCCGAATTCAAAAAGCCCTCGTGGTCGTCCACGAGCAGCACGGTAAGTTTGGATTCCATCGACATTCTCCTCAGGCCGCGACGGCAGCGGAAACGGGGGCGCGTTTCGTGAAACGAACGCTGCGTTCTTTCGCGGACGCGATGTCCATCAAATCGCGGTACTTCGCGATCGTGCGGCGCGCGACGCGAACGCCGCGACGGGCGAGCAGCGCGACGATGGTGTCGTCGGCGAGCGGCGCTTCGCGGTTTTCGGTGTCGATGAGACGCTTGACCATCGCGCGCACCGCGACACCGGCGACTTGCGAACCTTCGAGTTTCGCCGAGAAGAAATACTTGAGTTCGAACGTGCCACGCGGCGTCTGCATGTATTTGCCGGTGGTGATGCGCGA
>DATBAU010000180.1:0-4737 GCA_036271355.1 Rudaea sp. | reverse complement strand
GACCGGTATAAAGCTTCTTGAAACTCTCGACTGCACGAAGCCAAGGGCGGTGATGCCTTCGAGAGCGAGGAGCTAGGGTGTGCCGACTACCTCGGTTTCGATTTGGTTTTCCGCGAGCATCGCGGCGATGCGTTGTTGTTCGTTGATCAGCGCTTGCGGCATACGTGCACCGTAGGACGCAAGATATTCGCCGATGCTTTCGTATTCGTCGATCCAGCCGTCGCCGTCGATGTGCAGCAGTGCTTCGAGATTGGAGTTCGACAAATCGAGGCCGTCGAGATTCAGGTCTTCGGTGCGCGGTACGTTTCCGATCGCGGTTCCTTCCGCGCCTTCGGTGCCGACACAGCGGCCGAGGATCCATTCGAGCACGCGCATGTTGTCGCCGAAACCGGGCCACAGGAATTTGCCTTCGGACGATTTGCGGAACCAGTTGACGTGGAAAATCTTCGGCAGTTTCGCGCCGGGTTTATCGAACGAGAGCCAGTGCGTGAAGTAGTCGGCGAAGTTGTAGCCGCAGAAGGGCTTCATCGCCATGGAGTCGCGACGCAGAACGCCGACGGCGCCGGTTGCGGCAGCGGTGGTTTCCGATCCCATCGCCGCGCCGACGAGCACGCCGTGCGTCCAGTCGCGCGCTTCGAAAACGAGCGGCACGAGATGTTCGCGGCGTCCGCCGAAGATGATCGCGGAAATCGGCACGCCTTTCGGATCTTCCGCGTGCGGCGAATAGCTCGGACATTGTTTAGCCGACACGGTGAAGCGTGAATTCGGATGTGCGGCCGGGCCGCTGCCGGGTGTGTAGTCGCGGCCTTGCCAGTCTTTCACGGCAACGCCGGGTAATCCTTCCCACCACGGATCACCGTCGGCGGTGACGGCGACGTTGGTGAAAATCGCATCGTGATTGAGCATGGCGAGCGCGTTCGGATTCGTCTTCTCGCTCGTGCCGGGCGCGACGCCGAAATAACCCGCTTCGGGATTGATCGCCCACAGTCGACCGTCTTCGCCGGGCGTCATCCAGCAGATGTCGTCGCCGACGGTCCAGACTTTCCAGCCTTGTTTCGCGTACGACTCCGGCGGAATCAGCATCGCGAGATTCGTTTTTCCGCACGCGGACGGAAATGCCGCGGCGACGTAATGCGTTTCGCCTTTCGGATTCTGGATGCCGACGATCAGCATGTGTTCGGCCAGCCAGCCTTCGGTGCGCGCCTGATACGAACCGATGCGCAGCGCGTGGCATTTCTTGCCGAGCAGTGCGTTGCCGCCGTAACCCGAGCCGATCGATTTGATCGTGAGCTCTTCCGGAAAATGCAGGATGAAACGCTTGTGCGGATCGAGTTCGCCGGTCGAGTGCAGACCTTTGACGAACTTGCCGTCCCGCTCGATGCGTGCGAGTGCCGGCGCACCCATGCGCGTCATGATGCGCATGTTCGCGACGACGTACGCACTGTCGGTGATCTCGACGCCGCAGCGTGAAAGCGGCGAGTCGATCGGACCCATGCAATACGGAATCACATACAGCGTGCGGCCTTTCATGCAACCGTCGAACAGCGCGTCGATTTTCGCGTGCGCTTCGGCCGGATCCATCCAGTGATTGTTCGGGCCGACGTCGTCCTTGTTCGTGGTGCAGATGAACGTCAGATGTTCGACGCGCGCGACGTCCGACACGTCGGAATGATGCAGATAGCAGTTCGGATGCGTACGCGGATTGAGCTCGATCAGGTCGCCGTTCGCGAGCATCGTCTCGACGAGCGCGTCGTATTCGGCTTCCGATCCGTCGCACCAGTGGATGCGATCGGGTTTCGTCAGGCGCGCGACATCGGCGACCCAACGGTCCAACGTTTCAAGTTTGCTCATGGTCTCCTCACCGGGCCGTATGGCCAGTTTATTTTTATCGGGCGTTCTTCGCCGCCCGTTTTTCTTACGTTACGCAGGAATCAATGCTTCGATGACATGTTCGACGTACGCCTCCATCTCGTCGTGTTCCAGCCGCGGCATCCCCACCTGCAGCGTCAATTGCAGAAACCCCACATAGGCCGCATACGCCAGGCGGGCGCGATACGCGGCGGTTTCTTTCGTCATGCCCATTTGCCGATACGCCTCGACCAGCAAATCCATGCGCTGTTGCGTCACGCGCGCCATCACCGGCCGCGCCATCGGATGATCGAGCGCGCGCAACAATGCGGAGTAGATCGCGTGCGATTTCGCTTCGTGACCGGTGCGACGGAAAAGTTCTCGCAGGCGCGCGCGTGGATCGGCGATGGGCGCGACTTCCTCGATGAACTTGTCGGTCGTTTGTTTTTCCCACCGATCGATCGCCGCTTTGAGCAACGCTTCGCGCGTGGGGAAATGCCAATAGAAGCTGCCCTTCGTCACGCCGAGTTGTTTAGCGAGCGATTCCACCGCGACCGCACCCACGCCGTGCGTGGCGATCAGATCGAGCGCGCCCTGCTCCCAGTCCGCCGCGCTGAGTCGCGTGCGCTCGGTTTTCTCCGAGGTCGATGTAACGGCGTGTAACATCGTTACATGGTATCGGGTCTGCTACGCGTGAGTAAGTGCGAGTCGCGTTGCGATGCAACAAAACTGGCCTCCACTCAAGTGATTAGACCATACGCGAGCGTATTGACAGTCTCGTTTTCCAACACCATACTCGACCGTATGGTCAGCGTCGCACCTGCAAGAAAACTGAGCCGCTACCGAGTCACCGAGTTATGCGACTGAAAGCCCGTGACGGCGTAGAAATCGCGACGGAACGGTTCGGCGACGACGCCGCACCTGCCGTCGTTTTCGCGCACGGCTTCGGCCAAACGCGGCGCGCGTGGACGTCGACGGCGCGTGCGGTCGCCGCGAATGGATGGCAGGCCATCACCGCCGACGCGCGCGGGCACGGCGACAGCGGTTGGCGCGACGACGGCCATTACGACTTCGCGCAATTCGTCGACGACCTGGTTCTCGTCACGAATCAATTCGAAAAGCCGGTGCTGATTGGCGCATCGATGGGCGGCCTGCTCGGTCTCGTCGCACAGGCGCAATTCCGTCCGTTCGGCGCGCTGGTGCTGGTCGACATCACGCCGCGTTGGGAAAGTGCGGGAATCGAGCGCATCATAGGCTTCATGCGCGCACATCCTTCCGGATTCGCTTCCGTCGACGACGCCGCTTCCGCCGTCGCGGATTATTTGCCGCATCGCGCGGCGGGAAAATCGCCGGAACGTCTGCGCGAATCGCTCGTACGCGGCGACGACGGGCGTTGGCGCTGGCACTGGGATCCGCGAATGCTCGACAGCATCGTGGACGACAGTGAACGCTATCAATCCATGCTGCTCGACGCGGCTCGCCGCATCGACGTGCCGACGCTCTTGATCAGCGGCGAGAAAAGCGACATCGTCTCCGATGCGACCATCGCCGAGTTCCTGCAACTGGTGCCGCACGCCGAACACGTGCGCGTGCCGCGCGCGACACATATGGTAGCCGGCGACGAGAACGATGCGTTTTCGTCGGCGGTGCTAGGTTTTCTGGGGAAATTCCATTCACCCGTCATCGCGGCGAAAGCGCTTTGACGTTCTGCGGTGCGCGGAGTTTTGAAAACATGTTCTGTCCTTAAGGTGACGCTATGAATTGGCTTCCATTCCTCGCACTTATCGTCGTTTCGCTCACGTGCGCGTACCTGCGCGCGAGCTTGCGCGTCTGGACGATCGCCGGACTCGTCGCCGCGATCGGCATCGGCGTGCTCGCGGGCAGTCACTGGATCGCCATCGCGATTCCGACGGCTATCTTCGCGCTGATCGCGATTCCGCTGAACATCCCGGATTTCCGGCAGCGTCAGATCACCGCGCCGCTGCTCAAGATGTATCAGAAAATCACGCCGCAGATTTCCGACACCGAACGCACCGCGCTCGAAGCGGGGACAGTCGGTTTCGAAGGCGAACTGTTTACGGGAAAACCCGACTGGTCGAAATTGCTGAAGGAACCGAAGCCGGAATTGTCGGTGGAGGAACAGGCATTCATGGATGGCCCCGTCGAAGAAATCTGCGCGATGTGCGACGAATGGGAAATCACGCACGAACTCGCCGATCTCACGCCCGAAATCTGGGAGTTCGCGAAGAAGAATAAATTCTTCGGCATGATCATTCCGAAGCAATACGGCGGTCTCGAATTTTCCGCGCTCGCGCAATCGGCGGTGCTGCAAAAATTGATGAGCATTTCCGGTTCGCTGTCCTCGACGGTCGGTGTGCCGAATTCGCTCGGCCCCGGCGAACTGCTATTGCATTACGGCACGCAGGATCAGCGCGATCACTACCTGCCCCGCCTCGCCGACGGCCGCGAGATTCCGTGCTTCGCGCTGACCGGTCCGTTCGCCGGATCGGATGCGACGTCGATTCCGGATTACGGCGTCGTCTGCAAAGGCGAATACGAAGGCGGCAACGTGCT
Organism: Rudaea sp.; assembly: GCA_036271355.1. Lineage (GTDB taxonomy): Bacteria > Pseudomonadota > Gammaproteobacteria > Xanthomonadales > Rhodanobacteraceae > Rudaea. The sequence continues at coordinate 315 of DATBAU010000180.1, read as the reverse complement.
CGGCGTGCGTCTCACGTTCGACAAGCGCTACATCACACTCGCGCCCGTCGCGACATTGATCGGCCTCGCGTTCCAGATGCACGATCCGGATCATCTGCTCGGCGACAACGAACACATCGGCATCACACTCGCGCTGATTCCGCGCGACACGAAAGGTCTGGAAATCGGCCGCCGGCACTTCCCGCTCAACGCCGCATTCCAGAACGGTCCGGTGCGCGGCAAGGACATCTTCATTCCACTGTCGCAGCTCATCGGCGGCGCGGAGATGGCCGGACAAGGCTGGCGCATGCTCGTCGAATGCCTGTCGGTGGGACG
>DATBAU010000179.1:0-14647 GCA_036271355.1 Rudaea sp. | reverse complement strand
GCACGGCGGCTTCGAGCACGCGCAGCGAACGCAACGGCGGCAATCGGTGCCAGGGATTCAATCGAATACTCCCGCTATGTGAATTTTTCTAACCGTTGGCGCAAAAAAATAGCGATTTTTCGCGGTTTGCGCCAGCGGTATCCTTACTGCCGTTCACCAATGCCGTAGCAGGAAAGATAGCCATGAACGTGCGATTGCTGCTTCAACTTGTTGTTTTGGGCATGATCTGGGGCGGATCGTTCATGTTTCAGCGGATCACGGTACCGGCACTCGGCGCCGGCGTTACGGCAGCCGGACGCGTGCTGTTGGCCGCGGTCGCGCTGCTCGCGGTGCTCGCGTTCACCGGACGCAAGACGAATTTCCGCGCGCGCTGGAAGGATTACCTGCTCGTCGGACTCGGCGGCGCGGGATTGCCGTTCGTCGCGTTCGCGTTCGCCGCCTATTCGCTACCAGCGGGTTATTCCGCTGTACTCAATTCTACCGTCCCACTGTTCACCGTGCTGATCGGCTGGATCGCGGGTTCGCGTCCGTCGATGTCGAAGATCGTCGGTGTTGTGGTCGGTATTTTCGGCGTCGTCACTCTCGCGCGTTTCGGCACCGTCACGCTCGACGGGATGACGCTCGCCGCGTTCGGCGGCGGATTGGTCGCCGCGATTCTCTACGCATTCAACGCGCGCACCGTGCGCGCACGTTTTGCCGACACCGATCCACTCGTCGTCGCCACTGGCAGCATGATCGGCGCCGCGCTGCCGCTATTCCCGTGGGGCGCATCTTCGATGCCCGCGCAATGGCCGCTGGGCGCGGTGCTGGCGCTGCTCACCGTCGGCGTACTGTGCACCGGCGTCGCGTACGCGATGTACTACAAGCTCATCAAGGAAGCCGGCAGCGAGCGCGCCGTGACTGTCACGTTCCTAGTGCCGATCTTCGCGGAGATCTGGGGCGCGCTGTTCCTAGGAGAGGCGATCACGTGGGCGAGCGCGGTCGGATGCGCGCTCGTATTGCTCGCCGTCGCGTTGATCTTCGAGAAAGTTCCGGGATTGCGGCCTCGATTGCCCGTTCTGCCCGTACTTTGCGAAGCGCAGCGCTAAAAATAGAGGCTCTGTCTGATAGTTGTCCGCAACGTGTCCGCTAGAGAACGACGAGTTGGATAAAGCTGCTCTCGACTTATATGCGAGGGTAAGCCATGAACACGTCAAGAAGTTTGATCGTCGTTTCTCTCTGCGGCGCGACCAGTCTTTTCTGTTCGCCGCTGTTCGCTTTTCCGACGTCGCCTCATCACGGCATCATGCAGCTCTCGGCCGGTGCGGCGAGCACGTGCGCGCTGCTAGCCGATCGGCACGTCATGTGTTGGGGTGAGGGCGCCCTCGCGGCGTCGGCATCTCCGTCGCAGGTGCCAAATATCACGAATGCGGTGTCGGTCGCGAGCGGAAATAATTTCGCGTGCGCGCTTCTGCTCGATCAGACGATCAAATGTTGGGGTGTGAATTCCAGTGGACAGTTGGGTGACTCGACATTTTTGTCACGCAACGTCGATCCGGAACCGGTGGTCATCGCAAAGAAACCATTCGGCGGTGTTGTTGCGATCGCAGCCGGCGATTCGCATGCATGCGATCAAAGTTTCCGACACGGATTCCAATGTTTATTGCTGGGGATCAAATTCTGATGGCCAGCTCGGAAACTATAATATCGGCGCAGTGACGAGGTGGAATTCGCCCTTATTGGTCGTAGTCCACTCTGGTTCTAACCCGCCGCTTGGTCAGGCCCAATCCGTTTCTGCCGGAACGTTACACACGTGCGCAGTTACCGGCGATGCTCCGACCAACGCTGCATGTTGGGGTCAGGAAAAAATAGGGCGTCTCGGTGATGGCAGTCCGTCAAATATCAACGATCCCATTGATTCACCTGTCGGCGTTCTGGCGCCGGGCACTTCGGATAATTTGGGGCTTTCCGCTGACGACGTCATTACATCGGGAACGTTCAACAGCTGTGCACTTTTGCCCGAAGATGCGCCGGCCAACAACTCCATCGCATGCTGGGGCGACAACAGTTCGGGTCAGTTGGGCAATTCGTATATGCTCGGGTCATACACGTCCACCCCCGCTCCCGTCGTGTTTTCGGATGGCAGCAAGCTCGTAAACTTGGTGAAAGTAGCCGCGGGCGACACTTTCGCGTGCGCGCTGCTCAGGACTGATGGAAGCATTGCTTGTTGGGGTACGAACTATCTCGGCCGGCTCGGCAATGGCCGTTTCACCGACGCGTATTCCGATGCGCCCGTTGCCGTCGCGGAAAGCGGTATCACGTTTGTCGGATTTACGGACTTGTCAGTGGGAGCCGATCACGCGTGCGCATTGGGCGGCAGCGACACCGTTCTGTGTTGGGGAGCCAACCAATTCGGCCAGCTAGGGACCGGTTCGGTTGACACCGACGCCCATTCCGCGCCAGTCAATTCCAACGTCGATGGCACTCTCTTCGCTGATGATTTCGACGGCGATTGAGAGCGCCGTCATTCGAATTGCACTGACGCACCCACATGCGCTACAGCGAAATCGCAACGATCTCCATCGCCATTTCAGTAGCGGCGATGATGCTCGTCGGATCGGCACGGCCGGTTCCGGCAAGCGAGAGTGCGGTGCCGTGATCGACGGACGTCCGGATGTACGGCAGTCCGAGGGTGACGTTCACCGAATCGCCGAAGCCGAGTGCTTTCAGCACCGGCAATCCTTGATCGTGATACATGGCGAGATACGCATCGACGTGTTCGCGCTTCGACGGTACGAAGGCGGTGTCGGCCGATAGCGGTCCTTCGAGCAGCAAGCCTTCGCCGCGCAGCGCTTCGATCGACGGCGTGATGATCTCGATTTCTTCGTGGCCGAGATGTCCGCTCTCGCCGGCGTGCGGATTAAGTCCGAGCACGGCGATGCGCGGACTATCGAATCCGAAGCGGTGACGAAGGTCGTTGTAGGTGATGCGCAATGTCTGCACGAGTGTTTCGGGCGTGATCGCGGCGGGAACGTCGGCGAGCGCCAGATGCGTGGTGGCGAGCACGACGCGCAAGCCGGGCGCGACGAGCATCATCGCGACGCGACACTTCGAACGATTGGCGAAATATTCGGTGTGGCCAGTAAAGGCAATGCCGGCGTCGTTGATGATCGACTTCTGCACGGGCGCGGTGACGAGCGCGTCGTATTCGCCTTCGAGGCATCCGTCGTTCGCGCGCGCGAGCGTGGCGACGACGTACGGCGCGTTGCGGACATCGAGTTTTCCGGGCGTCACCGGTGTCGATACCGGCATGTGCACGCAACGCAGCGTTCCGGGCTGACGTTCAGCGATCCACTGGCCGTCGTCGTCGGTGATCGTGAGCGAAATGCCTTGCGCTTGCGCGGCGCGCTGTACGAGATCGCGGTCGCCGATCAGGATCAGATCGGCGTTGATTTCGCTCGCCGCGAGCGCGGCGACGATGTCGGGTCCGATGCCGGCCGGCTCGCCGGACGTGACGGCGATGCGCGGCAGCCAGGGCTTGGCCGCGCTCACGTGAAATTACTGATCGTTGCTTTCGCCACCGGTGTTGATGCCGGTGACGACGCCGGTGAGCCGGTTGTCGACGTACGATTCGCTGCGAACCTGGCGCAGGAAGTTTTCGTATTCTTCATCGGCTTTGCGATTGCGGATCACGTCGCGTGCGTGGTCGCGCTTGGCGGTGTCTGTGACGTCTTCCTGGCGCGTACCGAGACGCTGGATGACATCCCAGCCGCCTTCGGTCTGGAACGGCTCCGAGATCTCGTTGTCCTTCAGCGCGGTGAGCTGGCTGCTGACGGCCGGGCCGAATTGATCGAGCTGGAACCAGCCGAGGTCGCCGCCGCCTTGAACGCTGGTCGGGTCCTGCGAATATTTCTTGGCGAGCGCGCCGAAGTCTTCGTGATTGTCGACCACGCGGCGGCGCAGGTCGGCGACGGTTTTCTGCGCGTCTTCGTTGCTCGCGAGTTCGCCGACTTTGATAAGGATGTGGCGCGCGTGATATTCGGTGACGACCTGCTTGCTGTCGGTGCGGCGATCGACGAGCTTGACGATGTGGAAACCGCTCGGTCCGCGCAGCGCCTGAGAAACCTGGCCGGGCTGCATGCCTTCGACGAGATTCGCGAACGCTTCGGGCACTTCGTCGAAATGACGCCAGCCGAGGTCGCCGCCTTGCAGGGCGTCCGGCGCGCTGGAATAACGGATGGCGGCGGCGGTGAAATCCATGCCGCCGTCGATCTGTTTTTTCACGTCGTCGGCTTTGTCTTTCGCTTCCTGGATCTGCTTCGCGTCGGCGCCTTCGGGCAGCGCGACGAGAATGTGCTGCAGATGGACTTCGCCCTCTTTCAAACTGTTGCTGGCGAGCAGGATGTCCACTTCCGAATCGCTAACTTGCGCCTGGCTCTGAACCACGCGCTGTTGCAGGCGCTGCACGAGAAGCTGGTCGCGCACGCTCTTGCGGAACGAGTCGATGTCCATGCCTTGCTGCGCGAGCGAAGCGCGCAACTGCTGCACGGAAATGTGATTGGTTTCGGCGACGCGCTGCATGGCCTGATCGACGTCGGCGTCGCTCACGCGGATGCCGGTGGTCTGCGCGCGCTGCACTTGCAGGCGCAGCATGATCAAACTGTCGAGCACCTGTTTTTCGAGCACGTCGTGCGGCGGCAACTGCTGCGGATTGCTGCGGTATTGGTTGAGCACGTTGTTGACGGCGGCGTTGAGATCGCTTTGCAGGATCACGTCGTCTTCGGCGACGGCAACGATGCGGTCGAGCGGTTCTTTCGAAGCGAGTTGCGCGTTCGCGCTGGAAACGGCGCCGAGCGAAATCAGTATCAGACAAACGGATACGACGAATTTGTTCATCGGGAAATCACATCTCATGAAGGCGCGTGCGTGGCGCCGGTGAAGTCAGAAAGTTCGTTGGGTGAGCCGCGAGTGCCGGGCACCGCGTTCGACAGCGCGCCATGATGCGGCGGCGACGGCTAAGAAATCGTTATGCCACCTGCATTTGCGCCCTGTCATTCGTAGCCAAGGATAGCACGCCGCAGGAAGTTTTCGGCGCGATGACCGGTCCCGCCCAGACCTTTGAACTCGACCTCGAAGTAAACCCCGGTGTTGGGCTTGATCTGGCCGATGGCGTTGATGTAACGGCGTACCAGCACGCGCGTGGAAACGCAGCAACTGTCGTATTGCGCGCCGACGAACGTTTCCAGAAGCTGGCGATCCTGCAGCGAATAATAGTAGCGACCGATCAGCGCCCAGCGGTCGTTGAGCGGATACAGCGCGCTGGAATCGACCTGTTCGAGCAATCCACGGCGATAGCGGTACGACACGTTGAACACGCCGTCCCCCGCGAAGCGGTGTTCGATGCTCCACGCCGACAAATCCGTGTGATGCAGATTGTCGATCAGCGTCGCGGTGGTCGGGTCGATGACTTTCGAGTTCGGGTTGTACTGCTGGTCCCACTTGAAATCCCAGCGGTCGTTCAGGCGCAGGTCGAGTTCGGCGACGTAATCGGATCCGGAAAAATCGACTTCCGGCACGAACGGCAACTGCACGCGCTGCGGATCGAAATAATGGATCTGTCCGACGCTCGCGCTCAGCAACTGATCGCCCGAGCTCGTGTCGATCAGGCGCGAGGTCAACGCCAGCGTGAGATTGTTCGCGTTGCTCTGCCGATCCGCGCCGACGAACGCGTTGTTGCGGAACAGGCTCGGGAAATCGAACGTCGGCAACTGCGTGTCGAAGATCGGCAAATCGTTCTGGTTGCGATAGGGCACGCGCAGGTAATACACGCGAGGTTCGAGCGTTTGCGTGAACGCGTTGCCGAACCAGTTCACGTCGCGATCGAAGATGAGGCCGGCGTCGACGCTGAAAATCGGCACCGTGCGGTTCGGCGAACTGGTCGTCAGTTGCGGCGATGTCGGATTGCTCAGATTGTACCCGCCGACATTGCTCAGATCGTACGTCGTGTAGCGCACGCCGAATTCCGGGCGGATGAAATATCCGGCCGTCTCGATCGGATACGCGATGTACGGATACAAGTCGAGACGTTGGCCTTCGAGCGCCGTCACTTCCGTGAACGTGTTCTCCGTGTTGAGTACGTCGTACGGACCTTTGCGGAAGTCGACGTACTCCGCGTTTACGCCTGCGGTGAAATCGCCGAGTAGTGCTTTTTCGCCAGTGAACACGCCGCGCGGCAAACGCGTGTACGGCAGATACGCTTCGGAAAGGAACGGTTGCGTGATCTGGTTGCTGTCGCCGCCGATGCTCGCCGACCACCACTCACCGCGGCCGTTGATGTACGCGCTCGAACCGAGCAGCGATGTGGCCGAGGTCGTCAGCGTATCGCCGTAATCCTGGAAATACTGTTTATCCGACACGCGGCTGATGTCGACCGCCGCGCCCCAGTTGCTCGCGAACGTGAACGCGTTGTAGTCCTGGATGCGGATCTGATAACGCTGTTTCGGAATTTCCACCGGCGTCTGCAACGTCGCTTCGCCGTTCGCTTCTGCCGTTGCGATATCGCGCAATTCCTCACCGACATTCATGTCGTTCGGCGTGTACGTGGCGTCGATTTCGAGTCGATCGTGCCAGTCGATGTAGCGAAACTGGCTTTCGAGCATCGCGCCGCGTTCGCTCGAATAGATCGGCTCGAGCGTCGCGTCGTAATTCGGCGCGAGATTGAGATAGTACGGCGCGCCGATGACGAGACCTTTGCGCGAACTCGCGCCGATCGTCGGCGTTAGGAATCCGGTTTCGCGCTCGTCGTTGAGCGAAATGCTGATGTACGGAAACCAGAAGAACGGCACGCTGCCGTAATACATCGTCACGTTGTGGCCGTACGCGCGCTGCTCGACGTGATCCATCTCCATCGTGCTGCCGTGCACATGCCATTGCTGATCGTCGATGTCGCACGTCGAATACGTGGCGTCGGTGAATTTCGTGTGGTCCGGATCGGTTTCGTTCACTGTCGCCGCGGTGCCGTTGCCGCGTTGTTGAATCAGTTGATAGCGGCTGTCGGTGAGATACGTCGTGCTCGGCGTGATCGTGCCTTTGGCGTGATCGGCCGATACCAACATGCCGCGATCCTGCGCGCGCACGTGGCCGTCGGCGGTGTAGTCGGTGGTTTCCTCGTCGACGGTGAGCGTGTCGGATCGCAGCAGCTGATCGAGCCGCTGAACGCGCACGTCGCCGGTCAGCGTGTAGTGTGTTTTGTCGGGACTCGTGATGCGCTGCGCTTCGACATCGGCTGGCGTCTGCGAGCGATCGCCTTCGGTCGGCAGGCCGGGCACGAAGAAATCGAGCATGTCGTTTTTCTTGCAGCCGACGAAATCGACCTTGCGCTTCGGACAGATCAGCACGCCGACAGGGCACGCTACCGCATCGTCTTTTCCAGCCGCGGTCGTGGATGTAGCCGCAGCCGTCACCGGCGCGTGAGACACCGCGGCGGCATTGTTCGTGTCGTCGGCGAGCGCATCGTGCGTGAGGACGATGAGAATGGCGGAAACGAGCAAACGCGGGCGGAGCATTCCCCGAGGATCGAAATTCGGCACGTTGGTCCGTCTATTGTGCGACAGCAGGCGGCAAAGCTTGCCTGAATTGGGAGGAAGGGGCAAACCCGCTCAGTTAAGGTTTCCGGCTTGTCAAACGACGGCGTTCGGCCGCCTTCGAGAGACGACGCATTCAGGCCGAAATAACGATCGCCGGCACGTCGAAAAATACTTAAGCGAGCATCGCCGCGACGTGCGCCGCCGTGCTTTCGCGCAACGCGGTCGGACTGTAACCGCCTTCCAGACTCGAGACGACGCGGCCCGATGCGTATTCGTCTGCGATATCGACCAGCGCGCGCGTCGCCCACGCATAATCGTCGGCTTCGAGATTCAGATCGGCGAGCGGATCGAGCCGATGCGCATCGAAACCGGCCGAGATGATCACGAGCTGCGGTTTTTGCGCGCGCAGCGCGGGCAGCACGACCTCGTCGAATGCTTGCCGGAATTCCGCGCTTCCCGCACCCGGCGGCAACGGCGCGTTGACGATATTGCCGACACCTTTTTCCGCGCGCGCGCCCGTGCCCGGATACAGCGGCGACTGATGCGTCGACGCGTACAGAACGTTCGGCGTATTCCAGAAAATATCCTGCGTGCCGTTGCCGTGATGAACATCGAAATCGACGATCGCAATGCGCTCGATGCCGCGCGACATTGCCTGCGCGGCGCCGACGGCGACATTGTTGAACAGACAAAATCCCATCGCCGCATCGTGCGTGGCGTGATGCCCCGGCGGACGCACCGCGCAGAACGCGCGCGTGGTGTCGCCGTCGATCATCGCGTCGATCGCCGCGCACACCGCACCCGCCGCGCGCAACGCGGCTTCCATTGAATCGGGCGACATCGTCGTGTCCGTATCCACGCGCACGTAACCTTCGCGCGGAACGTTTTTGTCGAGCAGGTCGATCAGCCGTTCGTCGTGCACGCGCGCGATCTGCTCGCGTGTCGCGCGCGGCGCTTCGACGCGTTCGAGCGATGCGAACCGATCGGCATCGAGCGCTTCGAGCACGGCTTGCAGACGCAGCGGCGATTCCGGATGTCCAGGTCCGGCGTCATGCCGGAGACACGCCGCGTGCGTGTAGAGTTTCATCGTCATCGATCAGGATTTCTTGCGGCGTTCGTGCTGCCACAACACTTCGCCGTGACCCGATGCGCGCGCGAGAACGCGCGCGATCACGAACAGCAAATCCGACAGGCGATTGAGATAGCGGATTGCTTCGGGTCGCACATCCGATTCGCGACTGAGCGAAATCACGTCGCGTTCCGCGCGCCGACACACCGTTCGAGAAACATGACAGCACGCCGCCGGCATTCCGCCACCCGGCAAGATGAAATCCTTCAGCGCCGGAAGATCGGCGTTGAATCCATCGAGCGTCGTTTCGAGGCGGTCGACGTCGGCGTCATGAACCATCGCCATGCCGGGAATGCACAGTTCGCCGCCGAGATCGAAAAGATCGTGTTGGATTTGCGTAAGCGCTTCGCGAACGGGATCGGGAATTTCCTGCGCGAGCACCATGCCGATCGTGCTGTTGAGTTCATCGACCGTGCCGTACGCGGCGACGCGCAACGAATCCTTCGGCGTGCGCGAACCGTCGCCGAGACCGGTGGTGCCGTCGTCGCCGGTGCGCGTGTAGATCTTGGAAAGACGATTGCCCACGCGGGCGTCGCGTCAGGCAGCGGCGGCGGACAGCACCGGCCAGCGACGGCGCATCAGTTCGAATGCACCGAACAACACCGTGCTCCAGATCAGCGTGCCGATGATCGCGTTCTTCAGGAACGGCAATGCCGCGGCGTAGCACGAGACGATGCCGGCGCGACAAAACTCCGTGTCGCCGATCACCCATTCGGCGAAGCTGACGACGACGAAGAACAGCAACGATCCGGCGATGCCGAAACCGGCCACGCGCAATGCATTCACACGATTCCGCAATCCGAATCCGAGCGCGACGCTGAGCGCGATGCAGCCGTAGACGATCGGAATCATCCAGTGAAGTCCGATGATCAAATCCGCCAGAAACATCGCCGCCAGCGGAACGATGAACGCCAATCGCCGATCCGTGAAATACGCGCCGCCGAACAGCGCGATCGCTTCGACCGGTGTCGCGTTGTAGGCCGACGCCGTTGGCACGAAAAAGATGACGAGCCTGACCGCAACGGCGAAAACAATGAGCGCGACGAGCACGCCCGTGCGCGGCGAAACGATCGAATCCTGCGGAAGACGCTGCATGTCAAAACTCCGGAAATTTACTGACGCGGCGAGGCCGGAATCCTAGTCCAGCTCGAAACGCGAAGCATTGACATAGCATACTTCAAACTGGCCTCCGCGTGAGCGCACACGCGCCGCGTGCGCGTGGTCGATGCGCAGCGCGTACGCGTTCTGCGGCGGCAGACCGAGCGCATGGCACAGCAGCGCGCGGATCGATCCGGCATGCGCGACGGCGAGCACGACGTCGTCCTCACGCGTGGACGAGAGCAGCGACGACAGCCACGCGCCGGTGCGCCGGATCACGTCCGCGAAACTTTCACCCTTCGGCGCTTCCTGGATGATCCAGTTCGCCGCCCAATGTTCGTAGCGCGCCGCATCGGTGCGCATCACGTGTTCCCACGATTTGCCATCCCATTCGCCGAGATTCACTTCACGCAATCGCGCATCCGACAACGGCTCGATGGCGAACCGCGCGGCGAACACGGCAGCTGCTTGCTGCGCACGTTTCAGGTCGCTGGAAAACAAAAAGCGCGGCGCATCCTGCGTCCAAGTCGCGGCGAGCTGTTGCATCGCGCCGAAGCCACCGGCCGACAACGGCGTGTCGGTTTGGCCGAGACACAATCCCGGACCGGCGTCGACATCGCCGTGCCGGACGAGAATCAGATCCATCGTTTCTCTCTCGATCGATGCAGCCTTCGAGCGGCGCAGCGTAACACCGCCGCGTGCGCGGTATCATTGCGCCATGGAAACGTGCGATGTCCTCATCGTCGGCGGCGGATTGGTCGGCGCCAGTCTCGCCATCGCGCTGGATCGCAGCGGCTTGACCGTCGCAATGGCGGAATCCGCCGCGCCACATGTCGATGCGCAGCCGAGTTATGACGAGCGCAATCTCGCGCTCGCGCACGCCAGCGTGAATGCATTGACCGCACTCGGCGTTTGGAAACATCTGACGACCACCGGAACGCCGATCCGAAAAATCCATATCAGCCGTCAGGGCGAATTCGGCGCGGTACGACTCGACGCAAAAAAACACGGACTCGACGCATTCGGCGCGGTCGTACCCGCGCGCGAACTCGGCAATGCATTATTGCGGCGTCTCGATGCGTGCGAAGGATTGCGTCGCTTCGCGCCGGCCACGGTGAAATCGATCGAGGTCAATGCGGACGGCGCGACCGCGCGTCTGCAAACACCCGATGGCGAACAAACGATGCGCACGCGACTGCTCGTCGGTGCCGACGGCACGTCATCGTTCGTGCGCGACGCACTCAGTATCGGCGTCGATCGCTTCGATTACGCACAGACGGCATTCGTCCTGACCGTCACCACCGAACGCGCGATCGATTCCGCCTACGAACGATTCACCGCGACCGGTCCGACGGCATTGCTTCCGCTCGGCGAACGTCGCGGCGGGATCGTGCTCACCGTTCCAACGAATGATGCAGAACACGTCGCGAATCTCGACGACGCCGGATTTCTCGAACTTCTGAACGCGCGATTCGGCTGGCGACTCGGCCGCTTTTCGCGACCCGGCAAACGCATGTCGTATCCGTTGCGGCGCGTGTGTGCGCAACGCCTTACATCGGCGCGAGCGGTGCTGATCGGCAACGCCGCGCAAACGCTGCATCCGATCGCCGCGCAAGGTTTCAACCTCGGTCTGCGCGATGCGCTCACGCTGGCAGAACGAGTGCAGCGCGTCGTTGATCCGGGCTGCGAATCCGTGCTTGCCGAATACGCCGAGGCGCGCCGCGCCGATCGCGACGGCACTATAGCGATGTCCGACGGTCTTGCGCGCTGGACTCGCGACGAATCACTGCCGCTCAAACTCGCGCGATCGTTCGGCATGATCGCGCTCGATCGCATCGCGCCGTTGCAATCGATGCTGATCGATCGCGGCATGGGATTTCGCGGCGAAACGCCCGCACTCGCAACACGGAGCGTTCCATGAATCGTCGCGGCGTGCACGATGTCGCCGTGGTCGGCGCGGGCATGGTCGGCGCGGCGCTTTCGCTACGACTCGCCGATGCGGGTTTCGACGTCGCAGTGATCGAAGCGCGTGAACCATCGCCGTGGACTGTGCAGGACGATGTGGATTTGCGCGTCGTCGCGCTCGCGCCGTCGTCCGTCGAATTTCTGAATCGTGTCGGCGCGTGGTCGACGATCGCGTCCTCGCGCGCCTGCGCTTACACACGCATGCACGTGTGGGACGCAACCGCGCCCGGCGAATTGACCTTCGATGCCAAAGAGCAAGGCGATGCCGCGCTCGGATTCATCGTCGAGAACCGTTTGATTCAATCGGTATTGTGGAACGCGCTTGCGAAAGCGAACGTCACGTTGCGCGTGCCCGCGAATGTGGTTAGCACCGAAGCCGATACGGATCGGCGCACGCTCGCGTTCGACAACGGCACGTCGATCAGCGCGCGTCTCGTCGTCGCGGCGGATGGCGCGGAATCCGCGTTGCGAAAATTGGCCGGCATCGACGTGCGCGAACGCAAATATGATCAGCGCGCCATCGTCGCGCACGTGACGACCGAACGCCCGCACGAATCGACCGCGTGGCAGCGTTTCCTGCCGAACGCGACGCTCGCGTTTTTGCCGCTCGGTGATGGACGCAGTTCGATCGTATGGTCCGCGCAGGAAAGCGACGTCGAACGTCTGCTCGCGCTCGACGACGACGCGTTCTGCCGCGAACTCGGCGTAACATTCGATTTCCGATTGGGTCGCGTCACCGCGACGACGAAACGTGCCGCGATCCCGCTGCGCCTGCTGCTCGCCAAACGCTACACCGCGCCGCGTCTCGCGCTGGTCGGCGATGCCGCGCACGTCGTGCATCCGTTGGCGGGTCAGGGCGTGAATCTTGGCCTGCGCGACGCGGTCGAACTCGCCGACGCGCTCGTCGGAGCCCGCGACGCGAAACGCGACATCGCCGCCGATTTCGTCCTGCGCCGTTACGAACGCCGTCGCCGCAGCGACAACGCATTGTCAGCCTACGCCTTCGACACCATCCAGCATGTGTTCGGCAGCGAGTTGCTCCCGATCGCTGCGGTCCGTGGCGCCGCGCTGTCCCTCGTTGACCGATTGCCGCCGCTGAAGAAACTGTTCGCGCGCCACGCTGCCGGACGCTGATCAGCTCCGCCTTCGATCAGTTATGATGACGCCGCGACTTCTCGCGGAGGAATGTCAATGCCCATCGTTACTTTGCTGCTGCTCATCCTGCTCGGGATTCTCGGAATTTCGTCGTGGGTGAGGAGCCGTCAGCCGAATGCCGGCACACAGCTCGCAAAACTCGAACAGTTCGGAGGATGGATCGGACTAGTCGGATTGGTCTGGGGCATCGTCATGCTGCTGCAGTGGCTGCAGCTTCTCGAATACATCCGCTTCGCAGGCAGTGCGGTCGTGCTGGGACTGGTGATGATTCTCGTAGTCATCGCGCTGTCGCTGATCCTGGCGATGCCGGTACTGCGCAGTCTGTTCGGCGCGAACAATTTCACCAACAAGCTAGCTGAGTTTTCCGACAAATTGATGCCCTACAAAGTGGGCTTGGGATTCGCGTGCCTCGTGCTGGCGATTTACATGATCGTGACGCTGTCGTCGATGCGGTCGTTCTAGCGCGAATTACTTCTCGATGCGGTAATTGATTCCCGCGCGGCTCGACAGTGTTCCGTTCTGGATTTCGATGTTGAACAATCGCGTGAGCCGGTAGCGGAGCGTGACGACTTCGCCCGGCGTGAACAGGCCGACGCCGTAGCTCAGATACAGGCGCGGCGATAGATATTTTCCGATGGTGAGCGCGGCACCGCCGACGGCGGTGCTGTCGGCGACACCGACATCGTCGAGTCCCACTTTGCGACCGACACTTTTCGCGAGCAGATCGCCGCCCGCCGTGCCGAGTGCGCGCGCGGCGCTGCCGACGGCGTCGCCTTCGCCACTTTTCAGCTGATTGAGCGGCTTGCCGGCGACGAGGTACGACAACGCATCGGATTGTTCCATCGCCGGATCGGAGAACACGGTCAGGATCGGCACCTGCGCGGTGCCGCGCACTTGCAGTCCGACGGTCACGTCCGGATCGGTGAAGACGCGCGTTGCGCGGATGTCGAGTCCGGGATTGTCGACGGGCGTCGCCGCGAACAGCAGTCGGCCCGTGTCGACTGTCAGATCTTGTCCGTATGCTTTGTAGGTGCCGTTGACGAGGATTTGGCCGCGCGCGACGACGGCGCGCCCGGGATAATCCTGCACGGCGATCTGTCCGCCGAGATAGCCGTTGAGGCCGAAGCCGACGAGATGCACTTCCTGGCCTTGGCGCAAATCCATGTCGAGTTTTTCGCCGGCGCCGAATTTGACGGTGATGTCGGCGATGATCGGCGCGCTCGCCGCGTCGGGCGTGCGCTCGGCGTCGGTGACGACGATGTCGGGCGACGCCTGACTCACGCCGCCACCCGGCAATTTGCCGAGATCGACGTCGGCGCGCGGCACCGTGACGTTGCCGTTGATGACGATGTTGCCATCCTTGCGCGTGACGGTGAGCGCGGGCGATACGTGCACACGTGCGCCGGGAATGTCGGCGGCGAGGAAATTCTCGCCGTCGATCTTGATGTCGAGCGGCGCGTTCTTGTCGAGTCCGACCGATCCGCCGACGGTGAGTTTGCCGTCGTCCGATCCGATGCTGCCGTTCACCTTGAACGCGCTGCCGTCGTCGGAATGCAACGCGATGTTGCCATCATGCAGCTTGAGTCCGGCGGCAGGAATTTCGGCAGCGAAGCCGGATAGCGCGACGTCGCCGGAGACATTCGGTTTCGTCGTCGTTCCGGAGAGCGCGATCTTCGCGTTCACTGCGCCTTTGGTCGACGCGGTTTGCGTCGAAAGTAAATCAATGAAACCCAGG
>DATBAU010000178.1:0-2747 GCA_036271355.1 Rudaea sp. | reverse complement strand
GGACGATCCGCGCGTCGCACTCAACTCGAAAGCGCAGCTCGTGCAGCAACGCGACGAAACCGTGCAGATGGATGCGCGCGTATTGGCGGCGAATCTGTCGCTGATCCGCGCGCTCGGCGGCGGCTATCGGACGAACGCCGGTGTTGCCGCGCCCGCCGGTGAAATGAAGGACACGGCCGACGCGCCGTCAGCGAGGATGCCATGATCGACGAAACGGAAATTCGCGACGGCGAGGAGCCGCGTCCGTACAAGTACAAATACAAGTATCGCTACAAATACGCCGACGACGCGAAGCACGGCGACGACAAGGAAGACGGCGCGGACGACGAGCAGTCCGACGACGACGATAAAAAGGATGACGGCAAAGATAAGGACAAGGACAAAGAAAAATCGCCCGAGCAAAAGAAGAAGGACAAACGCAAAAAGATTTTCATCTTCGGCGGCCTCGGTGCGCTCGTCGTCATCGCGCTGATCGTTTGGATACTTTTATACATTTTCGTTTTCTCGCAACGCGAAACGACGGACGACGCCTACGTCGGCGGCGATCAGGTAATCATCTCGTCGAAAGTTTCCGGCACCGTCGTGCAGGTCCTCGTCGACGACACCGAACCCGTCCACGCCGGACAAGTGCTGGTGCGGCTCAATCCGGCCGACACCGGCGCCGCGCTCGAAGGCGCGGAAGGCCAGCTCGCGCAGGCCGTGCGACAGACCGAGCAGCAGACGCAGCAAGCCGCGCTCGCCGATGCGCAGATGAATGCGCGCCAGGCCGATCTCGATCGCGCCGCCGCCGAATATCGTCGACGCGCACCGTTGCTCGCGGCAAACGCGACATCGCAAGAGGACGTAACCAACGCCAAACAGCAAATGATCGCCGCGCAAGCCGCGCTCGAACAGGCACGCCGGCAAGCGAACGCGGCGCATGCGGCGGTCGACGGTGTCGATGCGCGCACCAGTCCGGCGGTTTTGCAGGCGCGTTCGCAATACGTGATGGCGTGGATCAACAATGCACGCAACGGCATCGTCGCGCCGATCGATGGGTATGCCGCGCAGCGTCAGGTGCAAGTCGGCCAACAAGTCGCGCCGGGTCAACGTTTGCTCGTCGTCATTCCGCTCGAACGCTTGTGGGTCGATGCGAATTTCAAGGAAAGCCAGTTGCATAACATCCGCATCGGCCAACCGGCGACGGTAGTTCCGGACATCTATCACGGCGACGTCGAATTCCATGGTCACGTGGTCGGACTCGCGGCCGGAACGGGCAGCGCGTTCTCTCTGCTGCCGCCGCAGAATGCGTCCGGCAACTGGATCAAGATCGTGCAGCGCGTGCCGGTGCGCATCGCGATCGATGCGGGCGAACTGCAGCGTCATCCGCTGCGCATCGGATTGTCGACCGATACGAAGATCGACACGCACGATCGCAACGGCACCGTGCTCGCAACCGTTCCGCGCCAGGAACCGCTCGACTCGACGGGTGTTTACGGCGAAGAATTGTCCGACGCGGATTCCGCCGCCGACGCGATCATCGCGCGCAATCTGACCAGCACGCCGAACACGCGCGCCGGTTTGTAATCCGTGCCGAAGAAGGCGAGCAATGGACTGAAGCCGCTGCACGGCGGCACGCTTGCGTTGCTCACGCTCGCCATCGCGATGGCGACGTTCATGGAAGTGCTCGACATTTCCATCGTCAACGTGTCGGTGCAAACCATCGCCGGCAATCTGGGCGTCACGCCGTCGGAAGGCACGTGGACGATCAGCGCCTATTCGATGTCCTCGGCGATCATGCAGCCGTTGAGCGGATTCCTCGCGCGACGCTACGGCGAAGTGCGCGTGTTCCTGATTTCCGTCGCACTGTTCATCGTGTTTTCTATTTTGTGCGGCTTCGCGGTTTCCATCCAGATGCTGGTCGTCTGCCGCTTGCTGCAAGGCGCGGTGTCGGGACCGATGGTGCCGCTGTCGCAATCGATTCTGCTGAAGAACTATCCGCCCGAAAAGAAAGGCATGGCGATGGCGTTCTGGGCGATGACGGTGGTCGTCGCGCCGATTTTCGGGCCGATTCTTGGCGGATATATCACCGACAATTATTCGTGGCCGTGGATTTTCTTCATCAACGTGCCGGTCGGCGTGGCAGCGTTCATCATCTCGTTCACGATCTTGCGCAGCCGCGAAACGAAGACCGTGAAAGTGCCGATCGATGCGATCGGATTGTTCCTGCTCGTCGTCGGCATCGGCTGTCTGCAGTTCGTGCTCGACAACGGCAACGACAACGACTGGTTCGGTTCGCAGATGATCCTGTCGGTGTTCATCGTGGCGATCATCGGCTTGATGTTTCTCATTCCGTGGGAACTCATGCGCAACGAACCGATCGTCAACCTGCGACTATTCACACATCGAAATTTCACCATCGGCGTGCTCGCGCTCGCGTTCGGCATGTTCGCGTTTTTCGGCAGCACTGTTGTATTGCCGCGCTGGCTGCAGGATGCGATGGGCTACAACGCGACGTGGGCCGGACTTGCCGTCGCGCCCGTTGGGATATTCGCGTTTCTGTTATCGCCGATCGTCGGCAAATTCAGCAGCAAAGTCGATTTGCGTCTGCTCACCGCGCTCGCGTTCGCCGTGTTTTCCGGCGCATCGTTCTGGGCGGCGGATTTCAGCGATCAAGCGTCGTACGGCGCGATCGTCGCGCCGCGCTTGCTGCAAGGCGTCGGCGTGGCGATGTTTTTCGTGCCGGTGAATCAGATCATTTTGTCCGG
>DATBAU010000177.1:0-13474 GCA_036271355.1 Rudaea sp. | reverse complement strand
GCAACAATTGCGCCAGTTCCGTGGATTTTGCATGCCCGACACGACACTTTTGCGACTGGAAAATGTTAGCCGCCGGTTAGCCGGACGGATCATCGTCGAAAACGTCGCGTTGAGCCTCGATAGAGGCAGCGTACTCGGGCTCCTCGGCGTCAACGGCGCCGGCAAAACCACAACCCTCCGGATGGTCTGCGGCGTTCTCGCGCCCAGCAGCGGGCGCGTGTTCGTCGAAGGGGCCGATATCCGCGAGGACTCGCGCCGAGCCGCAAGCGCGCTCGGCTATCTCCCCGAGACGCCGCCGCTTTATGCCGAACTTCGCGTTGTCGAATATTTGACGTTCTGCGCCCGGCTGCGTCGTCTGCGCGGCAAAGCGCTCAGCGTCTCCGTGGAAAACGTGATCGAGCGCTGTGGACTTGGCGAAGTGCGGCAACGGCTGATCGGCAATTTGTCGAAGGGCTATCAGCAGCGCGTCGGCATCGCGCAGGCGATCGTGCACAATCCCGCGCTCATCGTTCTCGACGAGCCGGCCTCGGGCCTCGATCCGCTTCAATCGGCGAACATCCGCGCACTGATTCGCGAGCTCGGCAAAGAACGCGCGGTGATCCTTTCGACGCATCTGATCGCCGACGTGCATCAATGTTGCGATCGCGTCGCGATTCTGCATCGCGGCCGGCTGCGTTACGACGGATCCGTGCAGCAACTTGCCGAGTCAAATGTGTGGCTCGTGCGCACGGCAACCGCGCCGACGTGGAACATGATCGCCGGCGTGCAATCGGCGAACTTCGTCGAACTTTATTGGAACGTCACGACCCCTCTCGCGCCTTCGCAACTCGCCGAAGCGATCGTCGCGAAAGGCTGGGGTTTGATCGAACTGCGTCCGCAGCAAACGAGCCTCGAACAAGTTTTCCTCCGCATCGCGAGCGCGGACGAAACGGCGGAAGCCGCATGAGTCTCATCGTCGCGCGCAACGAACTGCGCCGGATTTTTCTCACGCCGCTTGCTTGGGTGCTGCTCGCGGCGGTCATCGGTGTACTCGCCTACTTTTTTCTTCTCTCGCTCGGCGCGTTTCTCACTCTGATGCCGAAAATCGCGGGCATGGCCGACGCACCCGGCGTTACCGATCTCGTCGTATTGCCGCTGCTGCGCGCGACGGCGAGCCTGCTGTTGCTGATCGCGCCACTGCTCGGCATGCGCGCCATCGCGAGCGATCGTCAGAATGGCAGCCTCACGTTATTGCTCGCCGCCGGCGTCGGCGATGCGCGCATCGTCGTCGGCAAATTTCTCGGATTGTTCGCGTTCGTGATCGTCCTCATTCTGTTGTCGGCGTCGATTTCGCTGAGTCTGGACATCGGCACATCGCTCGACCTCGGCCGCATCGGTGCAGCGACATTCGGACTGATCCTGTTCGCCGCCGCGTTGATCGCGATCGCTGTCGCGGCATCGGCAGCCACGCAATCGGCGGCGCTTGCGGCATCGATCGCGCTTGTGAGCAATCTGCTGTTGTGGATGCTCGACGCCGGCGCGCGCTACGAAGGCGTGAGCAGCACGTTCATCAATTACCTTGCGTTGCCGACGCATCTCGAACCGTTTTTACACGGCATCGTCGCGACCGTAGACGTGATTTATTTCCTGCTGATCGTCGTCGTCGCGCTGGCGCTCGCGTCGCGCCGCGTCGCCACCTTGCGCACGCGAGGCTGAGATGGGCGATCGGATTCTCGACGGGTTGTTCGCCACGCTCCTGCTCGCCGCCGCGGTGATGATTGCGTTCTTCAGCACGAGGTTCGGCTGGCAGCACGATTTCAGTTTCGCGCAACGCGCGAGTCTCGATTCGCGCACGCACACCTTGCTCGAAAAACTCGATGCGCCGATCGCGATCGTTTCGTACGCGCCACCCGATAATCAGCTTCGCAGCGCGATCACCGATTTCGTCGCGCGCTACGAACGCATCAAGCCCGATATCTCGTTGAACTTTGTCGATCCCGACGCGAATCCGGCCGCGACGCGCGAAGCCGGCATCCAGGTCAACGGCGAATTGGTGATCCGCTACAAAGGTCGCAGCGAACAACTCAAGGTATTGACAGAACGCGAACTCGACAACGCGTTGCTGCGACTCGCCCGCGAGCACGAGCGGCTCGTCGCGTTTCTCGCGGGCGACGGCGAACGCAAGATAGACAGCGTCGCCAACGCCGATTTCGGCAACTTCGGCGCATTGCTCAAAGCGCAAGGTATCCGCGCGATTCCGTTCACGCTCACGGGCGATGTGCATGTGCCTGAAAACGTCGATGCGCTGGTGGTCGCCGCGCCGAGTGTCGCGCTCAACGACGCCGTGGTGAAGGAACTGATCGACTACGTCGAGCGCGGCGGCAATCTGTTGTGGCTGATCGAACCGGGCGAGAAGTCACATCTCGACGCGCTGCTCAAGGCGATGTCGTTGCGCGTGCTGCCCGGTGTCGCGGTCGACGGCGCCGGATCGCAATTCGGCATCGGCGATCCGAGTTTCATCGCGATCGCGAAATACCCCGCGAATCCGATCACGCGCGGATTCGCGCTGACGACATTGTTCCCGCAATCGGCCGCGCTCGCGAAAATCGACGACGCGCAGTGGGACGTTTCCGCGCTGCTCGACACGACGGAAAAATCATGGACGGAAACCGGCGAAATCCCGAAGCAGGGCGACACGACGACGATCAGCTACGACGGAAGCAAAGGCGAAATTCCGGGCCCGCTCAACCTCGGATTTTCGCTGACGCGACTTTCACCGAGTCCGGCGAAACGCGAACAACGCGCCGTCGCAATCGGCGACGCGGATTTTCTGTCGAACGCATTTCTCGGCAATGGCGGCAATCGCGAATTCGGGCAGCGCGTGTTCGACTGGTTGCTGCAAGACGACGAACTCGTCGACATTCCCGACAAAGGTGCGCCGGATCGCCGCCTCGATATCTCGCAACGCGAACTCGGCGTAATCGGACTCGGTTTTCTGATCGGCCTTCCCACGCTATTGTTGATCGTCGGCGGCACGATCTGGTGGCGGCGTCGCCGCGCCTGATCATGCGCAAAACCACGCGTAACACGCTATTGCTCGCGCTCAACGTCGTCGCGCTCGGCGCCGGCGTTTTTGCGGAACTTCGTCGCGAGGAAGGCATGATGCCCGAGCCGCTGACGACGATCGATCCGCAATACGTCAAGGCGATGACGATCGAAGCTGCCGGCGGACGCAAGCGCGTATTCGAACATCGCGCGAACGGTTGGTGGATGACACAGCCGTATCCTCTGCGCGCCGATGCGAACAACATTCCGCGCCTGCTCGCCGTGCTGAATGCGCCGGTGCGCAAGACGCTGGACGCAACACACTACGATCTCGCCAATCTCGGTCTCGACAAACCAGCCGTGACGTTGCACGTCGATGGCGCGTTACTCGAATTCGGCGGCGAGGATCCGATCGATCACGATCGCTACGTGCGCTTCGGCGGAAAAATTGTGCGCATCCCCGACCGCTTCGCGATTAGGCTGACCGAATCGCCCGAGGTAGAAATCGATCGTCATCTCATCGATCCGGATGCGACGGTCGTCGAAGTCAGCATCGACGGCACCGCGCCGCGTGCGGATGTGGCGAACGCATGGAAGCAAACCGTTTCGCAACAAATGTTGCCGGGTCCGTCGATGGGAAGCATGAACGCCGTCGTCGAACTCGCGGATACGACGAAACTCGAATTCTCGATCGGCCGCAAGGACAACGCGTACACGGTATACCGCGCCGACATCGATCTCGTTTATATGGTCGGCGAGGCGCAGGCGCAGGCACTGCTCGGCAAGGCGAATTAGATGCCCGAATTACCCGAAGTCGAAACCACGCGGCGCGGCATCGCGCCGTATCTCGAAGGCAAACGCGTCGTCGAGGTCGTCATTCGTCAGCCGCGTTTGCGCTGGCCGATTCCGGCGGCGATACGAAAAAAATTACCGGGGCAAAAAATCGAGCGCATCGATCGTCGCGCGAAATATTTGCTCGCGCACACGGAAGTCGGAACGGCGGTCATGCATCTCGGCATGTCCGGTTCGTTGCGCGTGTTGAATGCGGACGCGCCGGTCGGAACGCACGATCATTACGACTGGCGACTCGATTCAGGAAAAATTTTGCGCTTCACCGATCCGCGCCGATTTGGCAGTCTGCTTTGGCAAGCGCCGGGCGAGACGTTGGAAATCCTCGCTAATCTCGGACCAGAACCGCTCGACGATGCGTTCGACGGCGATTATCTATGGCAGCGATCGCGCGGACGATCGGCGGCGATCAAACTTTTTCTGATGGATCAGAACATCGTCGTCGGTGTCGGCAACATCTACGCGTCCGAAGCGCTGTTCGCGGCGAAAATTCATCCGCGCCGCGCGGCTGGATCGGTGTCGCGCGTCCGCTATCAGCGGTTGGTCGATGAAACCAAGCGCATCCTGAATTACGCCATCCGTCGTGGCGGGACGACGCTGCGCGATTTCATCAGCCCCGACGGCGTGCCCGGTTATTTCGAACAGGAATTGTTCGTCTACGGCCGCGCCGGCGAACCGTGCAAGCTGTGCGGAACGCCGATTCGCGTCGTCACGCTCGGACAGCGTTCGACGTTTTTCTGTCCGCACTGCCAGCGTTAGTGCGAGGGATCGTTCGACGCTTCGTTGAGCGGCAATTTCGGTTGTTTCAATTCGATGCGTCCGACGCCTGACGTGATTTTCTTGAACTCCGCGCGACTCACCGACACGTAACGCTCGTTGCCGCCGATCTCGACCTGCGGACCGTCGGTGACGGCGCGGCCGTGTTCGTCGACGCGCACGACCATCGTCGCCTTTTTACCGGTGTGGCAAATGGTTTTGATCTCGGACAGTTCGTCGGCCCACGCCAGCAGATACTGGCTGCCTTCGAACAATTCGCCGCGGAAATCGGTCCGCAATCCATAGGCGAGCACGGGAATGCGGTGCGTGTCGACGATGTCGCTCAACTGCCAGACCTGACTGCGCGTCAGGAACTGCGCTTCGTCGACCAGCACGCAATGCAGCGGACCGTTCGCGGCGATGTCGGCGTCAGCGACATTATTCAAGTCTTCGTCGCGGGCGAACGCGCGTCCGTACGCCTTCAATCCGATGCGCGAAGCCACGACACCCTCGCCATTGCGATCGTCGAGCAGCGGTGTGAGAACCAGCGTACGCATGCCGCGTTCGCGGTAGTTGTGCGCGCTTTGCAGCAGCGTCGTCGTCTTGCCGGCGTTCATCGCCGAATAATAGAAATACAGTTTCGCCATCGCGATCCTCGCTCGTTCGCGGCGCGAGTGTATGCCATCGCGGCGACAGGTGCCGGCGCACCCTCTTTCGTCAGCCCCACTGTCTTTGGTCAGGTACGAAACCCGGCTTACAGCGGACGCGGCGCGCGCGGCCGATTCTTATAGTCGATGCGCGGGAGCACGCTGGCGGCAGACCGGCGGCGACTGCGATCCCTTTGCAATGGAGTTTTCCAGATGCGCACCTTCCTCAAATTCATCGGCTGCTCAATCCTCGCGTTGGCCGGCAGCGCGGCGTTCGCGGCGAACCACGCTGTGTCCGTCGGCGGCAGCGCCCTGGTGTTCACGCCGAGCACGCTCACCATCAACGTCGGCGATTCCGTGACGTTCACGAACGTCGGCGGAGTTCACAACGTCGTCGCCGACGACAATTCCTTCACCAGCGGCGCGCCGACCGGCACGTTCACGTTCACGGAGACCTTCACCACGGCCGGCACTTTCCCCTATTACTGCGAGGTACATGGCGGTCCACACGGCGTCGGCATGTCCGGCACGATCACGGTCAACGACACCGCGCCACCGCCGCCGACCGGTAAGAACATCAGTCCGGCTACCAGCGGCTCGTGGTTCGACGCGGCACAATCCGGCCACGGCTTCCTCCTGCAGATCGCCCCGGGCAACACCTTTCTCGTCTACTGGTTCGTGTTCACGCCGGACGGCACGGCGCAGTCGTGGCTGCTCGCCGCGGGCGCTTACGATCCGAACAGCAACACGGTGACGGTCGAAGCCTTCCAGGACACCGGCGCAAAATTCCCGCCGAACTTCAACGCGAGCGACATCACGCAGACCGATTGGGGTTCTCTCACCTTCACGTTCACCGATTGCACGAACGGCACGATGAGCTGGAATTCGAAACTGCCGGGTTATGGCAGCGGCACGCTGCCGATCACCAAGCTCGCCAACGTAGACGGATTGACGTGCAACTGATACGCACCGCGCTTTTTGGCTTGACGCTCGCCTTCGCGGCGGCGGCGGCGGAACCCGGAACGCAAGCACCGGGTTTCACCGCGCGCACATTCGACGGCAAGGAAGTTTCGCTCGCCGATTTCCGCGGCAAGATCGTGTTCGTCGATTTCTGGGCGTCGTGGTGCAGTCCGTGTCGCGAATCGCTGCCGATGTACGACAAGCTCGCCGCCGATTTCGGCTCCGACAATTTCGCGATCATCGCGGTGAACCTGGACGAGACGGCGGCGGATGCGAAGAAGTTCATCGCGCAGCATCCGGTGCGGTATACGATTGTGCAAAATCCACAAGGCGACATTCCGAAAGCGTTCGGTGTCGCCGGCATGCCGTCGTCGTATCTGATCGATCGCGACGGCACGATCCGCCAGCGCCACATCGGTTTCGACAAGAAAGACGTCGAAATGCTGCGCGCCGAAGTCACCAAACTGTTAGGAAAACCCGCCGGTGCGTCCTGAGTCTTTTCGGCTGCTGATGCTCCTCGTCGCAATCGCGCTACTCGACGGTTGTGCGACGACGCCCGTGCAACCATGGGAACGTGGCCGTCTGGCCAAATGGGACATGCGTTGGGATCCCGATCCGCTGCAAGCCGCCGCGGACGATCACGCGCACTTCAGCAAGGAAGGCACCAGCGGCGCTATCGGCGCGGCAGGCGGCGGCTGCGGTTGCAATTGATGAGTACTGCGAAACGTCCGTCTCCCTCGTTGTCGTTGTTGCTCGCCGCGTCGGCGGCGTTGGTCGGACAGAAAGTCCACGCCGACGAAACGACCACCGCGCCGACCGTCGGCTATCGATTCAACGTGTACGACGAAGATTCGTTTTCCGGCGCACCGATCATCGGCAGCGACAAGCGCTATCACGTCGACACGCAACAGCTCGATTTCTCAGGCGCCGTCGGTGAGCGCAACACGCTCACGGTCGACGCCACGCACGAAGTGATGAGCGGTTCGTCGCCGTGGTATTCGATTCCCGGCCCGAACAACAAACCGATCCAGGTCTTGAGCGGCGCGACGATCCGCGACCATCGCAGCGCGATCAGCGCGTCGCTGATGCACGACGCGGGCGGCAACTCGACCACGACCGGCACATTTTCGTATTCGACCGAGCGCGACTATCACGCGACCGCGCTCGGCGCCGAGCACACCATTCCGCTCAACGCCGCGCTCACGTTCGGATTCGGCGGCAGTCTGTCGCACGACATCATCGAACCGACCGACGCGCAACTTTACGATCGCATCGTCCACGCCGAAAAGAACACGTTGTCCGGCTTCGGCAGTTTGAGCTGGGTGTTGAACAAAGCATCGGTGCTCGAAAGCGGCGTGCAGCTTAATTACGAAGCGGGATTTCTGTCCGATCCGTACAAACTTGCCACCGTCGGCGATTTGCAATTACCGGACACACGTCCGGATCGCCGCACCGAAGCGGCGTGGCTTGTGCGCTATCGTCTTGCGGTGAATACGGGCGCATCGTTCCATGCGGATTCGCGTGTGGCGGCGAATAGCTGGGGCCAGAAAT
Source organism: Rudaea sp. (assembly GCA_036271355.1). Lineage (GTDB taxonomy): Bacteria > Pseudomonadota > Gammaproteobacteria > Xanthomonadales > Rhodanobacteraceae > Rudaea. The sequence goes on along the minus strand of DATBAU010000177.1, from coordinate 5,687 downwards.
CGCTGACGCTCGACGCATCGTGGTATCAGACGCTGCACGACGACTGGCAAATCATTCCCGGCGTTCGCTATTACTCTCAGGACAGCGCGCGTTTCTACGCGCCGTTCTTCGAAGCGAACGATGCAGGATCGTTCTACTCCAGCGATTATCGCCTCGGCGGATTCGGCGCGATCTCCGGCCATCTGAATCTGCGCAAGCAATTCGGACGCTGGGAATTCGTCGCCGGCATGGAGCGTTATCATGCGGCGACACGCTATGCGCTCGGCGGCGCGGACGAAGCGAACCCGGGCGCGGTCAGCTACTCACGAATCTTCGCGGGACTCGATTACCATTTCGACTGATCGCCGGAATGGCAATGTCAATGCGTTTCGACTTTTCCACGATGGGATGTCCGTGTGCGCTCCACGTCGAGAACGTGAGCGACGATGTCGCACAGCGCGCGCTGGCGGCGACGTTGGCGGAAGTCGATCGACTCGATCGCAAATATTCGCACTACCGCGACGACAGTCTGCTCGCGACATTGCAACGATCGACCAACGCGATCGATGTCGACGATGAAACCGCGAACCTCTTCGATTTCGCCGCCGAACTGCATCGACAAAGTGATGGCTTGTTCGACATCACCGCCGGCAAGCTGACGCGATTGTGGGACGGCCGCAAGCCGGCGCAATCCGAAATCGACGCGGCATTGCTCGTCACCGGATGGCAGCGAATCGAATGGAAACGACCAACGCTGCGCGTGACGATTCGCGACATGCATCTGGATTTCGGCGGCCTCGTGAAAGAGTATGCGGCTGACCGCTGCGCGGATTTGTGCCGTGACATCGGCATTCGTTCGGGTGTCGTCGATCTCGGCGGCGATCTCGCACTGATCGGTCCACATGCCGACGGCGAACCGTGGATCGTCGGCATCAAAGCGCCGCGCGCCGAAGGAAAGGCGGCCGCGAACATCGCGCTGACTCGCGGCGGACTCGCGACGAGCGGCGATTACGAACGCGCGCTGATCATCGATGGCCAACGCTATTCGCACATCGTCGATCCGCGCACGGGCTGGCCGATCCAGAGTTTCGCAAGCGTGAGCGTAGTCGCCGATAGCTGTCTCGTCGCCGGCTCCGCATCGACGCTGGCGATGTTGCTCGGCGTCGAACGCGGCGCGGCGTGGCTGCGCGAACTCGGTTTGCCGCATCTGTGCATCGACGGCGACGGCAAGGTGAGCGGCGATATAAAAATCTGATTGGCGATGCTCGCGCTGCGCGGGCACAATGCGCGGCCTCATGTCATTGAATCCGCCACAACGCGCCGCGATCGAATATTGCGACGGTCCGCTGCTCGTGCTCGCCGGCGCGGGTTCGGGCAAGACGCGCGTGATCACCGAAAAAATCGCGTATCTGATTTCGCGAAAAAATCTTTCGCCGAACAAAATCGCGGCGATCACCTTCACGAACAAAGCCGCGCGCGAAATGCGCGAGCGTGCAAAGCGATTGATCAAAACGGCGGACGACGTCGCGATCTCGACGTTCCACGCGCTGGGATTGAAGTTCCTGCAGATCGAACACGCGAAACTGGACCTGAAACGTGGATTTTCGGTGATCGACGCGGACGACAGTCTCGCCATCCTCAAAGATTTCGTGCTGGCCGCGACGAAGCCGGATGTTCTGAAAGCGTTGCGTCATCTTGTCTCCACCGCGAAGAACAACGGCTTGTCGCCGGATGAAGCCGACGAAGCCGCGCGCACCGCGCGCGAGCGCGAAGCGGCAGGCATTTATCGCGGCTATCAAACGCGACTGGAAGCCTTCAATGCCGTCGATTTCGACGATCTGATCCGCTTGCCGCTGCAACTGCTCGATGCGGACGCCGACGTGCGCGCCGCGTGGCAGGAACGCATCCGCTATTTGCTCGTCGATGAATATCAGGACACGAATTCGGCGCAATATCGACTGTTGCGCCAGTTATCCGGCAAGCGCGGCGCGTTCACGGCGGTCGGTGACGACGATCAATCGATCTATGCGTGGCGCGGCGCGAATCCGGGCAATCTGGATGAACTCGCGCGCGATTATCCGTCGCTCAAGGTGATCAAGCTCGAACAGAATTACCGTTGCACCAAACGCATCCTGCGCGGTGCGAACGCGTTGATCAGACATAATCCGCATGCGCACGAAAAGAAATTGTGGAGCGAACATTCCGAAGGCGCTCCGATTCGCGTGCTCGCGTGCCGCGACGGCGATCACGAAGCCGAACGCATTGCCGCCGATATCGTGCATCAGCAGCAGGTATCGAAAGCGGCGTGGAGCGAGTTCGCGATTCTGTATCGAGGCAATCATCAATCGCGCTCGTTCGAGAAAGCGTTGCGGCTCGCGCGTGTGCCGTATGCGATCACGGGTGGTATGTCGTTTCTCGATCGCGCGGAAGTGAAGGATGTGCTCGCGTATCTGCGCCTGCTCGTGAACGAGGACGACGATGCGGCGTTTCTGCGCGTCGTGAACGTGCCGAGGCGCGACATCGGCGCAGTCACGCTGGAAAAACTTGGCCAGCTCGCGCAGTCGAAACACACGTCGATGCTGCGTGCCGCGCACAGCGATGCGGTGTTGGCGCAATTGCCGCCGCGCGCCGCATCGGCGCTCGGCACGTTCGCGACAATGATCGACGAATTCGCTGCATCGAAAGCGGCACCGACGGATCTCGTGGAAACGTTGATCCGTCGTACGCATTACACCGAACACATTCGCAGCGAAACAAAAAACGAAACACTCGTGCAGCGTCGTCTGGAAAATCTGCGCGAGCTGTGCGAGTGGTTCGGCGCGATGCAAAAGAACGATGCGCGCATCGGCGATCTCGCCGCCGCGCTCGCACTGATTTCGCACAGCGATCGCGACGACGATTCGAATGCCGTGCGATTGATGACGTTACACGCGGCTAAAGGTCTGGAGTTCCGTTTCGTCTACATCGCCGGCATCGAAGACGGCACGCTGCCGCACGCCGGCGGCATCGAGGAAGGACGGCTCGATGAGGAACGCCGCCTTTTTTATGTCGGCATGACACGGGCGCGCGAGCGGTTGTGCCTGTCGTACGCATCGCGCTCGAAACGCTTCGGTGCGGTGATCTCGAACGAACCCAGCCGCTTCCTCGCCGAACTGCCGCCGGACGACTTGCACTGGGACGGCCGCGACGCCGAACAGGACGCACAAGCCGCGCGCGAATCGGCGGGCAGCCACATCGCCCGGCTGGCCAATTTCCTGGCCGATTGAACCGCGCCTGACGGCTTCACATCGCGTCGCTTGCCAAGGTGCGGGAGCGTCACTAGAGTGGCGATCCCGCTCCGCAACAAAACCTTGGGGAATCGTATGCAGACTTCGCTTAAACGCGTCGCACTTCTTGCTGCCTTGGCCGCCGCCGGCATCGGCTGCAGCCAGCAGAGCAACACCGGTGCGCCGACCACGCCCGCCGCCGTCGCCGTGGCGACCAGTTCGCCGGAAGGCACCGTCACCGCGTCGGTGAAGGCGCTTCGCGAGAACAACGTCGCGTCGCTGTTCGAGATCATGATGCCGCCGGCCGAACTCACCAAGGTGAAGGCCGACTGGAGCAAGGAGATGAACAAGGATCCCGTCACCGACGAGGATCGCAAGCAATTCTCCGACACGATGACCAAGCTCACCGCGCCGAATGCGGAAGCGACGTTGTACGCGCAGATCGAGCCGCAGCTGAAGGAATTCGACGCCAAGCAGGCGCAGCAGATGCCGATGATGATCGCGATGGGCCGCGGCTTCGCGCAAAGCTCGATCCAGCAAAGCAAGGATCTTTCCGAAGAACAGAAACAGCAGGCGCAGCAGTTGCTCGATGCCGTCGCGACGTGGGCGCAGAACACCAAGTTCACCGATCCGACATTGGTGAAGGGCGCGATCGCCGCGATCTGCAAAACCGCACGCGATCTGAACCTCAAGACGATCGACGAAGCGCGCGCGCTGACGTATGACCAAGGGATGCAGAAAGCCAGCATCATCATGGGCGGCGTGAAGCAGGTGTTCCTCGTGTACGGACTCAATGTCGACAAGACGCTCGATTCGGTCAAAGTGGAACCGGCGACCGTCACCGGCGACAGCGCGAAAGTGAAAGTGAATTACGTTGCGTTCGACAAGCCGTTCGCCACTGATGGCGATCTGGTGAAGGTCGACAACAAGTGGTACAGCAAGCAGGCGATCGAGCAATGGAACAAGCGCCAGCAGGAATCAGCGGCCACCGCGCAATCGATGCAGCCGACCGCTCCGCCGGCGCAGCCTGCGAAGTAATCCGTTGTAAAACAACGCGTAAACAACGGCGCGTCCGGCTCACGGGCGCGCCGTTTTCGTTCTAACTCAAATCTCACGCGCGGCTTACGTACAATTAGCCGCATGGATTCCCCGATTTCCAACGTCCCACCGCCCGCTGCGCCGTCGCAGGCACCGTGGTGGTTGCGCGCGCTCGGCGCGTTGCTCGAACCGTGGGTGCGCATTCGCCGCGGCGCATCGACCACCGCCATCACGCTCGATCCGAACGTGCCGGTCTGCTACGTCACCGAGCGTTACGGAACCTCTGACACGCTCATCCTCGAACAGGCGTGCCGCGAAGCCGGATTGCCAGAACCGCTGCGTCCGCTGCAGGTCGCGAGTCTGCGCAAGAAGCGGTCGATGTTCGCGCTGTCGCGCCGCGCGCCGTGGATTTTCCGGCGCCAGGCGTCGCTCACGCATTCGGCGACGCTCGCGCAACTGCTCGATACGCTGCGAGCGAATCCCGACGCCGATCTGCAGCTCGTTCCGGTTTCGATTTTTGTCGGTCGCGCGCCGGACAAAGAGACGGGCTGGTTCAGCGTGCTGTTTTCCGAGAACTGGGTAGTCGTCGGCCGCTTTCGGAGATTGCTGGCGATCCTGCTGAACGGCCGCGCGACGGTCGTGCAGTTCTCGCCGCCGATCTCGCTGCGCGGCGCGATGCAGGACGAACGCGATCCAGCGACGACTGTGCGCAAGATCGGCCGCGTATTGCGCGTGCATTTTCAGCGCATCCGCGCCGTGGTGATCGGCCCCGATCTTTCGCATCGCCGCACCGTCGTCGACGCTGTGCTCAACGCGGCGCCGGTGCGCGACGCGATCGCGATGGTCGCGACGAAGGAAAACATCAGCGACGACAAAGCGCGACGCCGTGCGCGCGACTATGCGTGGGAAATCGCCGCCGATTTATCGCATCCGGTGGTGCGTTCGATTTCATTCATGCTGATCGGTTTCTGGAACAAGATTTACGACGGCGTGCACACGCATCACTTCGAGAAAATGCGCGCGATCGCGCCGGGTCACGAAATCATTTATGTGCCGTGCCATCGCAGTCACATCGACTATCTGCTGCTGTCGTGGCTGCTATATCGCAACGGCGTGGTGGTGCCGCACATCGCGGCCGGTGTGAACCTAAATTTGCCGGTGCTCGGTCCGATCCTGCGTCGCGGCGGCGCATTCTTTCTGCGCCGGAGTTTCAAATCGAATGCGCTGTACTCGACGGTCTTCAGCGAATACGTAAGCCAATTATTCGCGCGCGGCGCGTCGATGGAATATTTCATCGAAGGCGGACGTTCGCGCACCGGACGTTTGCTTCAGCCGCGCGGCGGCATGCTCGCGATGACATTGCGCAGCTATCTGCGCGAATCGCGTCGGCCGGTGATGTTCCAG
>DATBAU010000176.1:0-3968 GCA_036271355.1 Rudaea sp. | reverse complement strand
GCCGGCGTGGGCCGATCACAAACTCGACTTCAACATCGCCTTGTTCAACGCCTTCAACGAACAGACACCGGTTTTCTACAACGACGTCTACGGCTCCAGCAGCAGTCCGAATCCGAACTACGGCCAGGTTCAGGACGTGCGTCCGCCACGCAGTGTCCGCTTCTCCGTCGCTTACGATTTTTGAAGGGTGCGAGTCTCCTCTCATAGCCGGGCCCGAGTGCCCGGCTTTTTTTTGCCAGGCGTGAGCCACTTGTGTAGCCTGAATCCATGCCGCAAAACGGTGACGACGTGAGCGCCCAACCGAACACGATGCAGCCGCCCAAACGGCCGCTGTCGTCCGTCGGCGCGCGCATGCTGGCGCGCGCGAAGAAAGAATTCGCGGACCGCCAGTTCGAAAACGCAGAACAATCGCTGACGAACGTTCTCGCGTTGGCGCCGGACGATCTCGATGCCCTGCGCTTGATGGGTATGGTGGCGCAGCGGCGCGGCCATCACGTGAAGGCGACCGACTGCTTCCGGCGCGTGCTCGACGTCTGGTCGAACGACTCCGATCTTCGTGTGTGTCTCGGCATCGCGTTGTACGAACAGGGCAAGGTCGACGAAGCCGTTACGCATTTGCGCTATGCCTGCGAACTCTCGCCAACCTCGGCGTCCGCCTGGTTCAATCTCGGCGAAGCGCTGGCACGCGAAGCGCATTCGCACGACGCCGTCGCCGCGCTGCAACGCGCGATAAAACTCGATCCCGCGCACATGACCGCACGGCTTTCGCTTGCGCGCGTGCAGGCCAGTCTCGGCCATATCGACGCGGCGGTATCCGGATTCCGCGAAGTCCTTCGCCGCGATGCCGCCAACGCCGAAGGGTGGTTCGGACTGTCGAATCTCAACACCGTCCGCTTCGACGCCGAGGATGCCGCATCGCTGAAGCGCGCGCTGTCGCGAAGCGACGTGTCGCCGCGCGCCAGCGAACTGCTCGGTTTCAGCTACGCGAAGGCGCTCGAGAATCAGGGCGAGTACACGCAAGCCTTCGACGCATTCAAGCAAGCGAACGTGTCGCGCCGCCACCGCGTGAAGTGGGACGCCGCTGGCGAACATAAACGCATCGAAGCCATCCAGCGCGTATTCGCGCAAGAAATGCCTGCACCGCTGGATACGCAACTCGGTAGCGAAGCGATCCTGATCGTCAGCATTCCACGCTCCGGATCGACGCTGGTCGAACAGATTCTCGCGTCGCATCCGATGGTCGAAGGCGCGAACGAGATCAAGGATATGACCGAGGTGATCGACGCCGAAACCGATCGCCGCAAATCCGCATTCCCGCTGTGGGTGCCCGACGCCAGCGCAAACGACTGGCATCGCCTAGGCAAAGAATATCTTGCGCGCACCGCGCGCTGGCGCAAGGTCAAACCGCGTTTCACCGACAAGAGTCTGGTGAGCTGGTATCTCGTCGGCGCGGCGTTGACGATGATGCCCGCCGCGCGCGCCGTGATCATTCGGCGCGATCCGGTCGAAACGTGTCTCGCCTGTTTCCGCCAGCTCTTCAGCGAACGCAGCGGCTTCGCGTGCGACCTCGACGAGATGGCCGACTACTGCATCGATTTCCTGCGGCTGACGCGTTTCTGGTTGAGCAAATATCCCGACCGCGTGTTCGATATCGAATACGAAGCGCTGACTGCCGATCCGGAATCCGTGATTCGCCGTCTGCTGGATTTTTGCGGATTGCCGTTCGATCCCGCCTGTCTCGATTTCCACAAAACCGCGCGCACGGTGCAAAGCGCACCGAGTGCCGCGCAAGTGCGACAGCCGATGCGCCGCGACACCGCACGCAGCGCGCGCTACGGCGACAGGCTCGATGGTTTGCGCGCGCGTTTGCGCGCGGCCGGTTTATGACGCGCGCGATTTCGTAACGATTCATCGACGACCGCACGACGAATCCAGAAACCGATCATGGCCGACGCGCTTCCCACCTGCCTGCTTAACGGTGCGTTCGTACCTGCGCACGAAGCGCGCGTTTCGCCGTTCGATCGCGGATTTCTGTTCGGCGACGGCATCTATGAGGTCGTCCCCTGCTACAACGGAAAACCGTTTCGATTGCAGGCGCATTTCGATCGCATGCAAGCGGGCCTCGACGCGCTCGAACTTTCCAATCCATATTCGCGCACGCGCTGGACGGAACTCGTGCACGAACTCATCGCCGCCAATGGCGCCGGCGAAATGGGCGTCTATCTGGAAATCACGCGCGGCGCCGACAACGGTCGCGACTTCCTGCCGCGCGCGGGAATGACGCCCACGGTTTTCGGATTCTGCTGGCGGCTGACATCGACGCCACTCGAACAACTCGAACGCGGCATCGTCGGCGTCACGCTGGACGATATCCGCTGGCAGCGTTGCGACATCAAATCCGTCGCCCTGCTCGGCGCGGTATTGTTGCGCATGGAAGCCAAACGTCGCGGCGCGGACGAAGCGATTCTATTGCGCGACGGACGTCTCGCCGAAGGCAGTTCGTGCGCGCTGTTCGTCGTGAACAATGGACGCGTCACCACACCGCCGGCCAATCACGAGCGCCTTCCGAGCATCACGCGGCTCGTCGTCGGCGAAGTGCTCGTCGCGCTGAATCTTCCGTTCGAACAGCGCGAAGTACTCGTCGACGAACTGTACTCGGCGGACGAAATCTGGATCGCGAGTGCGACGCGCGAAGCGATGCCGCTCACACAACTCGATGGCCGGACCGTCGGCACGGGAAAAGCCGGTCCGGTCTGGCGTAACGTTTTCGACGAATTCCAGGCGATCAAGAAACGCGAAACGGCGTGACGCGAATGTCGGAATCGCTTCAGCGTTGCGCGAGCATGCGCTGCGCGAGTTGCCGAATGATGTCGAGAAAGCGTTTCTGCACCGGATTCAGTGGACTGTCCGGCCGATGCATCGCATACAGAACGACATCGAGGTGCGGTTTAAGCGGGCGCATCTGCACGCTCTTCGCATCGCCGCCGCGCGCGGTGAACGGATCGACCAGCGCAAAACCCTCGCCGTTCGCGACGAGCGAACGCGCCAACTGATACGTCTGCACCGACACGGCGATCTTCGGCGCCGGTTCGACTTTGGACAAATGACTCTGCAGCATGCTGCCCAGCGCGTCGCGCACCGTGATGCCGATCATCGTTTGACTGGCGAGCGCGCCGACCGGAAACGACTGCGTCAATTCCGCTCCCTGCCACGAGCCCGGCGGCGCGATCACCATCACCTGTCCACGACACAGTTCGCGCTGCCGCAAGGTCTGATGACCGGTGTCCTGCAACGTGAGCCCGATGTCGTTCTCGCGCAGCGTCAGCGACTCGCACATTTCCGCCGAATGCTGCGTGGAAAGTTCGGCGGTCACATTCGGGAAACTCTTGCGCAACAGAACCGTCGCGGCGGGAAGCAAGGTCAGCGCGAGCGTCGGCGTGCACGTCACCCGCAACGGGCAACTGTTCGGCTGACCCATGTTCGTGGTGAGGCGTTGCAGATCGTGAATGTCCTGGATGATTTTCTCGATCCGGTCGCGCAACAGAAGCGCTTGCTGCGTCGGCTGCAGGCGTCCGCCCACCCGACTGAACAACGCAAAGCCGAGATTGTCCTCGGCGTGCTGCAAGGCTTTGCTGGCGGCAGGCTGCGAGATGTTCAGCAGTTTCGCCGCGGCGGTGATGCTGCCCGTCGTCAGGACGGCATGAAACAGTTCGATGTTGCGCAGACGCATGTCGAGTCCCCAGTTTCCGGTGAGCGATAAACGCGGCGCTCACCCGACGTCGAAGACGTGAAGCATACCGCGTTGTTTTCCCGACGCCGCTCCAGCGTCCCACAACCCTGAGTTATGCCACGTGCGCGTCTTTTCATGGTGGCGCGCGCTCGCCAGTGGTTATGCTTCTTCGGCCTTTCGATGCCGATCGTATTTGGGGTGGAGCAGGGATTCATGTCTAACCAGGGCAACGTGGTCG
>DATBAU010000175.1:0-6927 GCA_036271355.1 Rudaea sp. | reverse complement strand
GATGAACTTGCGCTTCTCCGTCGCGAAGAATCGATACGCGACGTCGATCGTGATGCCCTGCTCGCGCTCGGCGGCGAGACCGTCGACCAGCAGCGCGAAATCGATGTCCTGACCTTGCGTGCCGATGCGTTTGCTGTCGGCCTCGAGAGCGGCGAGCTGGTCTTCGAAAATGAGTTTGCTGTCGAAAAGCAATCGGCCGATCAAGGTGGATTTGCCGTCGTCGACCGAACCGCACGTGATGAAGCGCAACATCGATTTCGCCTGATGCCGGCGCAGGTATTCGCCGATGTCGTGCGCAGCGAGTTCATCGGTGCGGTAGCTCGCATCGGCCGACATCAGAAGTAGCCTTCCTGTTTTTTCTTTTCCATGCTCGCCGCCGCGTCGTGATCGATGGCGCGGCCTTGGCGTTCAGACGTCGTCGTCAGCAGCATTTCGCGGATCACGTCTTCGAGCGTTTTCGCCGTACTTTCGACCGCGCCGGTGAGCGGATAGCAACCGAGCGTGCGAAAACGGATCGAGCGTTGCACCGGTTTTTCGCCGTCGCGAAAACGGAAGCGTTCGTCGTCGACCATCAGCAACAGGCCGTCGCGTTGCACGGTCGGACGCGGCGCGGCGAAATACAACGGCACGATTTCGATGTTTTCGCGCAGGATGTATTGCCACACATCGAGTTCGGTCCAGTTCGACAGCGGAAACACGCGCAGCGATTCGCCTTTCGCTTTGTTCGTGTTGAACAGATGCCACAATTCCGGACGCTGATTCTTCGGATCCCAGCGATGATTCGCGGAACGAAACGAGAAGATGCGTTCCTTCGCGCGACTTTTTTCTTCGTCGCGTCGCGCGCCGCCGAACGCGGCGTCGAATCCGTGCTGATCGAGCGCCTGTTTCAATCCTTCGGTTTTCCACAGATCGGTGTGCAACGCGCCGTGATCGAATGGATTGATGCCTTGCCGTTCCGCATCCGGATTTTTGTGCACGATCAGTTTCATTCCGGCCTGTTCGGCGGCGCGATCGCGCAGCGCGTACATGTCGCGGAATTTCCACGTCGTGTCGACGTGCAACAGCGGAAACGGCGGCGGCGACGGAAAGAACGCCTTGCGCGCGAGATGCAGCATCACCGCGCTGTCCTTGCCGATCGAATACAGCATCACCGGCCGCTCGGCCTCGGCGACGACTTCGCGCAGGATATGGATGCTCTCGGCTTCGAGCCGATCGAGGTGGGTCAGGCCGGACAAGGGAGCGGACTTGGAATCACGGTGCGCCATTATAGCGGGCGCCGCCGCCGTGTTCAGGCCGAAATGGCCGCGATGGCTTCGCCGAGGCATTCGCCGAAGCGGCGGTCGTTGCTTTCGTAGAAGTCGCGTGCGACGGCGCTCAGTTCGGCGATGCGCGCGTCCGGCATCGCGATACATTCGCCAATGACGCGTTCCATGTCCGCGTCGTCGAAGGTATAGATCGCGGACAGCGCCTGCGTACCCATCGGTTTGGCCGCGACGAGCATGCCGTGATCGGGCGCGACGAGTTCGTTCATCGGCGCCGCGTCGAGCGTGATCGTGACGGCGCCGATACCGATGGCTTCCATCAGATAGTGCCCGAAACCTTCGGTTTGCGACGGGCAGATGTGGAATGCGTGTTCGTTCTGCAGACGGCGCAATTGCGCCGCATCGAGATAGTCGACGCGATGATCGATGTTGGCCGCCGGCACTCCCGGATTCGCCGTGCGTGGGTTTTGTACGACGGTCAGCGTCGGCCATTCCGGATGACGCCGCCACAGTTCCAGCAGCGGTTCCGTGTTCTTGTTCTGGCTGCGTCCGGCGAGATGAAAAAACGCGCGGCGGCGGACGATGTCGGCTTCGCGCAAATCGCGGCTGGTGAACCCGATGAATTGCGTGGACGCAATCAGCGGTCGGAAAATCGTTTCAGCGTGACGCGTCTTCGCCAACACACCTTGCAACGACGCGATCCGGTCGCGATCGTTCGCATCGAACCATTCCGGATTCGGAATCAACACGTTCGAATGCGCAAGCGGCAGATATTCCGGCCGAATGTGTTCGAGGAAAATATTGATGTCGAACTGGCGCACCTGTTTGCCCGCCGCTCGCTGGGCGGCAATGCGGGTGCGAACGAAAATCGGCCGAAAGATTTTGCGCCACTTGCCGCGGCGAAGCGTGCTGAGCGTTACGCGATGCCCGTGCTGTCGCAGACGTTCCTCGAGCAGGCGCAAGTCGGTGGACAACCCCACACCGTTGTCCCATGCAATCAGATTGATGCGTGCCATTCCCTTTCCGCCGCAATTCGCGGCGCAACGATGACGTGAAACCTGTCGTTGCGCAACCGCGCCGATCGCATTTTTTCAGGCGCTAAGAAATCCCGGCGTTCTTTTTCGTGAGCGCCTTGATCGCTTCGAGATGATGCGATTTCCCGCTGCGCAATACGGCCCAATAGCGCGCCGCGCCGCGCGAATGATCGCCGCTGCCGCCGACGATCGCGCCGTCGTGCGACACGAGTTGCGCGAGGATCGTCACGCCGCTGCGCAGATTCGTCGCCGCATCCTCGAGCGAATTCGTGGTTCGGTCGAGCGGCGGATCGAAGTGGTATTCCTTCTGATCTTCATACGCGATCTGCAGCAGTCCGACCGACATCACGTTGAGCGGCGGCGGTTCCTTGAAATGCGCATGCGCGTTCCACGTCGATTCGTATTTCGCGATGGCGACGACGAGTTCGGCCCAGAACTTGATTTGCCCATCCGGCGACAGCGCTGAATAGCCTGGAATGAACGCATCGGGATTTCCCGCATCGAGTGCGGACTTGTGACTGCGGACAGCGTCGACGAGCGCGCGCGACCACGCGACGTGCTCGGGTGAAGTGTCCCAGCTCAATGCGATCGCTTCGCGTTTGGATTCCGGCGGCGGAGGTGGTGCGGGCGTTGGCGCGGCCGGCGCAGGCGACGGTTGCGGCGTCGGTTTCACCGGCGCGCAGGCGGCGACGAACACGGTGCACGACACGATCAACGCGCGCAGCAATCGACTCTTCATATCGCACCTCGGACGAAAGAACGCAATTTATACTAATCCAAACGTATACGCGCTGTATCTACAATCCAAGTTGCGACAGACCCGGATGATCGTCGGGTCTGCGGCCGAGCGGCCAATGGAATTTGCGCTCGGTTTCGCGAATCGGCAAGTCGTTGATCGACGCAAAGCGGCGCTGCATAAGTCCATCCGGAGCGAATTCCCAGTTCTCGTTGCCGTAGGAGCGGAACCAGTGTCCGCTGTCGTCGTGCCATTCGTACGCGAAACGCACGGCGATGCGATTGTCGCGAAAGGCCCACAGTTCCTTGATCAGGCGGTAGTCGAGTTCCCTCGCCCATTTGCGCGTGAGGAATTCGATGATCTGCGGACGCCCGACCGGAAACTCCGATCGATTGCGCCACGCGCTGTTTTCGCTGTAGACGAGCGCGACGCGTTGCGGATCGCGGCTATTCCAGCCGTCTTCGGCAAGACGGATCTTGGCGATCGCCGTTTCTTCGGTGAACGGAGGAACGATCGGGGCCATGGCAGTTTTTCCTCATCACGCGGACGCCGGTGCGTTTACGTTTCGCGGTCAGCAAACACATCCGGACACGCCGTATCATCCTGCAATACGACCGTCAGGGAAACCGACATGAACCAACCCGCTTCGCCATCGACCGACGAGCTGGCGCGACGCGCGCTGCTTGCGTTCATCCTCACGTTCATCGCGGCGCGCGTGCTCGTTTTCCTGATCATGTCGGACCGCATTCCGAATCTGTATTTTTTCCTGCGCGGTACGCACGTGCATCATTTGAACTACGGCATCTTCCTGCTCGCGGCGGTCGGCGGATTCGTGCTGTTCAACGCACCGACCGGACGGATGCTGAAAGTCGCCGCGTTCGCGTACGGCATCGCGATGGCGCTGACGTTCGACGAATTCGGCATGTGGCTGCATCTGGGCGGCAGCTATTGGCAGCGCGCGAGCGTGGACGCGACGATCGTCGTCGCCGCGCTCCTCGCGTTCATCGGATACGCGCGTTCGATTCGCTCCTACAGCACAAAACATGTGAAGGCGTTCATCGCGCTCGTCGTGGCGACGATCGTGTTCGCCGGGGTGGTGTACGACACGGCCATGCATGTCGGCGCGGCGGAAGGCGAGCGATTGCGCGAACTGGAAATGCAATCGTCGCCGTGAGGCGATCGACGACGTCATTTCGCCAATGTCGCAGTTGTTTGTCCCTTGGCGTTTAATAGCGACAGCCGGGAGGAAATCGCCATGTCGCACGGGAAGAATTTTTCCGAACCGATCATCGGCATGCGCAAAAAGCGCCTCGCCGCGGTACTCGCCGCGTTGATTTGGCAGCCGGCGTTCGCTGCGACACTCACGGTCGACACGAACGACGGCGGCAGCGCTTCGCACGCGTGCAGCCTGCGCGACGCCGTTTCGGCGATCAATCTGCAGATCATCGTTCCGGGCAGTACCTGCGGGCGGGGCGATGGCAACGACGATACGATCCGATTCGCACCCGGCATCGAGCTCATCACGTTCACCGCAAGCAACGGCAACTATTCGGCGTTGAACGTGAACCGCGCTATGACCATCGACGGAAACGCGCCGCCCGGTTCGGGCCGCCCTGCCGTCACGCTGGCGCGTGCGAATCAACCCGGCGTGTTTTTCCGTGTGATCAATGCGACCGCACCATTGGTGTTGCGAGGAATCGCCGTGCAAGGCGGAGCGGCGAGATCGCCGGGACTCGGCGGCGGCATTCGAGCCATCGATCTCACGCTGTACGACTCGGCCGTGAACGACAGTGCCACCTACGGCGTTGACGACGGTGTCACAAGTGGAGGAGGCATCTACGCGAGCAGTGTGAGACTTTTCAACTCCACGGTAAGTGGCAACCTTGCGAAGTCAGGCGGCAGCAACGTTGAGGGAAAGGGCGGCGGTATCGCTGCCAATAATGTTTACCTCAAGCAATCCGTCGTCAGCGGCAACACGGCTTATGGGGGCGATCCGGAGGAGTACGACTACGATTATCCGGCATCCAAAGGCGGTGGTATTTTTGCCGGCACACTCACGACCATCCGCTCGACGATCAGCGGCAACACATTGTCTGGCGCCTCTGTCGCGACGAACTACTCCACCGGCGCCGGTGTCTACGCAACCACTGCCACGTTTATCGACAGCACCGTCAGTGGAAATATTGGCGTAAATGCGCGCGATGGTGCGGGCATCGCAGCGGTTTCGCTCGACCTCTTTTTTTCCACCGTGACAGACAACCACACGTTGCCCGCGGGCAAAGGAACCGGCGCAATACTGGTCGGCAGCGAATACGCTGGCGGCAGCGCGACGATCACCGGCAGCCTCATTTTCGGAAACGAAACCGCCGACGTCACCTCATACTTTCACTCCACGGCGACGGGGGATCACAACATCGTAGGACGATCGACCGGCATGGTCTCGATGCCCGGCGACACGCGCAGTTGCGATCCGAAACTCGGACCGCTCGACTCGAACGGCGGCCAAACACGGACGCATGGATTGTTGAAGGGCTCGTGCGCCATCGATGCAGGTCCGATTTCTACCGATCCTGGCGGAGGATTTCCTCCGTTGACCACCGATCAGCGCGATAACGGTTATAGCCGTAAGGTCGGTGCCGCGCCGGACATCGGCGCATTCGAGAAGCAAGGCGACAACGATCCGGATGTCATCTTTGACGATGGCTTCGATCCATAGCATGACGTGGAAACCAGCGTCCCAGCCCTTTTTGCAGCGCCGTCGCGCACGTCGGTCGAGGCGATGACGACGGTCACCGCAAGGTTTTGACGACTCCGCCGTTCCTATGGGGATGTCCTGCTCGATGATGGTGCCGGGCCGACGGAATTTCTTTGGACATGATCCAAAGCGGAGGTGAGCGTGTTCAAGCGAGTGGCGAAAATTCTGCCGGCGGCTTGTCTGGCGACGAGTGCGGCATGGGCAGCGGAAAGTCCCTTCATCGGCCAGTGGACGCTTGACGCATCGAAGAGCCGAATGCCCGATGAGATGAAGGTCGCAAACACGGGAGGCAAGAAATACGCATTCGATTTTGGTGGAGCTACCGAAACGATTGCGTTGGATGGCGATTTCCAGCCGGGCTACGGCGACACGCTGTTATCCGTGAAGACACAGGCGCCGGACACCTGGGTCGTCGAACGCAAGAAAGACGGCCGGCTGCTGCTCAAGGCAACGTGGAAGCTCTCGAAGGACGGCACCACGCTTACGGATTATTTTCGCCAGTTCGATGCAGACGGCTCAACGCTCAGCATGGACTACATCTACCGGCGATCGGGTGGAGGATCGGGTTTCTCCGGTGACTGGCAGAGCATCAAAGAGACGATGAACTCGCCCTTCACGATGCAAGTGAAAGCATTCGACGGCGACGGCCTGTCCTTCATCACTCCCTCTCAGCACACGACGAGAAACGTCAAGTTCGATGGCAAGGACCATCCCAAAGACGCGGCGAACGCCGGCAACGGCGCAACGGCGGCTGGCAAGTTGACGGACGAGCGCACGTTGCTTGTTACTGACAAAGTCGCAGGAAACGTGTCGGATACGAAAGAGATGACACTCTCGGCCGATCTGAAGACGTTGACGATGAAGGTGTCTGTTCCTGGCCGCGACCATCCGAATGTGATGGTGTTCGAGCGGAACTAGGCGGACACCGCGCATCAGCCGAGTCCGTCAATTCGACGCGCTTACCAACACCCGTCATCCCTGCCCGGCACCGGCGATGCTGGATTTCAAATGTGGTGGGCCGTGCTGGATTCGAACCAGCGACCAACGGATTAAAAGTCCGCTGCTCTACCAACTGAGCTAACGGCCCATGCGGTGCGTGCCGCGTGTCGATGCGGGCCGCGCAGTTTAGGCGCAGGCGCG
>DATBAU010000174.1:0-3723 GCA_036271355.1 Rudaea sp. | reverse complement strand
CCCCTTGCACGTCCTAACGCGGACAGTGATGTCCAGCGAGCCGCATGGCCGGCGCTATACAACTGACCCCCAGGAGATTACATGAGCAATTTTGTGCGCAAAACCGTGACCGCCATGGCCATCGCGATGGCGTTGAGCGGTGTCGCCGTCGCCGCTGAGCAGGCGCCACCCGCCCATCCCGCGATGTCCGCGCCGGGCACGGCAATGAACGGTCCGAAAGCCGCCGACACCAGCGCGATCGACGCGAAGTTCAAGGGTGATAAGAAGGCCGAATACAGCTATATGGTCGGCATGGACGTCGCGCGCGGCATCTCGACGATCAAGGACGACATCGATCTCAACATCATGGTGCAGGCGCTGCAGACCGCCGTGAAAGGCGGACCGACCACGATGACCGAAGCCGAAGCGATGACGGTCCGTCAGGAATTCGTGCAGAAGATCCAGGCCAAGCAGATGGCCAAGGCGAAGGAAGAAGCCGAGAAGAACCAGAAGGAAGGCGAAGATTTCCTTGCGAAGAACAAGACCAAGAAAGGCGTGAAGACGACCGCTTCAGGTCTGCAGTATGAAGTCGTGAAGGAAGGCACCGGTGCGAAGCCGAAAGCCACCGACAAGGTGAAGGTCGAATACACCGGAACCAAGATCGATGGCACCAAGTTCGACGCCACCGCCGATCACAACCCGCCGGGCCCGGCGACGTTCCCGCTCAATGGCGTAATCCCGGGCTGGACCGAAGGCATGCAGCTCATGCCCGTCGGCTCCGAGTACAAGTTGTTCGTGCCCGCCAACCTTGCGTACAAGGATCGCGGACCGCCGGCGATCGGACCGAACGCGACGCTGATCTTCGACGTCAAGCTCCTCGCGATCGAACCGCCCGACCAGGCGAAGCCGATGGCACCGGCCGCCCCTGGCGCGAAACCGACCATCGTTCCGCCGAAGCCCGCCGCTCACTGATCACGTTTCAGTCTTGAAGAAAAGGCGCGGTTTCCGCGCCCTTTTTTTTGCGCGTTTTCCGTTTTCGGTAGCCCCGATCCGCGCGCGAACCTACAATGCGCGCTTCGCCTTCGGCGGGAAACGGATTCTCGAATGCGCATCACGATCTTCGGCACCGGCTATGTCGGTCTCGTCACGGGAACATGCTTGGCCGAAGTCGGCAATGACGTCGTTTGCGTCGACGTGGATCAAGGCAAGATTGCCAGCCTCGAGCGCGGCGACATGCCGATTTTCGAACCAGGCCTCGCCGAACTCGTCGCCGACAACCGCAAGACTGGACGGCTGCGCTTCACCACCGATGCCGCATCCGCGATCGCGCACGGGCGCATTTTCTTCATCGCCGTCGGCACACCGCCGGACGAAGACGGCAGCGCGGATCTGAAATACGTGCTGCAAGTCGCGCGCACCGTCGGCAAGCACATCGATCGCTACGCCATCATCGTCAACAAATCTACCGTGCCCGTCGGCACTGCGGATCGTGTGCGCGAAGCGATTTCCGCTGAACTGTCCGCTCGCGACGCGACAATCGAATTCGATGTCGTTTCGAATCCGGAATTCCTCAAAGAGGGCGACGCGGTCAAGGACTGCATGCGTCCTGACCGAATCATCATCGGATCGAACAGCACGCGCGCGATTGACGCACTGAAAACGTTGTACGCGCCGTTCAACCGCAACCACGAACGCATCGTGCTGATGGACGTGCGATCCGCCGAACTGACCAAATACGCCGCGAATGCGATGCTCGCCACCAAGATCAGTTTCATGAACGAGATGGCAAACATCGCCGAACGCGTGGGCGCGGACATCGAACTCGTGCGTCACGGCATCGGTTCGGATCCGCGCATCGGTTATTCCTTCATCTATCCCGGCGCAGGCTACGGCGGTTCGTGTTTTCCGAAGGACGTGCAAGCGCTCGAACGCACCGCGCGCAGCCACGATTACGAAGCGCGCCTGCTTGGCGCGGTCGAAGCCGTGAATCACTCGCAAAAGGAAAAACTGTTCGAACTGATGTCGCGCCACTTCGACGGCAACCTGCGCGGCAAAACGATCGCGTTGTGGGGTCTCGCGTTCAAACCCAACACCGACGACATGCGCGAAGCGCCGAGCCGCCGACTACTCGATCAATTGTGGGAAGCTGGCGCGTCCGTGCGCGCCTACGATCCGGAAGCGATCGCCGAAGCGAAGCGCCTCTTCGGCGATCACGACCGTCTGCATCTGTGCGACGAAGTCTACGCGGCGCTCGACGGCGCCGACGCGCTCGTCATCATCACCGAATGGAAAGCATTCTGGAGTCCGGACTTCGCCCGCATCGCCGAAACATTGCGCACGCCGGTGATCTTCGACGGCCGCAACATCTACGAACCCGTCGCGGTCGAGCAGGCCGGTATCGCGTATTACGGCATCGGGCGCGGACGTAGCGTTCGCGCTGGCGCATCGTCCACGACGTAAACTACCCGTAGATTAAACCGATGGACGTCTCTGACCGATGACCGCAACGCTCGAACAACGCCTGACCGAACTCGAAACGCGATTCGCATTCCTCGAACAGACGGCGCATTCACTCGATTCGACCGTCGCCGCGCAGGACCGTCAGTTGTTGCAACTGCGCTCCGCGTACGACCGATTGCACAGCGAACTGTCGCAACTGCGCGTCGGACTTCAGGACGACGCGCGCAACGAACCGCCGCCGCCGCATTACTGAGATCGACCATGTCCGAATCCTTGCGCGACCAGCTTCTTAAAAGCGGTCTGGCGAAGAAGCTCAAACCGGAACCGAAGCCCGCGCCCAGGCCGCAGGCGAAAGCGCCGCCGAAACCGCAATATCGTCCGCCATCGCCGCCGAAAAAAGAGGATGTCGATCTCGCGCGCGCCTACGCGATGCGCGCGAAAGCCGATCGCGAAGCCCAAGCGCAGGCGCAGCGAGAAACCGAACGCATCGCGCGCGAGAAAAAAGAACGCAAAGCCAAGTTGACGACGCTGCTCAACGATAAAGCGCTCAATCTCGCCGACGCGGATGTCGCGCGACACTTCCCGCACGGCAACAAAATCCGCCGCGTGTATTGCACGAAGGATCAGCTCGCGAAACTCAATATCGGCGAATTGGCGGTGGTGCAACTCGCCGGCCGTTATCTGCTGGTCGACAAGGACATCGCGCTGCAAGCGCAGGCGATTCAGCCGGAATCGCTCGTATTGCTGTGCGATCCGAACGCGCCGGCAGACGACGACGTGCCCGCCGACCTCGTGTGGTGAAACGCAAACTGTGATTCCCTGCACGGGTTGTTTCGCAACGAGAACGTAGGGTGTGGCAGTTGTTCCGAGGAGAATTCCATGCGTGCGGCAATCGTGTTTTGTTTCTTCGCATCGCACATCCTTCTCGCGCAAACGGCGCAACCGGTACGCGAGCACGCGCATTTTCCGCCCGGCGCGATCTGGACACAGGATATTTCCGCGGTCACACCCGATTCGAATTCGGCGACGATGACGACCGCCAGTGTCGGCTGGGGAACCGGCGGCGCGGGCGGCACTAAATTCCAGATCGATCTCTCGATGCATCTTCTTTACGCATCGTGGGACGGCTATTCGACCGAACCGCTCGTGAAAAACGACGGATACTACGGAACCGATTGCGAGAGCGGCGTGGCGTTTCCGCTGCCGCCGGAAACGATGGCCGGCGCGGTGGAAAGCGTGTCGGATTATTCGTCGTGCGACTATCAGGACGGCGACGATTGTCAT
>DATBAU010000173.1:0-3049 GCA_036271355.1 Rudaea sp. | reverse complement strand
CGACGAACTCGTCGACACCATCGGCAATAGTTTGGTCCAGTCGGAAACGTCCGAGACGTTCATCTCGGTCAGTTTGTCGGTCGTGAGCACATCCATGCTGATCGGCACGGACTGCACGTTCTCCACGCGCTTCTGCGCGGTGACGTTGATTTCGCCGAGTTGCTGCGCCTTGCTTTGATCGGTGCCGACCGACGAAGCCGAACCGCTTTGCTGCGGATCGGCGTCGGGATTCGTGTCGGCGAATACCGGCGCGAAACACACGAAATGAATCGCCGCGGCGAGCGGCAGCTTCGTCAGAGCGGCACGTCGCACGCGTTGTAAGTTGCTGATCGTTCGTTTCATGGATGACTACTCCCCGAGTCGAGCCAATGAGGTTTCAACTACACACTTTTATTTGTATACAAACGCCTTCCTAAGCGACCGTCGCGTTTCCTCCGTCGATGTCGCCAGCGCGGTCCGCAACGGGCCAAGCCAGGTTTCGTAACGGCGCCATAGATCGACGCCAGTCGTGTAGATCGGTTGCCGCACCTGTTCGGAACTGGCCGTGCGCACCGGTCGATCATTCTCGAAGAAACGCAGGCACGCCACGTCGAACGGCAGGCCGCAATAATCCAGGAGTCGGCGCACTTCCGATTCCGTATCGACGACCATCGATTCGTACTGCACGCGATGGATTCGGCCGGGCAATACCGTATCGAAATGGGCCATCAGCGCGACGTAATCGCGGTAATAGCGCGCGAGATCGTCGAGGCTGTACGCGAAATTCTGTCCGCGCGCGAAATGCTGTTTGAAGATCGAGAAACAGCACGCCATCGGATGGCGCCGCGCATCGATGATCTTCGCGTTCGGCAGCGCGAGATGGATCAGCCCGATATGCGCGAAGTTGTTCGGCATCTTGTCGATGAAAAACGGCCGACTGAGCTTTCGATGCACCCGCGTCCGTTCCAGATACTGCTCGCCGAGATCGCGCAGCTCGTTCGCGCTCATGCGCGCGAGGGTGTCGTGATACGTCGCCGACTTGTCGCCGCTTGCGTGCTTGAGCGCGCGCGTCATCGACGTGATTTCCGGCAACTCCATCGTGCCTTCGACCTGCGGATGACTCGCGAGGATTTGCTCGATCAGCGTCGAACCGGAACGGGGCAAACCGACGATGAAGATCGGTGCGGCGGTATCGCAACCCGCGCTCGCGCGTTCTCGGAAAAAATCGAAAGTGTAAATTTCTCGCGCCCGCGCGAAGCGGCGCGATGTCTCGTCGGCACTGTAAGGGACGCGTTTCAAGCGAAGCGCATTTCCGGTCGCGTAATGATCGAATGATTCTTTGTATTCGCGGCGGTCTTCCAGACTTTTCCCGAGCGCGAAATCCAGATGCAGGCGATGCTCGTCGTCGAGATCCACACGCGCCAGTGCATCGCGCATCGTCTGAACCTGCGCGTTGTTGAAGCGGAAGGTCTTGAGATTGGCGAGACTCCAATACGCTTCGCCAAACGCCGGATCGAGTTCCGTGCATTTCGTATACGCCGCGATCGCGCGATCGTTTTGACCCGCCGTTTTCAACGCGTGACCGAGACTTAGCCACACGTGCGCCTGCTGCGGAAATTCGCGCAGCAACGCATCGTAGATTTCGATGGCCGGATCGTATTCGCCGATGCGACACAACACCGCCGCTTTCAGATTGCGGCTGGCGGGCTCCGTCGGATTCGCACGCAGCAATGTGTCCAGTTCCGCGAGCGCGGATGTCGGTTTGTTGTTCCGATGCAAAACGATCGCGTAGTTATGTCGCGCTTCCTGGAAATCCGGCGCGAGTTCGAGACAACGTTCGAGCAGATGCTCGGCGTCTTCGCCGCGATCGAGCCGCATCGCCAGTTCGGCAAACATGCGGATCGCGACGATGTCCGTCGGCGCCTGCGTCAACTGCTGGCGCAACCGCGTTTCGGCTTCGGGAATGCGATTGGCGTGCAGCGCCGCGCCGGCGGCCATCAGCGCGGGATCGTTGACCGCGTAGTGAACGTGTTTGAGATAAGCGAATGCGGCACCGTCACGGTCTCCGATTTCATCGAGATGATCCGCCAGCACGCGCCAGATTTGCGGCCGTTTCGGATCGCTCGCCGCAGCCGCACGCAGTCGCGCTACGGCGGCTTGAGGTGACTGCAATTCCCCGGCGGCAACGGCCATGCGTCATCCAACGAACGTATGACCGAAGAATACGGGTTTCGCTGCGACTGCCGCAATATGAAATGCGGATGACAATCGGACAAGAAGAAGCGGCGCGGTTTCAACACCGCGCCACCATTGGTTTTACTTCGTGGCGAACGCCAGATGTCCGCCTTGCGTATCGACAGCGATGCGGTCGCCCGGCTGGAATTTTCCTTCCAGGATTTGTTTCGCCAGCGGATTCTCCAACTGCTGCTGGATCGCCCGCTTCAACGGCCGCGCGCCGTACACCGGATCGAAACCGACATTACCGAGTAGATCGAGCGCCTTGTCCGACAACGTGAGCGTGAGCTGCCGTTCGGCCAGACGCTTGGCGAGATAATCGGTCTGGATGCGCGCGATCTGGCGGATCTGCGATTTCTCCAGCGCGCGGAATACAACGATTTCATCCAGCCGATTGATGAACTCCGGCCTGAAATGGGCCTGCACGACGGCCATGACCGACGCCTTCATTTGCGTGTATTCGACCTCCGAGTCGCCGGAATTTTCCTGGATGAATTGCGAACCGAGATTCGACGTCATCACGATCACGGTGTTGCGGAAATCGACGGTGCGGCCTTGTCCATCGGTCAAACGTCCATCGTCGAGCACTTGAAGCAGCACGTTGAACACGTCGTGATGCGCCTTCTCGACTTCGTCGAGCAGGATCACGCTGTATGGACGGCGACGCACGGCCTCGGTCAGATAACCGCCTTCTTCATAACCGACATATCCCGGCGGCGCGCCGATCAGGCGGCTCACGGAATGCTTTTCCATGAACTCGCTCATGTCGATGCGGACCATCGCTTCGGTCGAATCGAACAGGAATTCGGCGAGCGCTTTGCACAATTCCGTTTTG